>DMPQ01000300.1 GCA_003455945.1 Planctomycetaceae bacterium
CATTGGCCGAGTCTGCCGAAGACGCGTCGCGACGGAACGGCTGCCCGCGCCGCGTCACTCGCCGCCGAAAAGCGTATACGCCCAGGGATGGACCCAGGGATTGGAGGTCGAGTAGGCGGCGCTGGCGATGCTCGCGATCAGCAGCGTCAGGACCGCGGCGCGGCCGTACTGCGACCGCATCGCTCGTTCGATCGCCTCGAGCGACAGCAGCATCCAGAGCGGAGCGAACCAGAGCATCCAGCGGAGCACGCTCGTCTGACCGCCGTAGTTCCGGTCGATCAGCGGGCGACTCAGATAGAACAGGAAACAGACGAGCGAGATCGTCGCGACTCCGGCGACGAACGCTCGCCATTCCCATCCGTTGCGTCGTCCCAGTCCGAGCACCCCTCCCCAGAGCGCAAGCGCGAAGATCGGCGTGAGCGACAGGATGCCGTGATGCCCCAGCGTCATGTGCCAGGCGTAACGCCACCGCGACGGTTCACCGCGATCGACCGGCGAGCGTCGTTCGACCGGTCGTGTCCAGTAGCTCCCGGGATACTCGTACCAGTTGTCCCAGGTCCGGACTTCGATTTCGTCTCCGGATTTCGGCTCCACCAGAGCCCAACGCTCCTGCGTTCGCAGGTCGGTCAGAACCCAGCGTCGTACTCCCGCAGGGACCGGTGATTCCCCCGGCTCGATCGACCAGAGATCCGAGAGCTCGATCTTCGCCTCGGCCAGTGCGGTTCGCGCCGATGGGGAGAGCGAGCCGCGTGCGATCCGCTCCGTCTCGTCCGTTCCCAAACGAGCGACGATCGGACCGTCGGCGCGGTGGGCATAAGCGGGGCGAAAACTCTGATGCGCCTGCCAGTTGGTTCCGAAATGGGCACACGCGACGAGCCCCATCGCCGGCAGAAACGCGAGCAGCGTGCGGCGCGGATCGACGACCAGAAACGCCAGCGATGCGACCGCGGCGAACGAAAGTGCCGGCAGCTCGCAACTGGCGGCGAATGCGCAGGCCGCTCCGCCGATCGCCGCGACCAGGAAGGAACGCGGATCGCTGACGCTCGCTCCCCGGCTCGCCGAATCTCGCTCGATCTGCCGTCGCCGCACCGTCCGCTCCAGTGCCGCAACGCCGATGCCGACGGCGATCGCGGCCGGCAGGTGGTTGTTGATCGTGACGACGAAGGTGCCGACGAACGTCCCGAGCCCCAGGCCGGCGATCAGGATCCCCCGCGTCGCATCCGATGCCCCTCGGCGTCGAGCGATTCCGGCCGTGAGCCACAGCAGCAGGCCGGTCGGCAGGACGTTGGACAACAGCAACATCGTCCGGACGACTCGATCGGGATACGTGTCGAGCGTCCAACCGGTCAACGTTCTCAGCAGTCGGTACTCGAACGCCAACAGCGTCGGCAGCAACGTCGGCTTGCTCGAGTAGTAGTGCATTCGCCCGTCCGCACCGAGATGGGCGACCTTGTCGATCGTGTCCCACGGGTTTCGCGGCGCCGCGATCAGGGCATCGATCGCATAGGTCCCGTCGTCGCCGAGCGAGCGGATCGTCGCCCAGCGACTTCGGTCGTTTGCGGAAAAGATCGGCAGACCGCCGCCGGCCGGCGCGAGCGCCAGGACTCGGCCGGCGAGTACGGCGACGACGACGGCGATCCAAATCCGATCGAGTCGCCGAGCTCGGTCATCGCTTCCGATCGCTTCGTCGCACGATCCCTCGTCGCTCATCAGGTCGACTCCTGGCCGAGTTCGCGCGAGCCCGGCTCCGGCCGTTCGCGCACGGCGACCTCGGACGCCTCTCGTGGCACGTTCTCGCGATGCAGGCCGGCCGGATCCTCGAGATCGTCGAAGCGGACCGGAGGACCGGTCGTCGGAGATCGGGCGGGGCCGCGAGCGGCGATCCGTCGCCGGACCGAGTAGTTCGTCGCCGTGCGGGCGTGCTGCGCCGTGACGAGTTCGGCCAGAAAGCCGACCGACAGGAGCTGTGCGCCGAGCAGCACCGCGCCGAGCGAGTAGAGGACGAGCGGGCGTTGATGCAGCGGCAACCAAGTCTCGCCGAATCCGCCGTACTCGCGGAGCAACCAATAGACCGCCAGGTAGGCCATGCCGAGCGCGCCGAGCGAAAACGACAGCAGCCCGACTCCGCCGAGCAGATGCTGCGGTCGGGTCCGATATCCGGTCAGGAAGAAGACGGTCAGCAGATCGAGCAGCCCCTTGAGAAACCGCTCGATCCCGTACTTGGAACGGCCGAAGCGACGGGCGCGGTGTTCGACCGGAATCTCGCCGACACGGAACCCCCGTGCCGCTGCCAGGACCGGCACGAACCGATGCAGCTCGCCGTACAGACTGATCTCGTCGAGCACCTCGCGGCGGTACGCCTTGAAGCCGCAGTTGTGATCGTGCAGCCGCACGCCGGTGACTCGTCCGACCAAGCGGTTGAAGACTCGACTCGGGAGCGTCTTGTGCCACGGGTCATGACGAATCGCCTTCCACCCGCTGACGACGTCGTGCCCCTCGGCGATCGCCGCCAGAAAGCGAGGGATCTCCTTCGGATGATCCTGGAGATCGGCGTCGAGCGTCAGCACGATCTCGCCCGATGCTTCGCGGAAACCGGCGGTCAGCGCCGCCGCCTTGCCGAAATTGCGTCGCAGGCGGATCGCCGCCACCCCCGGATCGCTCGCCGCCAACGACTCGATCGCTTCCCAGCTCCGATCGGTCGAGCCGTCGTCGACCAGAACGATCTCGAGTTCGATGCCGTGCGCCGCTCCCGTCTCGCGCAGCTCCCGATGGAGGGTCACCAGACTCTCCGCCTCATTGAAGACCGGAATCACGGCCGAGCACTTCATGGTCCGTTTCCCGGAAGAGCGAGAGGCGAAATCGACGGCGCGAGGAGTGCGATGCGAAGCGCCGTCGCCTGGCCATTCCGCCGGCATTCGGACGACCAGCCTGCGCCGGACGAACACTCGGCTCGAGAGGCCGCACCACGCTCCGAGCGTTGCGAAATCAGCTCGCCGGTCCTCGATCGGACCGCGACGATCGCCGTCACTGCTTGCCCGCTTCCGAGACCGTGATCTCGTTCGAGTCCTCACTGCCGCGGCCTGACGGGTGCCAAGGGTACAGGATAGTTGCGATCACCGTCTCGGACAGCAGCCAGCTCAGGCGAAGCAGGACCGCCGCAACGATCGCCTTGGCCGGCCCGAACTCCGCCAACAGCGTCAGGATGATCAGCTCGCGAACCCCGACTCCCCCCGGCAACAGCGACAGGAACCCGGCGACCATCGCGAGCGCCACGCAGGCGACGAGCAGCGGCAGTCGATCGAGCGTCGGCTCGACTCCCGGAATCGCCTGCAGGACCGCGTACAGACTCGCCCCCCAACAACTCCAGACGATCAGATTCAAACCCCAACCGACCAGCAGCAACTTGCCGTCGAGGCCGTCGATCGCCGCGCGGATGCTCGGATCGGCTCGGTCGACCCGCAGCAACAGCACGAGCCGTCGGAAGAGCGGCGGCCACGTCGGAATCCCCGCGACCGCCATCAGCAGACATGCCAGCGCGATCAGCGATTCGCGCCCCAAGCCGTCGGCGGCACCACGAGGCATCGGCAGGAAGATCAGGATCGATGCGGCGACCGTCGCGCCGACCGCCATCAGCGTCAACGTCTCGATGAAGACCGCCGCCGCAGCAGCCGCCGCCGAGGTCCGTTCGCTGCGCACCGCATCGGCGCGGATCGCGACGACCAGTCCCTTACCCGGGACGTACTTGCCGAGTTGCCCGATCATGAAAGCACGGAGCGACTCGAAGCGAGTCGGTCGCTGTCCGAACGCCTGCATGATCCGATGCCAGTAGATCCAGCCGGGGAGCGTGCCGGCGGCGTACCAAAGACAGGCGGCGACGAGCGGAAGCGGGCGGAGGTCCGACCACTTCAGATCGCGCACCGCCGGATCGGCCAATCCCTTGCGCACCGCCCAGGCAATGCCGATCGCGACCGCCGCGAGAACGACCAGACGAACGGCGCCGAGCACGAATCGCCGACGCGGCGACGTCGGACGCTTGGTCGTCGGATCAGGAGAGCGCGACGAGTGGACGGACGTCGAATCGNNGGACCTGAGTCGCGCGGAGCGGAACCCGACGTCGATTCCACGAAGAAGGCATCCCTGCCCAGCGAAGAGAGAACGGTCGAGGAGGTCTGGGCTCTTGGCAGCAAGGCCGAAGACCGTCGCGAATCGGCTGGGTCTGGCAATTCGCGGCAGAGGACGAGCGGACTTCTATTTACGACGACCAGTAAAGGCGGATAGGATACCACCCGGTGGTCTTGGGCGCAAGACGAACGGAGTCTCCACCGATGAATGGAATTGTCGTCGCCTTGCTCTGTCTGTCGACCGGCGTCGAATCGACGTGGGAGTCGACACCGCAAGGAGACCAGATCTACGTGATCCAACTCGACGACGAAGCGATTGCGGCGCTGCGCGCCGGCTATCCGATCACGAGCGTTCTGCCGAAGGGGCTCGACAACGTCGGCGCTGTCCGAATTCAGTTCGGCGACGCGGTCCTGCAGAAGCCGGCTCTGGTCGCCACATCGACTCCGGCTGACGGCGCGATCGATGGCGCTCCGGGAACCGCGTCCCTCGCGGCTCTGCAGACCACTTCTCCTGCCGATGCCTATCGAGCCAGTCAGCAACCTCCGAGCGCACCGAACTATCTGGATCGTCGCTCGCCTCAGGCGCCGACGACGGCGGCAGGCGGGGCTTTCGGTGGAGCGGCCGGCGCGACGATGTCCAACGGAGCACCCAATCCGCTCGCGTCGGGTTGGACCGATCGCTCGCTCGATCCCGAATCGGTCGCCGTCCCTCGCGAAGCGCTGCTGAACGAGTACGAGAACTACCTGAACGCGCCGTTGTCGACCGGTTTGGGTTACGCCCCGTATGCGCCGCGTCAGAACGCCGCCCCCGGTTTCGACGGTCGCGGAGCGGTCGTCGACAACAATCCTCCTCCGCGTCCGATCGGAAACGATCGGGGCTTCACCGGTGCCGGGTCGACTCCGGTCGGAGCGACCGACTGGAACGGCGGACGATTCGCCAACAGCCCCTTCGGTGATTTCCCTCGCTCGACCGACGTTCGCGTCCGCAACGAGACGTCGAATCCGGGAACGCTTCCCCCGTTGCCCCCTCCGCCCCTCTCGCGCCCGACCGATACCGAGCCGGGGCGCTGGACCGGCTTCGAGCCGCGACCGATCGACCCGAACTACGGCCCGCTCGGAAACGGCTACGTCGATCCGCGCGAGGCGGGTTATGGTTCGCCTTATGCGCAACCGCCGACCGGCCAGGGGAGTGGGCTCCCGTATCCGAATTACGCTTCGCGTTCTCCGGCCTACTCGGCTCCGGTCCCCTCGACCCGACGCTGGGTGCTGGATGTCGTCGAGCCGCAGAACGGCGAAGCGTCGCTTTCGGCAGGCTCGCGGATCGCGAGCGGCCTGGCCCGTTCGTCCAGCTCGACCGCACCGATCCGAAACGTCTCGAATCCGTCCCGTTCCTCGACGTCGCGAACGGATGATGATCCGGCCGACCGGACGGAGAGCGGCACGATCGACGTCCGCGCCCCTCGAGGCGAATCGGATCTCGAAGTGCAGCCGACCGACAGCAGCGTCGCGGCACTCGGGCTGCTCTTCCTGTCGGTCGGTCTGAACGTCTACTTCGGCTATCTGGTGCGCGGCTTCTATCTCAAGACGCGCCAGTTGGCTCGCGATCTGCGAGAGTCGATCGTCGCTTCGTGAGCGACGGGAGTGCTCGGCGAAGGCCTCGATCGAGCGGCACCAGCTCCGATCGAACGGCGCCGCGACGTCTTGCCGCTTGCCGCTTGCCGGCCGCTCAGAGACCGACGCGGCGCATCCGCTTGAGCAGGCGGCAAAGCAGATCGGCGATGTTCCAGGCATCATCGACTCCGCGATGATGCGTCCCGGTCATGGTCAGACCGAGTCGTTCCATGGCCGAATCGATGCCGAGTTCCTGACGCAGCCCGAGGCCGATCGAGTAGAGATTCTTGACGTTCAGATGGGTCGGTCCGAACGGGTACGGAATGCCGTACATCTCGCAGTTGCGGCGGAACTGGTTCCGGTCATAGTCGCCCCAACTGGCGAACAGTCGGTGAGGCGCCTGGTACTCGTCCATCAGGATCGTGACCGCCTCGCCGAGCGTCATCCCCGACTCCGCCATCTCCTGAGTGATGCTGGTCAGCGACGTGCAGAACGGACTGACGGTGCTCTTCTGCGGGCGAACCATCAGGCAGCGCTTTTCGATCCGCTCGAGCGAGGCGGCGTCGACGGTACAGAGACCGATCTCGATGATCTCGGTCGGTNNCCCGGGGGGCGGATAGTTCTCCCAACAGGTCGACTCGACGTCGATCACCAGAATCTGGTCGAGTGCCTTGGCCATCGTGGTTCCGTCATGAGGAAAGCGGCCGGCTCGTGATGTCGAGAGGCGGCGCGAGGGGACGCGGGGGGCGAGCCATCATAGTCGAGGCGTTCGGAATGCAGGGGAGGGGGGAGCGCGGGAGCCTTTTCGTGGCCGAGCCGTGCGGCGCGATCCGTTCGGTTCGCGGAGCGTGCGAGCCGTTCGCCGGCCGGGTCGCTCCCCGTTCGTGCGGCGATCGATACAATTCGGGATTACCGATCGCGTTCGGGCGACGGCCGACCGGCCAAGCCTCCGAGAGTTCAGGCCATGGGCAAGCAGTACATCTACACGATTCGCGAACTGACCAAGCGTCACGGCCAGAAGCCGGTCTTCACCGACATCTGGCTCGCGTTCTATCCCGGAGCGAAGATCGGCGTCCTCGGCCGAAACGGCTCCGGAAAGAGCACCCTNNGCCGCGCCGCAAGCTGCTCGATCGATACAACGAACTGAGCATGAAGTGCGCCGAGCCGCTCGACGATGCTGCGATGCAGAAGGTCTACGACGAGATGGCTCGCGTCCAGGACCAGATCGAGGCGACGAACTCGTGGGAGCTGGACCGCGAGATCGAACATGCGATGGAGGTGATGAACCTGCCGCCGCGCGACGCCGACGTGACGAAGCTGTCGGGGGGCGAGCGGCGCCGCGTGGCGCTCTGCCGCCTGCTCCTCGAACGCCCCGATCTCCTGCTGCTCGACGANNGTCGCCGGCTGGATTCTGGAACTCGACCGCGGGAAGGGAATTCCGTGGGAGGGGAACTACACCTCCTGGCTCGAACAGAAGGAAGCGCGACTCGCGACCGAAGAGAAGTCGGCGGATGCTCGTCGAAAGACGCTCCAGCGCGAGCTCGAATGGGTCCGGATGGCGCCGCGTGCCCGACAGGCGAAGAACAAGGCGCGCGTCGCCGCCTACGAACAGATGGCTTCCGCCGCGTTCGAAGAGAAGATCGACGAGTTCGAGATGCAGATCCCTCCGGGCAAGCATCTCGGCGACCTGGTGGTCGAAGCGGACAAGATCACCAAGAGCTTCGGCGATCGGGTCCTGTTCGAGGATCTGGATTTCCGCCTGCCGCCGGGAGGGATCATCGGAGTGATCGGTCCCAACGGTGCCGGCAANNCGACCGGACAAGGGGACGCTGCGAGTCGGGCCGACGGTCGAACTCGGCTACGTCGATCAGATGCGTGACGAGCTCGACCCGAACAAGTCGGTCTACGACGAGATCTCGGGAGGGAACGACCTGCTCGATATGGGCGGGAAGCGGATCAACGCGCGGGCCTACGTGTCGCGGTTCAACTTCCGCGGCCCCGATCAGGAGAAGAAGGTCGGCGTCCTCTCGGGAGGCGAACGGAACCGCGTGCAGCTCGCCAAACTGCTGCGCAAGGGTTGCAACGTCCTGCTGCTCGACGAANNCACGACCGCTGGTTCCTCGATCGCCTGGCGACTCACATCCTGGCCTTCGAAGGGGACGGCTACGTCCACTGGTGCGAAGGGAACTTCGAGACGTACGAGCGGCAGCGCAAGGAGCGTCTCGGCAAGGACGGCGATGCTCCTGCCCGCTTCCGCTACAAGCGGCTCAAGCAATAGCGGCTTGACCCTCGGTGCGCGTTCCGTTAACAACATCCAGTCGGTGGCCCGAGCGTCGGCGCACCGGCGACCTGCGTTCGCTCGCGGTCGCGCCGATCGGTCCGACGCCGCTCGTGTCGCTCCATCATCACGCTCGTGCGGCAGGCCCGTGTGCGACCTCGCCGAGCGTTTCCGAATCGAGTTCGAGGACCCCATGACCATCGTTCGCATCGGTTCGACCAAGAAGTACGCCGACAACTGGGGAAGCGCCTTCGGCCCCGCGAAGAAGGCCGCTTCCAAGAGCGCCGCCGCTCCGGCCGCCAAGCCGACCAAGAAGGCGGCGAAGAAGGCGAGCAAGCCGGTCGCCGTNNGCGTTCGACAGGTCAACGGTCGGGGAACGTCGCCGATGGGCATGATCGGCGACGTTCCCCGTTCGCGCTTCGGCGGATGATCGCCGTCGCTCGGCCTCGCTCCTCATCCCCCGCGAGCATGCCGAACCGCCGTCGGATCCGAACCATGAACCTGTCCGAGAAGTTCGCCTCGGCGCTTTCCCACGACGACTTCCTGTCGCGCTACGCGACCGCCGAACAGCGCTCGCGCTGGGACGCGGTCGGTGCCTCGATCACGCTCTCCGATTCCCAGCTGGAAACGCTGCGCGGATTCGGACGCGAGCTCAACGTCCTCTGCATGGCCGGAGCATGGTGCGGCGACTGCATCGAGCAGTGCCCGATCTTCCGACGTTTCGAACTCGCCTCGCCGAAGATCCGCCTGCGCTACGTCGATCGGGATCACGACGAGGAACTGCGAGGTTCGCTGACGATCTGCGGAGCCCCGCGCGTCCCACAGACGATCCTGATGAACGAGGACTTCGAGCCGCTGCTGCGCGGTCCCGATCGACCGCTCTCGAAGTATCGCCGGCTGGCAACGCAGTTGCTCGGAGCGAACTGCCCGACCGGCCTCTCGGTCGACGCCGAACTGCAGCGTGCCGCCGTCTCGGAGTGGCTGGAGCTCTTCGAGCACGCCCAGCTGATCGCCCGCCTTTCGCCGCGACTCAGAGCACGACACGGCGACTGATCGGTCGCGTCGACCGGCACCGTCCGTCGCTCAGTAGCGGCCGCCGGAGTTGACCGCCGGCGCTCCGGCCGGAGCCGTCGCGGAGCCGTTGGTCATCGCGGAACTGCCGGGCGTCGTCGTCGCACCGGCCGGGAGCGTCGAGCCGAGAGCGGTGCGAGTCGCGGGATCGACGAGCCCTCCCATCGCCACGCGCTGCTGCAGCGCCGCGATCTTGGGAGCGAGATCGGGCTGCATGCCGTTGACCATCAGCGCCCGCTGATAGCTCTCGAGCGCCGAAGCCAACTCCCCCTGTTCCTCGCGGATCAGTCCCATCGCGCGAAACGCGCGGACGTTGCGAGGGTCCTGCTTGATCGCCTCGGCCAACAGCTCCGACGCCGTCTTGTCGTCGCCGAACTCGCGATAAAGCCGGGCGAGCTCGACCTTCGGCTCGGCGCTCAACGGACTGGCGGCGTTCCACCGTCGCAAGAGCGTGAACGCCGACTCCTTCCGTTCGTCCTGAACCAGCAGAACCGCGAGCCCTCGATGGGCGTCGACGTGGTTCGGATCCCGATCGAGCGCCTGGTTGTAGAGCGACTCGGCTTGAGTCACCAGCGAGGTGTTGCGAGTCGCCATTCCGAGATGATGGTAGGTGGTCGCCAGGTTGTAGCAGGCGTCGGCGTTCGTCGGGTCGCGCTGTAGCGCCTGCTGGAACGACGCGATCGCCTGATCGTACTGCCCGGACTGGAACAGCCGTTTTCCCTGCACGTTGTTGCTGCCGGCGAACATGCCGCAGCCGGGACTCGCCGACAGAAGCAGGCAAGCGAGCACCAAAGCGCTGCGTCGCGATCGAGCCACGGCCGTTCCCCTTGTCCGCCGAATCCCTCGCCTCGAACCGATCCCATCCACGACGCATCGAAACCTCTGCCGGCCGAAACCGACGCGAAGCTCGGAGCGAGGGGATCCGAGGTGGGCGGACGTTAGCGAGCTCCCGCCGAACGGGCAAGATCGAACCGCGACGCGTTCGTCGGCCGGTCGCTCGGGAACGGCAACCGACTCGGTCCGAAAATGGAGCGACCCGCCGGAATCGCTTCCGACGGGTCGCTTCGAAGACTCGGTGATTGGCCGAACCTATCGGGCATCAGGGGATGATGGCCGCGGTTCCGACCACCGCTCCCGCCTGAAAGAGCGCCCCGCGGGCACTCAGCGGGAGCGTCTTGCTCAGGAACGGAGAACAGTCGCCGGGGCGGTAGTAGCCCAAGGCATAGCGGCACTCGTTCGGCGGATAGACGCCGGCGTTGTACGGCATCGCCGCGATGTTCAGGAAGAAGTGCGCCCCGGAGCGGAACGGCTGGACGATCGGCCGCGCCGTCTGACCGTAGCGTTCGAGCTGCACGTCCTCGAAGAAGAGCGGCTTGTGGCAGAGCGCCGACGCGGTCCACGTGTAGGTCTGGCAGGTCCAGAGGCGATCGGTCAGGCCCGAGTCGGGAAGACCGCAGTCGGCCGGAACTTCCCACAGATCGGTCACCGCCAGACGCGATCCGGCGCTCAGGTCATTGAACGGCAACGAGACCGAGCCGCCATCGATCGTGCGGACGATCACCTGACCGTTCATCCAGTCGATGATCCGTCCGCGAGCGACGACTCGCCCGGTCCGATCGGTCCAGTCGAGATCGGTCGCGAGGGCGATCTTCTTCGCAAGTCCCTCGCGATACTCGGCTTCCGTGATCGCTCCCGGGCTGCCGCTCGGGGAGACGTTCAGGACGATCGCATCGAGTCGGTTTCCGGCGAGTCGCTCGAAGAAACGGTCGCAATCGAACGGCGAGTTCCGAGGTTCCTGGCGGCGAGCTCGCGTCGAAACGGCGGCCGCATTCGTCCCGCGAGGCGGGTCGTACGGACGGATTTCAGGAGAGGCAGGGGAGGCCGACGAGCGATCACCGAACGGATCGTCGACCGGAGCGGCATCGGCGACTCGCGGCGCCGAGAAGCCCATCGGCGCGGACGCCTCGCTCCCGCCGCGGCGCTGCCACTGCAGCTCGCCTTCCTGCAGGCTGGTCCGACGGACCGAATCGTCTCGCCGCACCGTTTCGCCCCCTCGTGCCGACTCGTCTCGGCGAGCCGCGAAGGAGGCGGACGGATCGAGTTTCGGAGGGGCCTCGTCGACCGGCAGCGGACGAGCCGCGACGGGACGGGCGAACAGGCGGGGGAGCTGCGAATCGTCCTGAGCCGCCGCTTCGGTCGCCGTGACGCAACCGAAGCAGGCGATCAGCAGCGCGACCGCACGGGAGCGGCGGTCAGTTCGAGTCGCCGGAGAGGGACTCGGGACTGTAGTTGGGCGATTCCTGCGTGATGGCGATGTCATGAGGATGACTTTCGCGAACGCTCGCCGCGGATACCTGAATGAATTGCGCATCCCTTCGCAGTTCCTCTATCGTCCGAGTTCCACAGTAACCCATGCCGGCTCGCAGGCCGCCGACCAGTTGGTAGGCGTAATCTCCGAGCGTTCCGCGGAAGGGGACGCGCCCTTCCACTCCCTCCGGCACGAACTTGCCGCCCGACGACGAGCCCTGGCGGTACCGTTCGCTCGATCCCTTGGCCATCGCCCCGAGCGAACCCATCCCTCGATATGCCTTGAACGTCCTGCCTTGGTACAGAATGATCTGCCCCGGACTCTCGGCGAGCCCCGCGAAGAGGCCGCCGATCATCACGCAGTGGGCTCCCGCCGCCAACGCCTTGGTGATGTCTCCCGAGAAGCGGATCCCTCCGTCGGCGATCACCGGAATCCCCACCGGCCCGCAGACCGAAGCGGCATTCGCGATCGCGGTCACCTGAGGGACTCCGATCCCCGACACGACCCGCGTGGTGCAGATCGAACCCGGCCCGATGCCGACCTTCACCGCATCCGCTCCGGCATCGATCAATGCCTGAGCCCCTTCGGCGGTCGCCACGTTGCCGGCGATCACTTCGATCTGCCAGCGGCGCTTGATCTCCCTAACCGTCGTCAGAACGTTCGCCGAATGTCCGTGAGCACTGTCCACCACCAGGACATCGACATCCTTGCGGATCAGACTTTCGGCTCGCTGGTAGTCCAGCACCCCGATCGCCGCTCCGACTCTCAGCCTCCCTTGCCTGTCTTTACAGGCGTGCGGGAAGCTCTTCATCATGTCGATGTCTTTGATGGTGATCAGTCCCGTCAACCTGTATGAGTCGTCAACGAGAAGGAGTTTCTCCACCTTTTCGGCCGTCAAAATCTTTTCAGCTTGCTCAAGCGTTACTTCCCCCGTAGCCGTCACCAACCCGTCGCGCGTCATCACGTCGGCAACGGCGACGTCTCCCGCTTCGAGAAATCGGAGGTCGCGGCGCGTCAGAATGCCGACGAGCTTGCCCCCCTTCTCGACGATCGGCACCCCCGAGACGTTGTGCTGGTCCATCACTCGCCTTGCTTCGACGACCGGGGCGTCGGGGGGGAGAGTGATCGGATCGTAGATGATGCCGTTGGCGCTCCGCTTGACCTTGTAGACCTCTTCGGTCTGCGCCTCGATCGACATGTTCTTGTGGATGATTCCCATCCCGCCCGACTTCGCAAGCGCGATCGCCATCGCGCTCTCGGTCACGGTGTCCATGGGAGAGGAGATCAGCGGGATGTTCAGCCGGATGTTCCGCGTCAGCTCGGTCGACACGTCGACGTCGCTCGGGACGACGTCGCTGTAGCGAGGGAGAAGCAGGACGTCGTCGAACGTAATCGCGGTCTGAACGATCTTTTCCATGGTCGATCCTGCCGAGCCGTCGACTCCGCGGCGGGCGAGATCTCCGATGGATCGGCTGTCGCTCCGGGACGTGTCGGAGCGAGGGGAGAGTGCCGCGCGGAATCGCGAAAGAGGGAACGGGGCATTATGCGGCCGTCGGCCATCTCTTGGCAACTGACCGCGAGCTCGACTTGGCGACGAATTCGGCCCGGAGCAACGAACCCCCTGGCTCGAAACCCGCAACCGCGGAACCGGCCGCGATCTACGCCGTCCCCCCTCCACGGTCGATCAGTCGTCGGATCGGTCATCCGACGACCGGGGTCGGCGGCGAAACAGCCGCCCCTCTCTCCCGCGAACCTCGCCTCGACCGATCCCCGGCTCGCCGGGCGTCTCGGAGAAGTCGACCAGTTCGATCACTTCGCGACGGACGACGACACCACTCTCGTCCCGCTCGGTCGACCGTTTCGAGACCAGCCCTCCCGGGACCTCGGCCGCCAACAGCTCGACGATCTCGGTCGTCCGCCCCGGCCGCTCGACCACCGTCCGCGTCTCGACCCCCGAAACCAATCGATCACCAAGATCGATCGCGACGTCGCCGTGCGAGATCGACATGCGGACGCGGTACTCCGGCCGCAGGTCGGGCGCGCCCGACGGAACCGCGCCGACGCGTTGCAGAACGAACGGGAACCGATCGGGGTGAACCACGTCGACGAACGTGGTGATCCGCCCCTCCGATTCGACCTGGTACTCGTACGACCGGCACGGGAGCGGCTCGCCGAAGCCTTCGAAGTCGACGCCGACTCCTTCCGGCGGACCGATCAGTCGCTCGCGACCGACGAACCAGGGATACGACCGAGTCACCCCATCTCCCGCCGGCTCGGCATCTCGCCGCCACGGTAGTTCCTGGATCGAGACGATCTTCAGGGCGTAACCCTGCTCGTCGCGCTGCACCAGTTCGCGTAACTCCTCGCGCCCCGATCGAAGCAGCCGTTCGCCTCGTTCGTAGGTCTCGACATCGACCGTCACGCGGCTCCAGGCGCCGATCTCGAACCGTCCCCAGACATGACAGCGGGCCGGCAGCAACGGCTCGTCTGNNGGGCCGACGCGCCTCGGGATGCCAGCGCGACGAGCACGCCGATCATCAGAAGACGGCCGAGTCCGCACCGCTGCCGAACACTCATGAAACCCTCTCTCTCGGACGTCACTTGTTTCGCCGAGTCGCCAAGGTCGGTCGTCGATGCCGGAGCTGCCATGTTCGACAGCGGGGCGCTCGCCTCTGTCGGGGGAACATGATCGTTGCCCGATCCCCTGACGGCAACGCACGCTCCCCAGGGAATTCCCTTGGCGGTCGATGCGAGCCGTCCGCACGAGGGGATCGACCGCCGTTGCGACTCGAGGCGGCACGAGTAAAACCGGAGCGAGCGATCACGCGGCGGCACGGCGCTCGAATCGGCTCCTGCCCCGCGGCAGTCTTCTTTCTCCGAACCACTGGACGGAACGCTCCATGACCTGGTCCAACGAAGCGATCGCCGACGAGTTCGACACGCTGGCCGACCTGCTGGAGATCCAAGGGGCCAACGGGTTCCGAGTCAGAGCCTATCGGAGCGGGGCGCGAACCATTCGCGGTTGGCTCCAGCCGCTCGCCGATCGCCTGGCGGACCCGACGTTCGATCCGATGTCGATCGAGGGGATCGGCGAGGCGATGGCCGAAAAGCTCCGCTCGCTGGTCACCTCCGGCGCGATCCCGCAGCTCGACGAGTTGCGGGCATCGATCCCTGCGGGCGTGCTCGATCTGATGCGGGTCCCGGGAGTCGGTGCGAAGAAGGCGGCCGCACTCTACGGCTCGCTCGGCATCGACTCGCTCGACGCGCTCGAGAGCGCTTGCCGCGAGGGGCGGCTCCGGACNNGGACGCTCAAGGGATTCTCGGCGAAGACCGAGAGTTCGATTCTCGAGGGGCTGGCGATCGCCCGTGCGGCGAACGATCGACGTCTGAGAGCGGAGGTCGAGGAGCGGGTCGAACAGCTGCGCAAGGCGCTCGCCGGTCCGGAGATCCGTCGCCTGGAATTTGCCGGCAGCTACCGTCGGGGGCGCGAGACGGTCGGCGATCTGGACATCGTCGCCGTCGCCGAAGACGGCGGCTCTGCCGTGATGGATCGACTCGCGGCGTTCGACGCCAAGGCCGAGATTCTGGCGCGAGGCGAAACGAAGATGTCGGTCCGATTGTCGCCGCCGTTTCAGGTCGATCTGCGGATCGTCCCGGCCGAGTCGTTCGGTGCGGCGCTGCAGTACTTCACCGGTTCGACGGCACACAACGTCCGCGTTCGGGGCGAAGCGAAACGCCGCGGACTGAAGGTGAACGAGTGGGGTGTCTTTCGCATCGCCGAGGACGGGACCGAGACGCGAATTGCCGGAGCCGAAGAGCGCGACGTCTATGCGGCGCTCGATTGGCCCGTCATTCCGCCCGAGCTGCGCGAGGATCGCTTCGAGTTCGACGACGGCCGACCGCTCCCGGTCCCCGACCTGATTCGTCTCGAACAGCTGCGCGGCGATCTGCACATGCACACGACGGCGACCGATGGGACCGCGTCGATCGACGAGATGGCCTGCGCGGCACGCGAGCGAGGGCTCGACTACATCGCGATCACCGACCATTCACGGCGCGTGACGATGGCACGGGGGCTCGATCCCGAACGGCTCGCGGCTCAGTGGCGCGACGTCGACGAGCTCGATCGTCGCTGGTCGGGAGAGTTCGGGTTCCGGATCCTCAAGGGGATCGAGTGCGACATTCTCGAGGACGGGGAACTCGACCTGCCGGACGAACTGCTCGAACAGGCCGACTGGGTCGTCGCCAGCGTCCATTACGGCCAGCAGCAGTCGCGCGAACAGATCACCGATCGCATCCTGCGCGCGGTGCGGAATCCGACGATCGATGCGATCGCTCATCCGACCGGACGGCTGCTGTTGCGGCGCGAGGCGTATGAGGTCGATCTGGAAAGCGTGATGCAGGCGTGCGTCGAGTACGGCAAGGCGCTCGAACTGAACGCCAATCCGCATCGCCTNNAGCGATGCGCACACGATCGCCGGCCTGGACGTCCTCCGGCACGGCATCCTTCAGGCGCGCCGCGGCGGCCTGACCGCCGAGCACGTGCTGAACACCCGCTCGGCCGACGAGATCGCACGATGGCGGGCCGGTCGCCGGCGCGGCTGAGAGCGCGAGGGCGCCGTCCCGCGCGGTCGATCGCTCAGCTGCGCCCCTGCAGCTCGCTCATCACCTGACGGACGATCCGCGCGACCTGATTCGCGTCGACGGCGGGGCGAGTCGCACAGCCGCCGACCGGCGCCGAAACGAATCCCTCGGCGGCCAACAGGCACTGGATCTGATCGGCAAGCTTCGCCAGCGCCAGCTGCTGCACGTCGCTCTGCGGCTGACGTCCCTTGCCCGGAGCGAATCCGCGGAGCTTCATGCCGGCGCGGAAGCCCTCGGGGAACTCGGCCGAGTAGAGCATCGAATCGAAGAGCGGCAGCAGGCGGTACTGAAGATCGCGCGCCTCGTCGATCCGACCGGCGACCGTCAGGTCGTAGAGCTTGCGAGTGATCTCGGGAACGACGCCGCTGGTGGCGTTCGTGCCGCCGTCGCAGCCGATCAGGAGCATCGGCATCAGCGCCGCATCCCAGCCGGTCAGGAACGAGAAGTCGGGGCGGATCGGCCGGACCTCGGCGATCATCCGCATCATGTGCGGCAGATCGCCCGACGAGTCCTTGATGGCGATGATGCGAGGGCACTCGGCCGCCAGACGCTTGACCGTCGGCACGTCGATCGGCGACGCGAAGAGCGGAATGTTGTACAGGGTGATGTCGATCGGCGAGCGATCGGCGATCTCCTTGAAGTAGGCGTAGACCCCTTCGCTCGTCAGGCGGTAGTAGAACGGCGAGACGATCGCGACCGCACGGACGCCGAGTTCGTAGTAGTACTCGCAAGCGCTGACCGTCTCGCGGACGTTCGCTTCCGCCGCTCCGGCCAGAATCGGCACGCGCCCCGCCGCCTGGTCCGCCATGATCTCGATCGTCCGCCGCCGCTCTTCGGGGGTGAAGCGAGTGAACTCGCCGGTCGAGCCGTTGGGGTACAGACCGTGAACCCCGTGATCGATCAGCCAGTCGACGTAGCGGCGGAGCTCTTCTTCGTGGATCTCTCCTCGGGCATCGAGCGGAACGATGTTCGGAGTGAAGATGCCCTGCAGGCGGCCTCGCGAATCCATGGCGGGTCTCGGTAGGGGTGCGGCGGGTTCGGAACGGACGATCGCGATCGGTCGAGTTCATCGCGATCGGTCGAGTTCGTCGAGCCGCGAGCGGGTCGGCTCGCGGTGAACGAATCCTTCCAGCTTAG
>DMPQ01000041.1 GCA_003455945.1 Planctomycetaceae bacterium
GGGGACGACGCGGGCCCACGTTTAAGCGACGGTTACTGACCGACCCAACCAGCCCGAAGCGAAGCGCCGGGATCTCCCCCGTCAGCGACATCGATCGAACCTGCCGGGCCGCAGGAACACCCGATATCGCACGGCCGCGCGTCGGGGACGACGCGGGCCCTCGCCGGCGTCTCACCGAAGACGCCAGTCCAAGCAGGTCGGCGGCCGTTTTCCGATCGCGACCGGTCGAACGCGAATTGACCGCCCCCCTGCCGGTGTCTAGTCTGATCGGACCCAGTTGGTCGCTGGTCCTATCGTTCCGCCTGTCGAAGGTCTGGTGCGACCATGGCGTCGTCGGTTCGTCGCGGTTTCACGCTCGTGGAACTGCTGGTCGTGATCGCGATCATCGGGTTGCTCGTCGCGCTGCTGCTCCCCGCAGTCCAGATGGCCCGCGAAGCGGCTCGCGCAACCACCTGCAAGAATCATCTCCGCCAGATCGCGCTCGGAACCGAGTTGTTCTACGACGCGAATCAGGCGTACCCTCCCGGCCGCATCGCCCCTCGCCCCTTGGATGTCGACGAACTCTCGTGCGGCGGCGCCGAGGCATCGTGGATGGTCCGCATCCTGCCGTTCGTCGAGCGAGGAGCGATCTACGACCGCTGGGATGTCGAAGGGAAGTGGTACGAACAGCCGCAGGAAGTGCTCCGCGACGTCGTGCCGTTCTATCTGTGTCCGAGTCGCCGGAGTCCGGGGGACGCGCTCGGCATGCGGAACATCGGCGGCAACTCCGGAGGGACCTTGCCGTGCGGCTGCCCGATGCCGCCGGTCGACGGCAGCGGCGCCGACGTGCTCGGCGCGCTCGGTGACTACGCCGGCAACCTCGGCGATCTCTCGCCAGGAGCGATGGGACTGCCGACCGACTTCTATCACGGCGGCAACGGCACCGGCATTCTGGTCGCCAGTCGCTCGCGCTGCATCGACGGTCGTCCGTCGTCGTGGATCGACCGGATCACGCACGCTCAGGTGTCGGACGGTCTCTCGAACACCTTCCTGATCGGCGAGAAGCACATCGCCCTTCGCAATCTGAAGCTCTTTCCCGAAGACAGCCCGATCTGGGACGGCGACCACTTCGCCGCCTCGATGCGCGTCGGCGGTCTCGGTCAGGGACTGGCGCGAGGCCCGTACGATCTGAACGCCGGGTTCCTCGCCTTCGGCAGCGCTCACCCGACCGTCGTCCATTTCGCGATGGGCGACGCCAGCGTGCGAGCGATCCGCCACGACATCGACAACCTGGTGCTCGGCAATCTGACGCATCGCGGGAACGGCGAATGATCCACCGTGCGATGGCGAAGCCGCGAACGGTCGTCGCGTTGTTCCTGATGGCGGCCGTCATCTCGGCGCACCTCGGCTGCGGCGAGTCCGGGCCGCCGATGGTGAAGGTTTCGGGAGTCGTCCGGTTCGCCGACGGCACACCGCTCGACCATGGCATCATCCAGCTCCAGCAGATCGGCTCGCCGCTGATGGCCAAAGGAGAGGTGGATCGGCAGGGGCGGTTTTCGCTGTCGACTCGTCAGGCCGGCGACGGCGTCGAGCCGGGGAAGTATCGCGCTGCCATCGTGCAGCTGATCCTGACCGACCTGTTGCCGCTCGACCAGCATCAGCACGTCAAGCGACTCGATCCGAAGTTCGCGTCGTTCGAGACGTCGGAACTGGAGTTCGAGTTCACGCTCGACGGCCCGACCGAGATCGTCATTCCGGTCACCGAAGCACCGGGAGGGGGCTGAGCGTTCGAACCGATCGCCCGCGACGGGCGTAGGTGACCCGCGGCGACTCGCCGAATCTTCGCGCCCTGTTCGCGAAATGCCGATCGAGACGAAAGTGGGATCGACTAGGATCGAAAGCAAGCGGACGACGGCGAGCGACCGGAAGAGTCAGTTTCACGACACGACCGAACCCGAAGGTGACGCGACGCGATGATCGACCTGCGACGAGTGCTGATCGGTGCCGTGATGATCGGGCAGTTGCTGCTCGGTCTCGGCAGCGATCTTGCGCACCGCTGCATCGATCCGAGCTGTGCCGACGGGAACTGCATCGCGGGAGGTTGCGAGACCGCGTGCGGCGGCTCGCATGTCGCGCACGACGCCGCGGGATCCGATTCCGATTCGCATCGGCACGCCGCGGCGCATGCCTGTTCGTCGCACCGAACTGTCGGTCGTTCGGAATCGGCCGCTGCGGATCACGACGCCTCTGCTTCCACTCGTGCGGACCGGTCGCGGCGCGAGCGTCCCGAAGCGGGATGGACCGCGACGCATGATGTCGACGGCTGTGCCCTCTGTCGCCAGCTGACTCGTCCCGCCTTCCAGACGCCGGCGTCGATCGTCGCGGCCGGTTCCGATCCGGTCATCGCGAGGCTGATCGAGCCGCGCGGACGACTGGCGATTCACCGTTCGCTCGGCCATGACGGACGCGGCCCTCCCGCGGACCTTCTCTGATCGGGATTCGTTTCCCGAGGCCCCGAGCGCGGCGCTGCGCGACCTGACCGTCGCCGCAGCGACCGAACCGATCGCGACGATCGCGTCGCGGTCCCTCGTCGCTCGCGATCCGATTCCGATCTCCGCCCCGGTCGCTCGATCGACAGCCGCTTGCGGCGGATCGTCGGAGCGGCCTTCGAGACCGTTCGTTCGATCGTCTCCACGGGCCGAGGGTTCCATGTCCCTGTCGATCACTCCCCAGGCATCCGCCGCGGGCGCCGCGGCATCATCGCCGCACGAGACCGGATCGTCGTTCGATCGAGTCGCCATGGCAGGCCGCGCGACGCGCGGGTTCGGCCGCCTGCTCGCCGCCGCGAACCACGACTTCTGTCCCCAGCTCAACCGCTACGTCTATTGGCTCAAGCGGCCGGTCGGCTGGCTCGCCGGAGCGATGTTCGCATCGAGCTTGCTGGCGCTCTTCGTCAGCCCCGATTGCTGGGCGCTCGTCGCCGCCTTTGCGGTCGTGCTCGCGCTCGGACTCGCCTGGCCCTCGATCTCGATCCGTGCGGTCTCGGTCGAATGGCAGGTGCCGAGCGGACCGCAGGTCGAAGGGAGCGAGATCGAGATCCGCTTGAGCGTGCGCAATCGGGCCTGGTGGCCGATTCACGGATTGGCGATCGAGTTCGATCGACCGCTCGACTCGCTCGTCGACGCGAAGCACCCGGAGCGGACCTGGCGGGGATTGGCGCTCGATCGGTGCGCGGCACTTACCGAATCGACCTTCACGTTCAAGGTCCGAGGGTTGCGACGAGGCAGCTTTCCGGCCACGACGCCTTCGATCGCCTGCGGATTCCCGTTCGGTCTGCGGATCGCTCGTCG
The DNA here is from genome assembly GCA_003455945.1 of Planctomycetaceae bacterium. Taxonomy (GTDB): domain Bacteria; phylum Planctomycetota; class Planctomycetia; order Pirellulales; family Pirellulaceae; genus UBA11682. Next base: position 3,330 of record DMPQ01000041.1, read on the forward strand.
GCCGATCGATCGCCACGATGCCGTGACGATCCGCCCCTGGTCCACCTCGTTCGTCGGAACCCCTCGCTCGCGCACCGGTTCGGCGGCTGGCGCCGCAGAGAGCGAGACGCGGACCGGACGAGTCGGCGAGGTGACCGGCGTGCGCGAGTGGGTCGCGCAGGATCCGTTTCGCGAGATCGATTGGGTCCAGACCTCGCGCCGCGATCGACTGATGGTCCGCGATCGAAGCGCCAGTGTTCGCCCGACCGTTCGTCTGGTGCTGCTCGGTCGGCGCGACGAAGCGAATGTCCGGATCGCGGCGGGCAGCCGCGCGGTCGACGACGTCGCTCGAATCGATGCCGAAGCGCGTGAGGACGACGAGACGCTTCGCTGGCTCGCCTCGGTCGCGCGAACGCTCGTTCGTGAGGGATGGGACGTGCGTCTGCCGGAAGGGGATCGCTGGACGACGATCGGCACCGAGCGAGGCCTCGATCGCTGGCTCGATCGGATCGCCTCGCTCGACGTCGATCGCCTGACCAGCAGCGTCGATCGGGGCTTGGCTGCGGGAGGCTGCGAGACCTGGGTCTTCGTCCGACCGGGCTTCGCGAGCGCTCCGCGCGTCGCCGCCACCGCCGCATCGTTCCGACGTCTGCTGTTGCCGAGAGCCGAGGAGGAGTCGGGGAGCCAGCGGATCGGGAATACGGACGACACCGGAGCGTTCGACTTCGATCGACTTCGCGACCGTTTCGCTCGTCGCTGGCAGGCCTGGTGCGAGGAGCGTCAGCGTGTCATCGCCTGACGGGAAACCTGCGAACCGATCGGGAAGCGAGCGGTGGAGAGCGCGTCGCGCGTCGGTCGATGCGACCAGCCGATCGGCCGCGGGGAGCGGTCCGTTTCTGCTTGCGCTGATTGCGGCCGGCGCCCTCTTCGGCGTCAGGATGGGAGCGGCGTGGAGTCCGGCGCTGACGCTGGCGGAAGCCGGCGTCATGCTCGTCGCGCTCCTGCTCTTTCGTCGTTACGAGCCGGCGCTGTCGGCGCGGTTCGGCGCGAACCGAACGATGCTCGCCGCGATGGGGATCGCCGCCGTCGGATCCTGGATCGCGACGACCGCCGCGGAGCGTCTGACCGGCCAAGGGGAAGCGTTCGAGCTGCTGATGCTGACCTGGATGCAGCAGATCGTCCTCGTCGCTGCTGCCGTCCGCTCGAACCGGCTGACGCCGGAGCGGTCGGTGCTCGGAAGCGGCTTTCTGATCGTCTTCGTCACCGCCGCCGCCTCGGACCGGCGGATCATCGCGCTGACGCTGCTGTACGTGGTCCTTGCCGTCGGCTGGCTGATGGGAGAGTACTGGCGCCGCATTGCGCCGGGATTGGCCGCCGATCGAGTCGATCGACGACCGCCGCGACGCTTGGCGATCCTGGCGCTGCTGATCGCGCTGCTGCCGCTGTTCTGGTGGGCCGCGCCGAGATCGGTCTGGTCCACGCTGCACGGTTTCATGCCGACCTCGGGAGGCGACCGCTGGGGAGACGATGCGGCTCGTGGAGGGGTCGGGAACGGCGATCTGCTGGTCGGGGCGCGCGAGTCGGCCTCGACGTTCGGTCCGGTCGACACCGACGTCTTTCTCGAGTCGACCGAACCGAGTCTGTACGACATGTTCAGCGATCTCTACGGCAAGCCGAAACCGCCGAAGCGGAACGAACGCGCCGTCGCGATCAATCCCGAAGCGTTTCAGGAGAACCACCGCAAGCTGCCGTCCAGCAGCGAGGCGGGGCAGGGCTTCTCGACCGCACGCACCGGTCGACGCCCCGAAAAGCCGCTCGAATCGGATGATCCGCGAGACATTCTGCAGGTGGTCGGCGACGTGCCGATCCACCTGGCGCTCGAACGCTTCGATCGTTTCGACGGAACCGAATGGCGGCATGCCGAACGTGACTCGTCGCTTCCGGCGCCGACCGCCCAGCAAGTCGGTCCGCTCGCGACGACCTGGTTCCGCGGCACCGATTTCCGGACGCCGAACTGGCTCGTCCCGGGGCGCTCCCACGGCCTGAGAATCTTCCGTCTCGGTTCGCCCCGACTGCCGATGCCTCCGCATCCGCAAGGGTGGCACATCGACAAGGTCGATCGCCCCGACTTCTACGCGACGACCGATGACGGGCAATGGAGTCTGGCGGGGCGCGAGACGATTCCGCCGGCCACCGTCGTCGATCTCGTATCGGGAGGGCATCGTCCGACGATGCTCGCTTCGACGAGCTTCGCTCTCCGCGCGTCGCGACCGCCGTCGACCGATCCGTTCGCGACCGACGCCGATCGGCCGAACGACGACGCGCCAGGCGACGTCGCGCCGACCGATGACGTGCCGGCCGAAGGCGACGCTTCGGATGAGCTCGCATCGTTCGACCGACCGATTCCTGCGGAGATCGCCCAACTGGCTCGGCACTGGACGTCAGGGCACGAACCGGGATGGTCGCAGATCAGCGCGCTCGTCGAACGGCTGCGCGGCGAAGGGACGCTCGATCCGGCGGTCGTCGTTCCGGATGACGCGGACGATTCGGTGCTCTGGTTCCTCGAGTCGCGTCGCGGTCCCGACTTTCTCTTCGCGTCGGCCGCCGTGCAGCTGCTGCGAGCGCTGGAGTACGACGCGCGCCTGGTGACCGGCTTCTACGCCGATCCGAAGCGGTACGATCGCCGAGCGGGGACGACGGCGATTCGAGCCGACGACGTGCATGTCTGGTGCGAGGTGCGGACCGCGAGCGGCGAATGGGTGCCGCTCGAACCGACTCCCGGCTACGTCGACACGGCGGTCGCGTACACGTGGGGAGATCGTCTTCGCTTGGCCGCCCTGGCCCTGATTGGTTTCATCGTCCGCTGGTGGCCCGCCGCGATTCTGGTCCCGCCGATCGGATTCGTCGCGTGGCGATCGCGGTATCGGTTTCTGGATCGTTGGGCGAAGCTCGCGGCACGAGGGGGAATGTACGGCGTGGACGCTCGCCTGGCGGACCGAGCACTCCGGCTGCTCGAGCGCCGAGCCGTTGCGGCGGACGAGCGGCGACCGGTCGGTGCGCCGCCGATCCGTTGGCATCGCGACCGTTGCCGACGTCTCGAATCGCTCGCCAGGCGATCGATCGATCCCTCGCACGCATCGTGTTCGACGGAGACTCCCCGGTCGATCGCCGACGCCGCTGGCTGGGACGCGTTGCAGCGGGCGCTCTATCGCCGCGAGACTCGACCGAGCGACGACGAATCGGCGGCGCTGCGAGTCCTGATCCGACAGGTGATCGCTCTTCCCCGTCGACGATCGACCGACGGGAACGACGAAGCGCGAGATCGCGAGACGTCGCGGCCTTCGTCCACGAACGAACGGGACTCCTCACCGTCCGATCTCGCGTCACCGGCACCGGCCGAGACGAAAACCGCGGCCGTCGACGCACCGCCGACGACGCATCGACATCTGGTTCCGACCTTCTCTTCGTCCGCCGTCCTGTCCCCTCCGGAGCGACCGGTCGCATGATCCGTTTCGCTCTGCCGCTTGCTGCCGCTCCACTCCTTCCGCGGAACGCCTTTCGATGACCGCTTCTTCGCTCCCTCGCACCGAAACCTCGGCCGGCACCTGTCGGCATCAGCCGCGGATCGATCAGCTCCGGCGCCGACTGAACGCGGCGCTGGTCGGCAAGGCCGACGTGATGGAACAGGTGCTCGCCTGTCTGCTGGCACGAGGGCATCTGCTCTTCGAGGACCTTCCCGGCCTGGGGAAGACGACCCTCGCCAAGGCGATCTCGGATGCGATCGGCGGAGCGTTCGCGCGGATCCAATGCACGCCCGACCTGATGCCGACCGACATCACCGGCTTCAACGTCTTCGATCAGCGGACGCGCGAGTTCGAGTTCCGTCGCGGGCCGGTCTTTGCCGAAGTGCTGTTGGCCGACGAGATCAACCGAGCGACACCGCGAACGCAGAGTGCATTGTTCGAGGCGATGGCGGAACGGCAGGTGACCGTGGACGGTTCGCCGCACCCGTTGGCGCGAGGCTTCTTCGTCATCGCGACTCAGAATCCGGTCGAGAGCCACGGCGCGTTTCCGCTCCCCGAAGCGCAGCTCGATCGTTTCGCGATGAAGCTGGCGATCGGCTATCCCGACCGAGACGCCGAACTGGAACTGCTGGCGCGTCATGTCGGCGAGCGACCGCCGCTCGAACGTTCGACCGAGCCGGTGATGTCGATGGCGGAGCTCGACGAACTGCAGCAGCATGTCGAGTCGGTCGCCGTCTCGGACGCGATCAAGGGGTATCTGATCGATCTGGCCGGCGCGACGCGACGACGAGCGACGATCCGGATCGGCCTCAGTCCGCGCGGGCTCCTGATCTGGACGCGCGTCGCTCAGGCATTGGCTCATCTGCGCGGCCGCGACTTCGTCGTCCCCGAGGATGTGCAGGACACGGCACTCTCGGTGCTCGGAGTCCGACTGAGCGGCGACTTCGACGATCCTCGACGCGAGATCGACTCGCTCCTGGCGAGCGTTCCGGTGCCGGTGCCGGGAGTACGGCGATGAACGAACTCCGACCTGAATCGCGATCTCAATGGCGCGGTCGATGGGATCGGTGCTGGTCGCTCGCGATCGCCGTACTGTTGCTCGGCTGTTCGAGCGGCGAGATCGAACATGCGGAGCATCACGATCCGCCGCATCGCCCCGAGCGGTTTGCCGATGCCGTCGTGCGATTGGGTGAGCTGTATCGCGAACGAAGCGGAACGGCCGATCTGCCGCTGCTCGAGCTGCCGGCGGTCGAGGAATCGCCGATCGAGACGGCGGCCGATGAGGAACACGAGGAACACGAGGAGTCACACGAGGACGAGACACCGGTCGGGCCGGCGGTCGAATCGCGCGACCTATGGGTCTGGCTCCCGACGCTCGCTGCCGAAACCGATCTGCCGGAAGAGACGTGGAATGCGATCGCGGCGATCAGTCGCGAGTGGCAGGCTCGGGAACGGGAGTTGGCGTGGGATCGATTGGCCGACGACGACGCGACTCGGCAATGGTGGCGACAGTCGCTGATCCGTCTGGCCGACGACGCCCGCCGCTCGCTCGACAAGACCAATGCGATCGAGGCGCAATAACTCCGTGACCTCCCCAGCCCGAAGCGCCAAGCGCAGTGGCACTCCGCGACCTCGGTCGCACGACGACGGACGCTGACCGCACGACCCGACCGAAATGCACTCCTGAGGAACCTCGAACGATGATCGAAATCGCGGCGGCCGGTGCGTTGCAGCGTGTGCTCGAGGTGGTGATCCAGGCATCGCCGACGATTCTCGTCGGGCTGATGGTCGCCGCGATCATCCGGCACCTGATGGGGCCCGATCGGACGCGTTGGCTCTTCTCGGGCCCCTACGGCATCGGCCTGCTCAAGGCGTGGCTCGTCGGTATGCTGCTGCCGGTCTGCTCGCTCGGCGTGCTGCCGGTGGTGCGCGAGATGCGACGCGCCCGAGTCAGTGCGGGATCGACCTTGACGTTCGCGCTCACCGCGCCCCTCTTCAATCCGATCTCGGTCCTCTACGGACTGACGATGGCCGATCCGGTCGTGCTGCTGAGCTTCTGTCTGGGATCGCTGCTGGTCGTCACGGTCCTCGGCTCGCTCTGGGAGCGACTGATGCCGGTCGCGGCGATGAGCGAACTCGATGCGCCGGCGACTGGCGAAGGGGAAACGACCGTCGTGGGAACGGTGGAGGGGATTCCTCACGGCTGGCGACGGATTCTCGGCATGGCGGTCCTGTCGGCTCGCGAGTCGGTCGGACCGATGCTCGGCTATGCCGCGGTGACGTTGGTCGGAGTCGCCGTGGCGACGGTGCTGTTGCCTCACGGCGTTCTGCAGACGCGGGCCGAACACGATGACCTTTTCGCTCCGGCCTTCATGGCGCTCGTCGCGGTCCCGCTCTACGCGGCGCCGATGACCGTCATGATGCAGCTGGCATCGATGTTCCAGCACGGCAACTCGATCGGAGCGGCATTCAGTCTGCTGGTGCTCGGAGCCGGTCTGAATCTGGGGCTGATGATCTGGCTGCTGCGCAATCATCCGCCGGGACGGACCGCGATCTGTCTGGCATCGCTCGTGCTGCTGACGATCTCGGTCGCCTACGCGTTCGATCGCCCGCTGTACGACAGCGGAGTCGAATCGGCCGGGCACACGCATGCCTTCGACGGCTACTGCAATCCGTTCGTCGAAGGTCACACCGATCCGTGGACTCAGATCGGCAGGAATCTCTCCGATGCGATCCGTCCCGACGAGATCGTCGGCGGCATTCTGCTGGCGTGCTTCATTCTGTTCGGAGCGGTGTTGGCGATCGTCGATCGGCGCGGACGATTGGAACGGGCACTTGCGCGAGCCCCGGCCAAGTCGCGCCGCTCGTGGGATGTCGAGCTGCCGGAGTGGGTGCTCGGGAGTGTCGCGATCGTCGCGCTGATCCTGGCGAGCCTGTTCGGCTGCTATCTGTACTACCCGCCGAAACAGACGATCCTGGCCGAGATGCGGATGGTCCACGCCGAAGTCTTTTCGGCGGCCAACTCGGGCGATTGGGACACCGCGCTCTACTGGATCCCGATCTACGACGACTGGTCGCGCAAGCTGATGGTGAGCGAGTACCTGCGAGGCAACTCGGTGAGCGAGTATCGGCGAGCCAAGTCGGAGGTGCTGCTCGAACATCTCGAGCGTCTGGAGCACGACGTCGAGGACCAGCGCTCGGCGGCGTGCCAGGCCCGAGTCCGCAAGCTGAACGCCGCCTTCCTGAGATTCCGTCGGGCGTTCGAATAAGAAGCGGGGGGACGGTCGCACCACGTGGCCCCGNNTCGTGTCGGTCAGAAACCGTCGCTTGAACGTGGGCCCGCGTCGTCCCCGACGCGCGGCCGTGCGACATCGAACGTGCTTGCGGCCGGCAGGTTCGATCGGTATCGCTGACGGGGCTGATCCCGGCGCTTCGCTTCGGGCTGGTCGTGTCGGTCAGAAACCGTCGCCCCTACGTGGGCCCGCGTCGTCCCCGACGCGCGGCCGTGCGACAACGGGAGTTCGGAATGCTGCGCCGTTCCTTCGGTGTCGTCATCCCACGCCCTCGGCTCGGGACGAGCCAGGGCCACTTAGGGGCGAAGCCGTTTCACTGCGACCGACGTGGCCAACAAACCGCCACCGCCCGCTGAAGCTGGGCACTCTGTCGCCGTTTGCGGGAACTTTGACGGCAAGGAACGATTTTGCCGAAGGTAACGGCTGTGCCGGGTCGATGAGGGGAGTCGGTCGGACTCTCCTTTGATTGATGGCGGCGGCCTCATGCGCGCTCTGCACGACCGGATTCGACTCGGGAGTTCGACGGCTCTCCTGACCCTTTTCGCGCTGGCCGGTTGGGCGTCGGCTCAGGAGACGGTGGACGAGGGAGTTCGGGGAGGTCAGGGAGCCGAGCGGGTCGAGTGGTCGCGCGACCCCCGGTTCGCCGATGCTCCGCGTCTGGCACTGGTCGAGTTCCGCGACACGCCGCTGGTCGACGCGATTCGGTTGTTCGCCGACCAGACCGGAATGAACGTGCTGGCGAGTCCCGAGGCGGCGAAAGTCAACGTCACCGCCTATCTGCGCGACGTCGCTCCGCTCGATGCCCTCGACGCGATCACCAAAGCGAACGGTCTCTTCTGGCGAGCCGACGAGGCGTCGGGGATCATTCGCGTCGCGACGACCGAGGAGTACGAGCGCGACCTGTCGAGCTTCCGCGAAGAGCGGACCGAGGTCTTCACGCTCCTGTATCCCAATCCCGTTTCGGTCGCGATGGCGATCCGCAACGTCTTCGGCAACCGCGTCAGTCTGAACTTCTCGGACAGCGACCAGATCGACATCCTCGATCTGGTGCAGCGATTCAACCGCTTCGATCTGGTCGACGGCCGGAGTCTGGGGCTCGGGATCGGTGGCCAGGGGAACGGCCAGTTCGGCGGCGGTGGGCTCGGTGGAGGCTTCGGTGGCGGCGGCTTCGGCCGCGGCGGATTCGGAGGGGGTGGCTTCGGAGGAGGTGGGTTGGGGATGGGGGGCCTCGGCATGGGAGGCCTCGGCATGGGCGGTATGGGAATGGGAGGCCTCGGGATGGGAGGTCTCGGCATGGGGGGCATGGGAATGGGAGGCCTCGGCTTCGGCGGAGGCTTCAACAACTTCGGCGGCGTCAGCGGCCGTGGCCGTTCGCAGATGGACCCGAACAGCTACCTTCCTCCGCAACTCGAACAGCTCGACGACCTGAGCGCCGATCAGATCGCGCAGCTCGAAACGATGCTCCGTCAGCAAGGAGAAGTCGATCCGGAGCTGCTGTCGCAGCTGCTGGAGCGACGTCAGGCGACGATCTACGTCACCGTCATCCGCCGCAACAACCAGGTCATCGTCCGGACGAGCGACGAACGGACGATGGAACAGATCTCGCAGCTGATCCGTCAGCTCGACGTCCCGACGCCGCTCGTGCTGCTCGAAGTCAAGGTGCTCCGCGTCGTGCTCGACGACGGCTTCGAGTCGGCGTTCGACTACCAGTTCTCGGACGGGCAGAGCGTCGCGGGTGGGTTCGGACAAGCGGACGGAAATCGGATCCTGCCCCCCGCGTCGGACACGATCAACGACTCTTCCCTTCGGGTCAATGAAGCGCTCGACCTGCGCGGGACAGGATTGAACTCGGGCGCTCTTGCGTTTCAGTTCGTCAACGCGAGCTTCCGCTATCGCATGCAGCTGCTCGAATCGCGCAACCGCGTCACCCAAGTCGCGGCGCCGGTGCTGCTCACGGCCAACAACGAAGTGAGTCGCATCTTCATCGGCGACACGATTCCCATCACGCAAGGCTTCGACAGCAATACGACCAACGCGACACAAGGTGGAACTCAGACGATCGCCGGTCGGCCGATTACGACCGTTGAAGACGTCGGTCAGTCGCTGTTGATCACGCCGAACATCAATGCCGATCGGACCGTCACGCTCCGGATCGTGCAGGAGAACTCGCAGGTCGTCGAGAACGGAGGTCGCATTCCGTTGCAGACCGCCGACAACAGCGACGTCACTCAAGTTCCTGTGGATACCGTCCGTCGAAGTACCGTCAGCGGCACGATCGTCGCTCAGGACGGCTTGAGCGTGGCGATCGGCGGTCTGATCGAAGAAGGGGTCAACGACACGCGCAATCAGGTCCCGCTGCTCGGCCGGATTCCGGGACTCGGAATCTTCTTCCGCAATCAGGACACCGGTCGGCGTCGGACCGAGCTGGTGATCATGGTCCGTCCGTTCGTCTTCTCGACGCCGACCGAGGCGTCGCTCGGCAGCCACGAGCTGATGTCCGAGTTGAGTCTGCATCCGTTGTCGCCGACCGGCGACGGGATGCTCGGTACGTACGGCGCCGACGAGGTGGCTCGTCCCGATCTGCCGTGCGGACCGCTCGACGGTCGCTTCCGCTTCCACAGTGTCGCGCCGCGGGATTACTGATCCCGCTCCCGAATCGGAAGCTCGACGTCGATCGCGGACTCGCCCGAATCAAGCCAACGCCCGAGGAACGAACCGATGACTCGCACGCTCAAGACGCTTCGCCGCTTCGCCCCGCTGCTCCTCGCCGGTTCGCTCGTCGGCTGCACGCCGTGGGGGACCGATGATGCTCCCTCGGATCGGAGCGCCAATCTCTGGCAACGGACCGTCGCCGGTTTGCGAGGGGACTCGAAGGAGGACCTTCCCGGCGGAACGCCGTTGGGGGATCGCCCGGTGATCGGCTCGGCGAAGCGGATCGATTTCACCGGGACCGAAACGGTGCTCGGCGATCTCGGCAATCGGACCTTGCCTCAGGATGCGTTCGTCGGGCGAGTCGCGGAGCTGCTCGACGCCCAGCGGCTGTTGTCGGCCGAGGACTGGACCGTTCGCCACGCCGACGCGGCTCGTCTGGCGCTGCTCGAACCGGGGAGCGAGTCGCGCGACCTGCAGCGTTCCGCCTTCGTCGCTCAAGTACTCGATCGTCGTTTCGGAGCCGGTCGCCCGCTCTGGAGCGAATGGGTCGCGGCGATCGCCGGTCGCAACGACGGAGCGATCCATTTCGTCGCGGAGCGTCGACGAGTCCTCGCGGCGATCCAGAGCGGCGATGCGTCGGTCGGCATCGGCAGCGATCTGCCGGTCCATGCCCGCTCGACCGGATCGCCGATCGCGGTCGCCGAGGCATGGCGGATCGTCGGCATCGCTCATCGCCTGGCGGGCAGCGGCGAGCAGGCGATCGGAGCGTGGGAACAAGGGATCGCGGGAACGGCGGGAGTCGATCCGATCGGGGCGTCCGAGCTGCGCCTGCTGCAGTCACTGGGGGCCGCGATGATCGGCGACGAGACGCGCCGCGCGACGTACTGGATCGAGTCGGTTTCGCTGCGAGGGAACGAACTTCGTCGCACCCCGGCGAATGTGGAGCCGAACTTCTGGCGCTCGGCCGCGATGCACCGACCGCTCCAGCTGCCGTGGCCCGACGAGCTGCGTCAGCCCCTTGCCGCGTGGCTCCGCGAACATGGCGGGTGCGGTGCGCCGGGAGGACTCGGCTGGACGCCGGAACCGACCGAGACGCTGGTGCGAGCCGCGATCGGCCATGCCTCGCTCGATCGCGATCAGGCGGATCAGGCGCTGATCGATCTGAAGGAGGCGGAAGCGAGCGGCTTGGGAAGCTGCTCGGGATGGCTCCGCTGGGGCCAGGCGGTGGCACTCGCCCGGCTCGGTCAGGCTCCCGCCGCGACGACCGTACTGGCGACACTGGTCGAAGGGAACGATCCCGAGCTGGCTCGGTGTGCCCGCGGCACGCTCGGCGCTCAACGTCTGGCCGCCGGCGGAACGACTCAGGGAGTGCCGATCCTGCGCAAGGCGATCGACGAGATGCCGGGAGGGAACGAGCGGTGGATTCTCGAGCAGTCGGCCGATCTGGCGCTCGGCGAGCTGATGCTCGGCGACCGTGAGCGAGGGCTGAATCGTCTGCGCCAAGTCCGCCAGCAGCTCATCGCGATCGGCGACCAGCACTCGGTCGCGCGCAGCTGGTGGAACGAACTGCAGTACTGGGAAGCCCAGGAAGACCGCAACGCCGCCGACGAGGCGCGTCGTCAGTGGACGATGCTCGAACGACAAGCTCGTTCCTAGGGGTCACGTGGGCCCGGCCACTCCGTGGCCGAGGCAAGGGTTCGTTGCGCTGCCGCAGAAGCTTCGCAGCGTGAACGGTGTCCGAGCGAACCCGACCTCGGGC
>DMPQ01000109.1 GCA_003455945.1 Planctomycetaceae bacterium
GGGCTGGTGCCGATGTCGCCATAAACGACGCCAAGGGCAGACAGCGACAGCGCGGACAGGCGGCTTTGTGCCGTAGTTGAAGACATGATGCTTACCTCGGTTCTCAGGATTGAAAGCGGTAGCCGACACCGGTCTCGGTCAGAATGTGTTGCGGTTGCGCTGGGTCGATCTCCAGCTTCTGGCGCAAGCGACCGACGTAGATACGCAGGTAATGCGCCTGTTCGCTATGTCCCGGCCCCCAGACTTCCTGCATCAGATGGCGATGGGTCATCACCTTGCCGCTGTTGGCGAGCATCACCGCCAGCAGGCGATACTCGATCTGCGTCAGGTGAATCTCGACGCCGCCCTTGCTGACAACGTGGCGGGCGAGGTCCACCTCGACGTCGCCGAAGCGATGTTGAGGTTTGGTTTCACCGCTGTGCCAATGGCGTCTAAGCAGGGCACGCGCCCGCGCGAGCAGTTCGCCAACGCCGAAGGGTTTGCAAAGATAGTCGTCGGCACCGGCATCGAGGGAAGAGATCTTGTCACGTTCCGCCGAGCGTGCCGACAGGATGAGAATCGGCAGTGGTGACCAGGCTCGCAAATCACGGATGAAGTCAATCCCATTCATGTCGGGCAGGCCCAGGTCGAGGATCAGCAGATCGGCCTGGCCGCGAGCGGCTTCGTCCAGCCCCTGTCTTGCCGTAGCCGCCTCGAGCGAAACCCAACCCTCGCTGCGCAAGGCTTCGCATACGAATCGGCGAATTTTCGGTTCGTCCTCGACGACGATCACGCGAATCGGTCGCGATTCGCCATCGGGAGAAGGTCCGTTCGAGTTCCCGTTCGGAATCGTGTTCGGCATCGAGAGTTCCCCGTCTCGAGTTCGATGGTCGCGGTACGACGACGGTTCCGGTCGAGGAACCACGTCGATCATGGTCAGGGTTGTCGAGCGAGCGTCAGGCAGACCTTCGTGCCGACGCCGCCCGACGGCTCGTCGATCCAGACTTCGCCGCCGTGGAGCTCGACGATCCGGCGCACGAGGGCCAGCCCGATGCCGCTCCCCTTTCGTTTGCGATCGAAGCGGACGAACGGTTCGAAGACCTTGTCCCGATGCTCCGGCGGGATGCCGGGACCGTTGTCGACGATCGACCAGACGTCGCGGCGCCGCTCGCGACGGTATTCGATCTGCAGTTTCGGATTCGGAACCCGTTCCAGGTAGCGGATCGCATTGGCGATCAGATTGTCGAAGACGCTCCCGAGCTGTTCGAAGTCTCCCCAGGCATGACCGAGATCGTCGTCCTGCCGAACGATGATGCCCGCCGCCTGGATCTCGGGAAAGTGAGCGTTGAGGGACAGGCGAACCAGATCGCGGACCGAGATCCGTTCCATCCGCAGCGTCGCCTGACCGACTCGCGCCAGATCGAGCAGCTGGTCGACGAGCATCTGCGCCTTGGCCGCCGCGGTCTGGAGTTCGTGAATGTAGTCGGCCTGATCGGCCAGGATCTGCTCGAGGTCGGAGCGCTGGCGATCGGGGCGGACGACGAATCGGACCGAACTGTCGTCGCCGTCGTCCGACTCGTTGCCGCGATTGACCGAGCGGGATTCGAGGAGCGAGCCGGCGAACCCCGGATCGATCGTCTCGCGTCCGTCGGCCAACTGGCCGATCAGCTTCACCAGATCCTTGCGGAGCAGCTTGGAGAAGCCGGCGATCGACAGGAGCGGCGTCTTGAGGTCGTGCGAGACGCGATAGGTAAACGCCTCGAGCTCCTCGTGCTTGGCCTTGAGTCGCGCGATCAGGCGATCGTTCTCGCGCTCCGCTCGTTTCTGAGCCGAGACGTTGCGGATGGCGACGATGATGCTCGGCAGCATCAGCTCCTCGACCGCCACCACCAACACCTCCGCCTCGAACCGCGCGCTGCCGACTTCGACGATCCCTTCGAAGTGGATCGTCTTGCGGCGACGGACCTGATCGACCCAGTCGTCGCCGACGGTCGAGAGGATCTCGCCGAGCGTCTCGTCGACCGTCAGCGTGCCGTAGCGACTGCGCGAAAAGTCGAAGGTCTGGCGGGCGGTGTAGTTGGCATCGATGACTCGCCCCTGAGCATCCGCGATCAGGATCGCTTCGGACAGGGTGTCGAGCACGTACCGCTGGACGACCGCCAACGAATGCGGGTCGAACGAACGGCGGTGGTCGGACGAGGAGTCGTCCGAGTCTCCCCCCAGTCGAGCCCTGATCGACTCCGCTCGCCGTTCCAGATCGAGGAGCTGATCGAGGAGTTGTTGGCGGGATTCCGACATGCGACGCGCTTTCGAGAGCGACCGGCGAGGGAGAAGAGAGGGCCCCCCCGGACCGGATGGGAGGGGGGAGGACCATCATAACCGCTGGTGACGATTCGGTGGATGGTATCGATCCTGCTTCATGTTCGAGCGGTGACGGATCCGATAGGGATAACGCCTGCGCCGAGGTCCCCGGGGGCCACCGCGCCGGCTTCGGTCCGAGATCGCCCCGGCGGAGCGGTGACGCTTCGTCGCGGGCGAGTCGATCTTCGCTCCGCAGCGGAAGGAACCGCGCCATGCTGGTCACCCTGAGCGATCTTCATCTTCACGACGGTACGGCCGGTCCGCCGACCGACGTCGGGCTCTTCCATCTATTCGCCGAGCGGCTGGCCGAAATGGCCCGCCATGCCTCGTGGCGAACGGACGGCGCCTACCGACCGGTGGAGCGGATCGATCTGGTCCTGCTCGGCGACGTGCTCGACATCACCGGCTCGGCCGGCTGGCTGTCGGGGACCGCTCGTCCGTGGCACGATCCGCTCGATCGCGCGACGGTTCAGCGAGTGGCCGAGACGGTCGCCGCGATCCTGCGAAACAACCGCGAAGCGGCTCGCGTGCTCCGCGCCTTGGCGAGCGACGGCGCGATCCGGATTCCGGCCGCCATGTCGCATCCCTTGTCGATGCGCGGCGACGAACTGGTCCAGGTACCGGTCCGCATCCACTACATGGTCGGCAATGTCGACTGGCCGTTGCATGTCACCGGGGCTCCGTACGATCTGATCCGACAGCAGGTCGCGCACGCGCTCGGTCTGGCCAACGTCCACACGCGCCCCTTTCCGCATGATCAGCTCGAATCGGGCGAGCTGCTGCAGACGGCCCGGCAGCATCGGGTGCTGCTCCGTCACGGCGATCTCTTCGATCCGCTCGCATTCGGCGAGGATCGGGACATGGCGAGTCTGACCGACGTCTATCAGATCGAGGTGATCGCCCGGTTCCGTTCGGAACTCGCGGCGTCGCTCGGCGATGAGCTCCCCGAGTGGATCGCCGCGCAGCTCGATCGATTGGCCGTGGTACGCCCCCGGTTCCTCGCTCCGATCTGGCTCGAAGGAGTTCTCGAGCGAGGCTGTCCGACGCCGGCGCTGCGACGGATCATCAAGCGGCAATGGGATCGGACGATCGAGGCGTTTCTGGATCTCGAACCGATCCGCAACCAGAACCATCTGAGCCCCGTCGATCTGGTCGACGGCCTGTCGCGCGCCCTGAAGTTCAGCCATCGCCGGATCGGCGACTGGGCGGCGCGCACCGAGTCGTGGTTGGCCGAGCTGCGCGGGGTTGCCGAAGGATCGTACGCGTCGCATGCGGCGAGCGAGCCGGACTATCGCAATCGCCGTGCGCGGCACATCGTCTATGGTCACACGCACCAGGCCGAAACGGTGCCGCTCGACGCGAGCTTCGTCGAGACGCACGTGCTGAACCAGATCTACTTCAATCTCGGTACCTGGCAGCCGACTCAGCTGCCGACGCGCCGTCCGGGAGCGACGGCGGAGTTCGTGCCGTTCGAGCCGCTGACCCTCGCCGCCTTCTATCAGGCGGACGAACGCTCGGGGCGACCGTTCGAGATCTGGAGCGGGAGTTGGGGGAGTCGGACGCCGGTCGAAGAGCGGAGCGGCGAGTCGAACGCTCGTCCGGCCGCCGCGGCTCGGCCTCGCGCCGCCACGTCGGGACCTCGCTCGGCGCCGCACTTCGGTGCGATCCCGTCCGGTTCGGATCTGACGATCGGCTGATCCGTCGCCGGACGCGCGGACGACGGCGTCATCGCAAGGGGAAACGGATGGAGATCGGGATCGTCGGGACCGGCCGAGTCGCTCGCGGGTTGGCTCGACGCTGGATCGGTTGCGGCTGGAACGTCACCTTCGGCTCGCGCGATCCCGAGGCACGACGTGCGGAACTCGTCGACGCGCTTGCGCCGGCGCAGGACGAGGAACCGGACGGCGGGCTCGAGGGGAGTCGGCGCGGCGAGGTCCGTTGCCGAACGATCGGCGAGTGCCTGACGAGCGCCCCGATCCAGTTGCTGGCCCTGCCGTGGTCGGCGATCGAGACGACGATGGCCGGCCTTCGTTTCGTTCCGGCGACGATCGTCGTCGACTGCATCAACCCGCTGCGACGCGATCTGGCGGGGCGAGACGTGCCGAGCGACTCGTCGACACTGGCGCTACTGTCGGGACGCTACCCGGAAGCACGGTGGGTCAAGGCGTTCAACTGCGCAAGCAGCGCCGTGCTCGAGGAACCGGCCTTTCCTCAAGGGCGCCCTTCGATGCCCTACTGCGGCAACGACGCCGACGCCTGCCGGACCGCCGTTCGACTGATCGAAGGAGCGGGTTTCGAGCCGATCGATTGCGGCGGAGCCGATGCGGCTCCCTGGCTCGAAACGGTCGCGCTGCTGACGATCCGCATGGCGATCCGCAACGGCTGGAAAGGGGACTGCGCCGTCCGCTGGGAGCGGCGCTGAGTCGCGAGCTCGAAGTGATCGAGAGCGCGTCGGTCAGGCCGAGTGAGCCGCGGTCCAGAAGAGATCGGGGCCGACTTGTCCGGTCTCGAGCAGGTGGCGGAGCTGCAGCAGTCGCGTGTGATGGCGGCCGAGAAACTGCTCGCTCGTCAGACCGATCCGCTCGAAGAGCGAGCGCAGTTCCGCGGCCCCTCGCTCGATCGTCCACGCACAGCGGAACTCGGGAAGGTGCCGCGTGATCTTCTCGAAGCGGACTCGGTAGCTCCGGTCGTCGCCGTTGGAAGGACCGACCGTCAGCCGGCATCCCGGAAACGCCTCCGAGACGGCATGCGCGATCTCGCGCACCTGGAAGTTCTGCTCGTCGCTGCCGACGTTGAACGTTTCGCCGGCGACCGCCTGGCGATCGGCCTTCAGCACCTGGACGACTGCCGAGGCGATGTCTTCGACATGCACCAAGGGGCGCCACGGCGAACCGTCGCTCGAGAGCGCGATCTCGCGCCGAGTCCAGGCGAGCCCGGCGAGATTGTTCAGCACGATATCGAACCGCATGCGCGGAGACGGACCGTAGGCGGTCGCGTTCCGAAGGAAGACCGGCGCGAAGCGTTCGTCCATCAGCTGTCGGACGTCTCGCTCGACGGCGACCTTGCAGTGGGCATAGGCCGTTCGCGGATCGGTCGGACTCGTCTCGTCCTTCCAGTCGCCGGTGCCGGCCCCGTAGACGCTGCACGACGACGCATAGACGAATCGCGAGACGCCGGCGTCGCGAGCGAGCTTGGCGAGACCGACCGATCCCCGATGGTTCACCCGCTCGGTCAGATCGGGATCGAGTTGTCCGAGCGGATCGTTCGAAAGCTCGGCGAGATGCACGACCGCATCGAAGCCCATCAGGTCGGCCGGGCGAAGTTCGCGGACGTCGAGCGAACGGACCTTGGGGTGAGCGGTCCCCGGTTCGTAGAGCCAACCCGAGCGATAGAACCCGGCATCGATGCCGACGACATCATGCCCTTCGGACAGCAGGCGGGGAGCAAGGCGGCTGCCGATGTAGCCGTCACAGCCGGTCAACAGAATNNCCGGGATCGGAACTCCGCTTCGACGGCGGTTCGGTCAGGGCAAGAAGAGGGCGCGAGCGACCGCTGTCGGTCCGATCCAGTCTAGTCGGACGACGGCGTTGTCCAGCCCGTATCGCTGCGCCGAAGGGAACCGGAGTCGGGAATCAGGCGTCCGGCGCGAGCGGCGGGTCAGGTTCGTCCGTCATCGTCGGCTCGATCCGCACTTCGGGGCCGTCGACCAACGGACGACGCCGCACCAGTTCCGACTCGTCATGTAGGGACAACGCCAGTCGTCCCGGACGTTCGAGCAGGTAGCGATGCCGCCGGCGCCGACGATCCCAGCGGACCTCGGCAATCCGGGCGAAGAACGGCATCCGAACGCCGTACTCGGACCGCACCTCGACCCGATCCCCGATCCAGAAGCGAGCGGGAGGGACTTCGAGCCACATCGCGCCGCGGGCTCGAAACCGAATGCCGCCGTGACAGACCAGATCGAACTCCCCTTCGCCACGATGGCGCCGCCAGACCCGATCCCCCGGCAGGCAGTCTTCGGCCAGCGGGCGATCGTACGGATGGAGCCAGTGCGCGTCGTCGGCGGGCCACCACGGAAAGACGCCATAAGCGTCGGGGCGCGAGGCGAAGTCCTCGTCGCGGATCGATGCCTCGCGCTCGGCCGTCCGGCCTTCGCGAAGCGACGTCGTGGAAGGGGCTGCGAACATGCGAGACATCGTAGCGACGTCGCGCGTCGACGACCAGAATCCGGTCGGCTGTGCCCGAAGTCGAAGTCGGGATCGCAGGCCTCGATCGATCAGCGCCAGTCGTTGTGGCAGCGATCGCACGATTGGCCGATCCGCCCGACCGCCGAGACCGCCTGGTCGTAGATCGAGTTGCGGACCGCTTCGCCGAGCGACGTCGCCGCATCACGCATTTCGATCGAGATCTCGGCGTAGCTGCTTTCGCCCGAGTCCTCCATCCCTTCGAGCGTCAGCACGTGACCGATCGCCGCGGTCATCGCCGCTTCGGCTCGGATCTCGTCGAGCTTCGACTGGAACGCCGCCTCGCTCGACGTCGCTTCCTTCAGCCGATCGATCGCGCTCTGCAGCCGCTCCATCAGCGGCGCCCGATCGCAGATCGTCGCCCAATCGTTGACCGGTTCGGCCGGAGCGGCTCCCGAGAACGAATTGCCGCCGACGATGTCGATCAGATCCTGCTTGCGCAGCTTCGCTTCGTTGTAGGCCTGGGGGGATCCGGTCTTGCAGTTGGCGGCGGCGCGAGCGAACGCGTCGCGGAGCGCCGGCGCATCGTTCTTCCAACGGACCTGAGTCGGGTACTCGTGGACGATCGCGAAGAGCATCGCGAGCACCGAGAAATCGGCTCGCGAGACGGCGTAGCCG
The DNA here is from genome assembly GCA_003455945.1 of Planctomycetaceae bacterium. Taxonomy (GTDB): domain Bacteria; phylum Planctomycetota; class Planctomycetia; order Pirellulales; family Pirellulaceae; genus UBA11682. Next base: position 7,203 of record DMPQ01000109.1, read on the forward strand.
CCGCCGGCGAACTTGTTCGGCGTCGTCACGTTCGCGTCGGTCGAGAGCTTGACCTGCTTGACCTGATCCTCGATCACGTCGGCGCCGATCAGCGTGCTCCAGTCGAAGCCGGCCGGCACGGGAGCGGGGCCGGCGGAATCGCCCGAGCCGCTGGTGCCGCTCCCCGAACCGTTCCCTGCGCCGCCGACCGTGACGACTCGGCCGAGCGAATCGGGACGAGTCCCGACGAGCGCCTGGTCGACGAGATTCTCGAACCAGTCGGAACGGACTTGGCGTTCGTCAAAGGTCGGGCGCGAGGCGCGCGGGACCGGGACTCGGCCGGTCGACTCCTGACTCGTGCCGGGAACCGCGACGCTCAGGATCGCCGGAACGATCAGCAGACCAGCGAGCGACGAGCGTCGTCGGGCGGGGCGATCGGCCATCTCGGTCGACTCCGGATTCTTCAGGGTTCTTTCGGCAGCGGACCAACGGGCGCGTGCCGAGGGGGATGAGGAGCGTGCGCCGGGCGAGGCCGACGCTCGATCCGATTCGATCATACCACCCCCGAACGGCCTTCGACGCGGCGCGGTCGGGGAACGATCGGCGACGGCGGAGCAACGTCTATACTGGCGTCATGAGCGGCGCCGATCCCGATTCCCGAAGAAACTTCCTGTTCGGTAGAGTCTCGTCGGCGCTGCGCCGCATCGAAACCGCCGGCGCCTCGGGAGCCGACTCCGGTACGGACGGCGCGGCGGGGATCGAGGGTGCGGATGAGGCGGCAGCGCGAGGGAACGGCGGGAGCGACTGGCTGCTCGAGTTCACTCGCGATGCGATGGCTTGTCGCTGGCAGGTGTTGCTCGATCCGGACGGTCCGACCGATCGGGCCGAGGGGGCGATCGACGCGCTCGCGCTGCTCGATCCGCTCGAGGATCAGCTGTCGGTCTACCGCGAATCGTCCGAGATTTCGCGCCTGAATCGGACGGCGGCGACCGATTGGGTTTCGGTCGAGGAGCGATTGTACGAACTGCTCGAAACCGGTCGGCGATTGCATCGCCTGACCGACGGTGCCTTCGACATGACCGCCGGCCCGTTGTCGCGCGTCTGGGGGTTCCATCGTCGCGAAGGGCGCGTGCCGACCGCCGAGGAATTGCGCGAGGCGCTGTCGCGCGTCGGGACCGATCGAGTCGAGTTCGATGCGGCGCGACGAGCGATCCGTTACCTGGTGCCGGGGATCGAGATCAATCTCGGAGGGATCGGCAAGGGGCATGCGCTCGATCGAGTCGTCGAGCGGCTGATCGGATGGGGCGTGCGGGACGTGCTGGTCCATGGCGGTCAGAGCAGCGTCGCGGCTCGCGGGCGACGGCGCGCCGGGGCCGAAGGTTGGCTCGTCGGCCTCTCGCATCCGGTCTGGCCGGGAAGGCGCCTGGCCGAGATCCGACTGCAGGACGAGGCGCTGGGGACGTCGGGGACCGGCCGACAGCACTTCTATCATCAGGGGAAACGCTACGGCCATATTCTCGATCCGCGGACCGGGATGCCGAGCGATGCCCTGTTGTCGGCGACGGTCATCGCGCCGACGGCGGCCGAAGCCGATGCGGCGGCGACCGCCTGTCATGTGCTCGGCGAGGCGCGCAGCATCCGACTGATCGAGTCGCAGCCGAACTGGCGCGGGCTGCTGGCAGTCGCGGACGGCGCTCGCGATCGGGTCCGCCTGGTGCCGATCCGGCTGGACGGACGATGGGAGCGACTCGAGTGAGTCGCTCCCATGATCGTCGTCATGCGTCGTCTCAGTTGGCCAGCGCGAGCAGATTGCGGGCGTCGTCTCCCAGTCGAGACATCAGGTTCGATTGCTGATCGACGCTCGACGAGATGCCGGAGGTGTTCTGGCTGACCTCGGAGATCTCGCCGCCGATCTTGCCGATCGCTCCGACCACCTCGGCGATGCTTCCGCGGATCGAATCGACGTTGGCTCGGATCTCGGACGTCGCGCGACTGGTCTGATTCGCGAGCGCCTTCACCTCGCCGGCGACGACCGCGAAGCCGCGTCCNNTCGATGGTGGCGTTGAGCGAAAGGAGGTTGGTCTGATCGGCGAGGTCCTGAATCAGATCGATCACCTCGCCGATGCAGCGACTGTTGACGGTCAGTCGTTCGGCGATCTGTCGCGCCGTCTCGGACTGATTCGATGCCGAACGGGCCAGCTCGGCAGTTCGAGAGACACGCGATGCGATCTCGTCGATCGAGCGCGACAGATCGTTGACCCCGCGCGCCACGGAATTGCCCGTTCGAGTCGCCGACTGCTGTGCTCGAATCCGATCCGAAACGTCGATGACCGACTTCACGACGCGAATCACCCGCCCCTTGTCGTCGAACTCGGGGCTGTAGGCGCCGAGAAGCCAGAGTTCGCGTCCGCGACTGTCGATGCGTCGGAACTCTCCCTGTCGGAACTCGCCTTCCGCCAGTCGCCGCCAGAACGACGCATAGTCGTCCGAGGCGGCGTCATCCGGATGCATGAAGATCCGGTGATGCTTGCCGACGATGTCCGACAGTCGGTAGTCGACTGCTCTCAGGAAGTTCGCGTTCGCGGTGACGATCGTGCCGTCGGGCAGAAACTCGATCACCGATTGGGTCCGGTCGCGGATCTCTTCGGCCAATCGCTTCTTTTCCGTGATGTCGGTCGCGAGCTTGATCACGCCGGTGACCTGACCTTGTTCGTCGATCAGCGGGTTGTAGGTAGCGAGCAGATGGATCGTCCGGCCTCCGTTACCGACGCGTCGGAACTCGCCCGAGCGGACTTCCCCGCGACGCAGGCCTTCCCAGAACTGCTCGTAGGCCTTGGAGGACGCATAAGTCGGTTCGACGAACATCCTGTGGTGCTTTCCGACGACCTCGTCCATGCGGTAGCCGACCGTGTCGAGAAAACGGCGATTCACCTCGACGATCGTCCCATCCGGTCGGAACGAGATGATGGCCTGCGACCGATCGAGGGCCGATCGCAGACGACGACAATGGTCGAGTTCCTCGAGGTTCGCTTGGAGTTCGGCATGCACTCTTGCGATCGAGGCGTCGCGCGAGGTGGCCTGGGACGAGGCGACCGAACGGGACGTCGGTGCAGCAAATCGGCGGATGAGTCGATCGAAGAGTTTCATCGAGAGTCGAACCTTGATGTTCGTCGCCACGGAGTGCCTTCGGGCGGAATGCCTTGGAGCCCCGGCGACCTGCGGAACGGAGCGTGATGGAAACGGGGATCAGGTGCCGATGTTCTCGCGGCGGGTGACGCAGACGAAGCGTTCGCCGTCGTGGGTGACGCAGGCGTTGCCGCCGTTGTCCGACGCCTCGGCCATCGCCAGTTCGGCTCGCTCGAGGAACGCTTCGGCCGAATCGCCGAGCGCCAGTTCGGTGACGCCGACCGAGACGGTGAAGTTGACCTTCCCCGACGGGCTCGGCACTTCGCAGCGGGCGATCGCCGAACGCAGGCGTTCGGCGATCTTCTGGGTGTTCTCGAGGCGAGCGCTGGGAAACATCGTGCCGAACCGGCCGCTGCCGAAGCTGGCGATGTTGTCCATGTCGCGGACCGAAGCCTTGAGGAACTGGATCGTCGCCTTCAGGACGAGATCGGCGGTCTCCTGGCCGCGGCCGGTCACCAGTTCCATCCAGTTGTCGACGCGCAGGATGGCGATCGAGACGGTCGAGCCTCCTCGCTTCCATTCGGCAACGCGTCGCTTCACCTCTTCGCGGAACGTCGGCGTGCTCGACAGACCGATCGCCCAGTCCGGCTCGGAGGCGGCATCGGCGCTCTCCCCGCTCCCGTCGAGAACCGACGAGGCAAGGAGCGGCTGGCATTCGTTGCCGTCGTGCCAGAAGCCGCGGTTGCGTCCCGCTTCCTTGGCGCGATAGAGCGCATCGTCGGCTCGCTTGACGGTCAGCTCGAACGACTCGCCCGAACGCAACTGAGCCAATCCGGCGCTGGCATTCACGCGGAGCGTCTTGCCCTGGAACTCGATCGAGCCTTCGCCGATGGCGCCGCGAGCCGCTTCGCCCCAGCCGAGACAGTTCTCGACCGGCTGGCCCGAGAAGACGATCGCGAACTCCTCGCCGCCGTAGCGACAAGCGACTCCGTGGCGCCGAGTGCGGCGAGTCAGCGTGCGGGCGACATGCTTGAGCACTTCGTCTCCGGCCTGATGGCCGTGCATGTCGTTGAACTTCTTGAAGTGATCGATGTCGAGAATCATCACGGAGAGCGGCGTGCCGTAACGCTGCCACTGCGCGAACCGCCTTCCGAGTTCGTCATCGAACGCACGTCGGTTCGGCAACGACGTCAGCATGTCGGTCCGCGCTTCGGACAGGTAGGCCTCGACTTCCCTCGCCTTGTCCGCCAGCAGGCGTTCGGCATCCTGCAATCGCAGGCGCAGATGCTCGTTCGACGAGAGGATATCGCGGAGCCAGCGACCATCGGAAGGACCGGCATCTCCGCCGGATGCCGCGTCGTCCGACAACGCTCCGCGCAGCTTCGACTCGTACTGCGACATCTCGCCGGCGAGACCTTGCGTCCAGTTCGACAGCGAGCCGATCAGCTGCAGCAGCTCGCGGAGTTCGCGAGCATGCACGTCGTCATCGCGCCGTCCGATCTTCGTCCGTCGAGCGAGCCAGATGCCGATCAGGGCGCCACCGACGACCAGCAGCGCCCCGACGAGCAGTCCGGTTCCGACGGTCGTCACGACTTCGACGTTGAAAGGTCCCATGAACGATCCGCCGAGGCGCCAGACGGACCACCTCGCGTCGGAGTCCCGAAACGGCGACTCCAACCCCCGAGAGGCGGCCACTCCGAAGGATAAGCTACGGTTCGCCCGATGTGCCCTCAGGAATCCGTCGGATCCCCCATCGGCTCCATCCGATCCCCTGGCTCTGTCCCTCTTTCCGTCGGCGAACGACTCATGAACGACCTGCGCATCCTGTTGTTCGAGGACGGCAACGTCGATCGCCTCTTTCCGATCACCATCGGTCGTCCCGCCTTCGCCATCCGCTGCGCCGGGCATCGACTGATCGACTGGATCGAGCGAATGGAGGCGCCGATGGCGGCGGTGGTCCGGCGCCATCTGCGCGGCATCCAGGAAATGCAGTATCCGCAGCTGAAGCCGTCGCTTCCGGCTTCGGCGACGCCGCTGCTGCTGATCAATGCTCGCCTGGTCCCGTGTCGAACGAACCTTCAGGCGCTGGCGGCGCTGGTCGCCGATCGGCGTTTCGGCGCGATCCGAAGCGACGGAGAGCTCGCGGCAGCCTTCCTGCCGAGGACTCCCGAAATCGCTCCGCCGGCGGGCAACGACCGCTTCGATCCGATCGTTGCCCTGCGCGACGATCTGGAGCATTCGTCGCCGCTCGCGACGCCGCTCAAGCTGTTCGAGTACCCGCATGACGTCATCCGCTACAACCTCGACTGCATCGGCGACAATCTCGAGGATCTGATCTCGCGCCCCGGCCTGACCGAGGTGCGAGACGGCGTCTTCGTCGCCGAGGGGGCGGTGCTCGGCGACTACGGCACCACCGACACCAGCAAGGGACCGATCGTCATCGATCGCGGCGCGACGATCGGACCGTATTGCTTCCTGCGCGGTCCGGTCTACATCGGCCCCAATTCGCGCGTCATCGAGCATTCGGCGATCAAGGATGCGGTCTGCGTCGGCCACACCGTCAAGCTCGGCGGCGAGGTGGAAGCGAGCGTGATCGAGCCGTTCACCAACAAGCAGCATCACGGCTTCCTGGGACACAGCTATCTCGGGAGCTGGATCAACTGGGGAGCCGGCACGTCGAACTCGGACCTCAAGAACACCTACGGCGAAGTGAAGATGGAGTACCGAGGCCGTAAGGTCTCGACCGGCATGCAGTTCGTCGGCTGCATCATCGGCGACTATTCCAAGACGGCGATCAACACCGGAATCTTTACCGGCAAGACGGTCGGCGTCTGCAGCATGGTCTACGGCTTCGTCACCACGAACGTCCCGAGCTACGTCAACTATGCCCGCAGCTTCGGCCAGGTGACCGAGATGGCTCCCGAGGTGATGGTGAGCACGCAGCAGCGGATGTTCGCCCGTCGGCAGCAGCAGCCGACCCGAGCCGACGTGCAACTGATGCACGACATGTTCGAGTTGACTCGGCACGAGCGGCAACTGGCCGGCGAACCGCTTTCGCTGTAGAGTGAGGCGTTTTTACGGCTCCGTCCCTCTCCGGTCCCGCTGTCGCATGTCGCTCGCGTCGTTCTACCTGTCGCACCGCAAGGCGCTCTCGTTCGAGCTGTTCCCTCCCAAGACGCCGGCCGGCGACGCCGCCTTGCTGGCGAACCTGCGTGAGCTGAGCCGCTTTCGCCCCGATTTCGTCACCTGCACTTACGGTGCCGGCGGATCGACGCGCGGCAAGACGCTCGACGTCTGCCGGATGGTCAAACGGGAATTCGGGCTGCCGGTCGCCTCGCACCTGACCGTCGTCGGCTCGACCGTCGACGAGCTTCGGGCCTATCTGGACGAGGCGATCGAAGCGGGGATCGATCATCTGGTCGCGCTCCGAGGGGATCCTCCGGCGGGAAGCGGCAAGTTCGAGCCGGTTCCGGGAGGGCTCTCGTATGCCGATCAGCTCGTGTCGCTCGTCCGCGAGCAAGGCCTGCCGCTGGGGATCGCCGTCGCCGGCTATCCGGAAGTCCATCAGGAGGCTCCGGATGCGGCGACCGACTTGCGCAACCTGAAGCGCAAGGTCGATGCCGGCGCCGACATCGTGCTGACTCAGCTGTTCTACGACAACGACGACTACTTCCGGTTCGTCGACGCCTGCGAGCGCGAGGGGATCACGGTGCCGATCGTGCCGGGGATCCTGCCGATCGTCGACCTCGCTCAGGTGCAGCGCATCACGTCGCTCTGTCGAGCCAAGCTCCCGCAACGTCTGCTCGATCGCCTGGGCGAACACGCGACTCCGGAGTGGCAGCAGCAGGTCGGGATCGAACACGCGACCGAACAGGTTCGCGACCTGCTCGAACGCGATGCCCCCGGCATCCACTTCTACGTGCTCAACAAGTCGCAGGCGACGTCGAAGGTGCTCGAAGCGGTCGACTGGCACGGTAGCTGACCTGGCGATTCTCCTCCGATCGCCGGAGGTAGGTACGATGGCGTTTTCGCCTCGCTACCGCCTGCGGATCGGAGGGATGCATGCCTCGCGCGAAAACGGCTCTCTCCCATGCCGCTCTCGCCGTCATCCTGACGTCGTCGCTCGCCCTAGCGGCCCACAGCCAGGAGGAGGTCGACGGCCTGCTCCCCGGCATCGTGCTCGAAGAACGGATCGACGATCTGCCTGCCGTGCGCTCGGTCGTCTTCGACCTGAGCGGAGGACGTCTGCCGTTTGCCGAAGCGAACGGACGAACGCTGCGGCGCCGCTTCTCCGGATGGTGGCTCGGCGACGGCCGAGGCGATCATCGTTGGTACGTCGCCGGCCGCGCATCCGTCGCCCTCTCCGTCGATCGGAAGCCGATCGCTGCGACGGTCGATGCCGATGCCGGAATCGTCACCTTCGGGCCGATCGTCGCGACGGGAGACTGGCAGTCCTTCGAGTTGGTCGTCGAGACGACGGAAGGAACGGGCGAGCCCCCTGCGTCGCCGCTTCAGTTGAGCTGGTCGGGCCCCGGCTTCGGCGCCGAACCTCTTCCGCTTCACCGCCTGCGACGCGAGGTCGATCCGGAACTCGATCGGCTGGAACGGGGTCGCGTGCTGCTGTCCGAGCATCGCTGTGCGCGGTGCCATGTCGAACTGGGATCCGACCTCGGGCCGGCGGCCCCCGACCTTCGCACGTCGACTTGGGGCACGACGCGAGCTCGGCTGGCAGAGCACCCGCGACTGGATATCGCCCTGACCGATGATCGGTCGCGCGCGATGCCTCGATTCGCGCTGACCGACTCGGAGAGCGACGATCTGACGAACTACCTGATCGATCGGCGGCGAGACCTGACGATTCCTGCAGCGCCGGAATTGCCGCCAGGAGACGCGAAGCGTGGTGACGCGTTGCTCGCCTCGGTCGGCTGCTTGGCTTGTCATGACGGGGGCGATTCGGTCGCACCGGATGAGGATCCTTTTCGCGGCCCGAGTCTGGATCGCGTCGCTTCGTATCGGAGTCGCGATGCGATCATCGCTCGCCTGATCGACCCGCGCTCGCTCGACTCGCACGCATTCATGCCTCGGATCCCGCTCGACGAACAGGAGATCGCCGATCTCGTCGCGGCGCTCGTCGACCGAGCGCACGTTGCCGAAAACGAGACGACAGAACTCCGATTCCTCGACGAGCTGCCGCCGATCGACAACGACGATCCGGCTCGCGCCGAATCGATTCGCCGCGGCGAGCAGCTGTATCGCGAACACCGTTGCGACGCCTGTCACGACGCGCCCGATGATCGAGCCGTCCCCGCCATCGCCGTGCCGATCGGTTCGACCGGTCTCGGCTGCGCCGATCGATCTCCGGACTTCGACGGAATCGCGCCGGTCTATGCACTGGTGGATGACGATCGGAGTGCCGTTGCGGAGGCGATCGCTGAAGCTCGCACCCACGCCGCAATGCCGCTCCAGCCGATCGGCTCNNGACGCATCGCCGCTGTTTCGCCTGCCATGAACGAGGCGGACGGACTTCCAGGCTCCCGGAGTCGATCGTCGACGCTTCGAGAGGCGATCAGGCGTTCGAGCCGGGAAGGATTCGCGCGCCGTCGCTCGACGGCATCGGCGATCGCCTTCGTCCCGACGTGCTGCATGCCGTGCTGCGCGAGGGGTCGCGGCGGCGCGAGTGGCTGACGGTCCGAATGCCTATCTTCGATCTTGACGACGACGAACGCTCGACGATCGTCGATCACCTGAGAGCGGTCGATCGGCTGCCGGCCCCTCTCGTCGAAGCGACTCGAACGGGCGATCCGGACGAGGTTGCGATTCATGGCCCTCGGTTGGTCGGCGCGAACGGCTTCGGCTGCACCTCCTGTCATGCGATCGGCCGCCATCGACCGGTCGGAGTGCTGCCGCATGCGCTCGGTCCGCCGCTGGACGATCCGGCATCCCGCTTCGAGCGAGACTGGTTCGATCGTTGGTTGCGGGATCCGGCGCGGATCGTTCCCGACATGGAGATGCCTTCGGTCCGGATTCCGGTCGACGGGCCGATGCACGGCGATCTCGCCCTGCAGATCGACGCTCTCTGGCAGACGCTTTCCGTCGACGGCTTCGATCCCCCTCGCGCCGATCCGGAGCGTGTTCTGGCCCATGACGGCAGGACGGCCGATGCTCGCGCCCTGCTGGTGCGCGACGTCGTGCGCGATGCCGATCGCACCTACGTCTCGCCGCTGCTGATCGGACTCGCCAATCGGCATGGGCTGCTCTTCGACTTCGAACGATCAGGGCTCGTCCGATGGTGGATCGGCGACGCCGCGCGGCAGTACACCGAGGGGAAGAGCTGGTTCTGGGAGCCGGGAGGGGTCGCACTGGCGAGGGCGGAGAGCGAAGGGACCGCCGAACTTTCGCTCGTTCAGGGTGAGCGTCGACTGATCCCGCAGAGGATCCGGCAGTTCGTGGCGACTCTTGACCGCTGGTCTCACGATGCTCCCGCGGTGGAGTTCGCCTATTCGCTGACCTTCGCCGACCGGGCCGATTCGATCGAGCTGCGGGTCGTCGAGCATTGGGAGCCGACGAGCGGCTCGCTCGATCCCGACGAACTGGGCCACGACGAAC
>DMPQ01000112.1 GCA_003455945.1 Planctomycetaceae bacterium
GAGGTCTTGCCCATCGCCGGGCGCCCCGCAAGGATCACAAGGTCCGAGCGCTGCAAGCCGCCCAGCTTCTGGTCGAAGTCGCGCAGGCCGGTTGCGGTGCCGGAAAGGCCGCCATCACGCCGATAGGCTTCGCTCGCCATGTGGATCGCGAGGCTGAGCGCGGAGGAAAAGCTCTGGAAACCACCTTCGAACCGACCGGCCTCGGCGAGGCCATAGAGCTTGCGCTCGGCATCCTCGATCAGCAGTCGGCCGATCGGCGCGTCGCGCAGCTCGGGAGGGAGCGTCAGCGCCGAGGAGGTCCGCTCGGCGAGATCGAGTCGTCGATCGATCTCGACCGCGGCATCGAGCGTTCCCCGGCGGCTGAACCGCAATCGCCCTTCGACGACCGCGGCGGCGAGGAACACGGCCGCCGAAAGCCAGAGGAGCGGCCAGAAGTCGACGGCCCAATCGGGACGCTGCCAGACGACGAGCTTCGGCAGGAGGATCGGCAGGATCGCCGGCACGGCGAGCGCCATGAGGGCGGTCGGGAGCAGGTCCCAACGTCGTTGCCGGGTCAGTCGCCGGTCGGCGAATCGGACCTGATCGTGAAGGACCGACATGCGTGGTTCTCCGTGACCGGTCGCCGCCGGCGACGCGACGCCGGGACGATCAGGCTCGTTCCTCACCCGTATCGAGCACTGCCATGAAGGCCTTCTGCGGAATGTCGACCGAGCCGACCGACTTCATCCGCTTCTTGCCTTCCTTCTGCTTGGCCCAGAGCTTCTTCTTGCGCGAGATGTCGCCGCCGTAGCACTTCGCCGTGACGTTCTTGCGAAGCGCCTTGACCGTCTCGCGAGCGATGACGCGCGAGCCGATCGCCGCCTGGACCGCCACCTCGAACATGTGCCGATCGATCTCTTCCTTCAGCTTCTTGCAGACCTGACGGCCCCGCCGTTCGGCGTCGGCCCGATGGCAGATCACGCTGAGCGCGTCGACCGGCTTGCCGTTGACCAGGATGTCCATGCGGACCAGGTCGGCCGTCTGGTAGCCGACCAGGTCGTAATCCATGGTACCGTAGCCGCGCGTCATGCTCTTGAGCTTGTCGTGCATGTCGTAGATGACGTCGGCCAGCGGCAGGTCGTACGTCAGCATGATGCGGGTCGGCGACAGGTACTCCGTGCCGCGCTGGACGCCGCGGCGATCGTTGCAGAGCTTCATCACCGCGCCGACGAATTCCTCCGGCACGACGATGTTGACGCGGACGATCGGCTGGCGGAACTCCTCGATCTGTCCCGAATCGGGGACTTCCTGCGGGCGATGGATCTCGAGCGTCTCGCCCGACCGAGTCAGGATCTCGTAGGTGACGTTCGGTGCGGTCTGCACCAGGTCGATGTTCGCTTCCCCTTCCAATCGCTGCTGGATGATCTCCATGTGCAGCAGGCCGAGGAAGCCGCAACGAAAGCCGAAGCCGAGCGCCTCGCTCGACTCGGGCTGGAACTCGAAGCTCGGGTCGTTGATCGAGAGCTTGGTGAGGGCGTCGCGCAGCTCCTCGAAGTCCTGGCCGTCGGACGGATAGAGGCCGCAGTAGACCATCCGCCGCGGCTCCTTGTAGCCCTCGAGTGCCGGAGCCGCTCCGTCCCCCGGAACGCTGACGGTGTCGCCGATCTTGACCTTATCGAGACTCTTGATGTTGCAGATGACGTAACCGACTTCGCCGGCTCGCAGTTCCTCGCACGGACGTCGTTTCGGCGCGAACTGCCCGAGCTCGAGCACTTCGTGCGTGTAGCCGGTCTGCAGGAAGCGGATCTTCTGGCCGCGTCGGATCGTTCCCTGCATCAGCCGCAGGTAGGTGATCGCGCCGCGGTAGTCGTCGTAATGCGAGTCGAAGACCATCGCCTGGAGCGGCGCGTCGGCATCTCCCTTCGGAGGCGGAATCCGGTCGATGATCGCGCGCAGCAGCCCGTCGATGCCGATCCCCGACTTGGCGCTGACTCGGACGACGGTCGACGGATCGATCCCGAGCGACTGTTCCATCTCGAGCGCCACCTCGTCGGCGCGCTGATGGACCAGATCGATCTTGTTGATGACCGGAATGATGGTCAGGTCGTGCCCCATCGCCGCATACACGTTCGCCAGCGTCTGGGCCTCGACCCCCTGAAACGCGTCGACGACCAGCAGCGCTCCTTCGCAGCACGCGAGCGAGCGTGACACTTCGTAGGCGAAGTCGACATGCCCCGGCGTATCGATCAGGTTCAGTTCGTACGTCTGTCCGTCCTGAACGTACTTGAGCGCGACGGCCCGCGCCTTGATCGTGATCCCGCGTTCCCGCTCGAGATCCATGTCGTCGAGCAGCTGCTCCTTCATCTCGCGCGACGCCACCGTTCCGGTCTGTTCGAGCAGCCGGTCGGCCAGGGTGCTCTTGCCGTGGTCGATGTGCGCGATGATGCAGAAGTTGCGGATGTCTTCGTTGCGGATGGTCATGTCTCGAGCCTCGTGTTCACGAGGCCTGGTTGCGATGGTTGAGGCGGGCCAAGCCGGCCGCGCCGATGTAGCCGGCATCTCCGCCCAGCGCCGCGAAAAGGAGCGCCGTGCGAGCCGCCTGGACCGGGAACGTCAGGCGGCGGAACTCGGCGGTGACCCGCGCGAGAAATCGTTGTCCGAGCGGATGAGCGGCGCCGCCGAAGTTCATCGCCCCTCCCAGGATCACCGCTTCGGGATCGATCACGTGAGTCACGGTGGCGACTCCCAGACCGAGGCGAACGGCCAGGTCGTCGATCAGTCGCAGCGCCAGCGCGTCTCCCGCTTCCGCTCCCTTGGCGACGTCCAGAGCGGTCAGCGAGTCGGCAGCGATTCCTGCCAGCGACGACGGCTCTCCTGCCGCCAACCGTTCGCGGACGATCGACACCAGCGCCGTCGCACTGGCGTAGGCCTCGAGATGTCCCGGCTTGCCGCACGAGCAGCGTCGCGCTTCGGCGGTCGTGTCGATCACCACATGACCGAACTCGGCGCCGTGGCTGTGGGCGCCGTCGATCGACACGTCGTCGACGATCACGCCGCCGCCGACTCCGGTCCCGAGCGTGAACAGACAGATGCTCCGGTGCTCGCGGCCGGCACCGACCCAGAACTCGCCGTACGCCGCCGCTCCTGCATCGTTCGCATAGGTGACCGGACGCTCGCACGCCTCGGCCAACGCATCTCGAATCGGAAAGTGGCGCCAGCCGGGAAGATTCGGCGGTTCGAGAATCAGCCCCGCGGGGATGTCCATCGTCCCGGGCGTGCCGAGTCCGACCGATACGACATCACCCGAGTCGATCCGACGCTCGTCGGCGAGGCTTCGAAGAGCCGCGGCGATCCGCCGCACCGCGTCGGGGACTCCCGTCTCGTCCGCCGTCGGAATCTTCGTCGCTCCGAGCGTCCGACCGAGATCATCGACGATCCCGATCTTGATCGTCGTGCCGCCGACGTCGACGCCCGCATGCAGCGGCCGCCGGGCATCAGCAACAGAGACGAGCGGGGTGGACATGGAAATCGGACGCCTGAATCGATGCGAGTTCGGACGAGGGGAGCGATCGGGCGAGCCGAACGACGTTCATCGCGTCGCCACGCCTGAACGAATCGTATCATCGACCCCGTCTCGACGCCTCGATCGGGCGATTTCGCCCGGCCGGCGAGGTCGACCGAATCCGATCGCCTGATCGCTCTCGCGAAACGCCATTCTCACGAAATGACGTTTCGGCGTCGCTCCGCTCGCTCGGACCGCTCACGGTACCAATTCGCCGGGGGCATGCCAGGGGGCAGGTGGTTGCATCGGGGGGATCGACGCCGGCCAGATCGGCAGCGGCGAACGGAGACCGGTCGTGGCTCGAAGCGTCGTGTCGGCTCAGCCGGCGACTCGCTCGATCGTGCAGGGGACCGCCTTCGAGAGGGTCTGGTGGATGATGCAGTACCGCTCGGTCAGTTCGAGCAGCTTGGCCACCTGCTCCTCGGTCGCGCCGGACGTGAAGGCGAGCTTCAGTCGGATCGCCTGGAAGCCGACCGGCACGCTCCGATCGACCCCCATCGTCCCTCGAAAGTCGACATCCCCTTCGGCCGTGACCCGAACGTCGGTCAGCGGGAGCCCCAGGGCGGTCGAGACGACTCCGAGCGTCACCCCGGCACAGGCGACGAGCGATTCGAGCAGCATGTTGCCGGCGCAGGCATGCGAACCATCGCCGCCGGTGTTGACGTGCAACCCGGCCGGGATCGTCCCGAGATGGCTCGCCACTTCGCAGACGGTCGGGTTCTCGGCCAACACCCCTTCGGCTCGCAGCGTCCGCCAGGCGCTCTCCGGTGCCTCGCGGTACTGCCGCTTGAGCGGCGCTTGGTTGGCCCGGATCGTTTCGGCATCCACTCGCTCGATCTCCTCTGGCAGCTCGGTGCTTCCCGTCGCTGAGTCGTTACCGGCAGTCGGACTTGCCGACCGGTCATGCGGGAAAGTTCGCTTCGCGGTACGGCGTCGCTTCGCGGTACGGCGTTTCTCTCGCGCGGTCGACGCTCGGACGAACCGGCTCAGACCGTTTCGACATAGACGCCGCGCTTGCGCCGTTCCGCTCGCCGAGCGTTGTCGATCATGTCCGAGACTTCCTTGACTCGGTCGATGCCGCGCAAGGTCAGCTCGGGATTGCTGACGTCGCTCGAGCGGATCGACACGTCACCGACGCCGAGCATCGCCTGAACGATTCCCTGCTTGTAGATGACGTCGTCGACGTCGATCAGTTCGATCCGGTCGTTCGTCCGATTGAGAATCCCGGCGCGGTGCTTCAGGCGCTGGTTGGTCAGTTCATACGCATAGCCGAGCTTGCGGATCGCCCACTGGCCGATGGTGATGGCCCACAGGATCGCCGCGATCGCTCCGGTCACGAGCACGCCGACTCCCCCCAACAACAGACCGATGACGATCAGCACGACGGTCAGGAGCGCGACGCCGACCCATTGGCCGATCATCGCCTTGCCCGAGTAGCTGCCGGTCCAGAGGACCGTTTCCTGTTCGTCCGGGACCGGATTCGGTTTCATCGAGAGGTTCTCTGTAGAGGGCTCTTGTCGGCGAGCGGCGCGAGTCGCGCGGCTGGAGCCGGCGCAACGGATCGGACCGAAGATTCGTCGCCGCGGACCGATTCTTCGTTCGACCGGTCGGACAGGGCGGAGACGAGTCCACTCATTGTGAATCGCGAGCAGGGGAGATGCCAACGGGTGGGAAGAGCGAACGACCGGTTCCGTTCCGGGGATTCGCAGCGCCGGCTCGGCCGGATCGCCCTGCCCGATCGCATCGACAACCGTTAGACTGCTCGTCCTTCGGGCGATATCGGTCGGCGCTCGCCGCCGCGTTTCTCGAACGGGCTCGAGGCGGCGTCCGGTTCTCGGCGGCCGTTTTCGGAAGGGGGCCGGCGACGATGAAGTGTCCCTACTGTCGCGAAGACAACGACAAGGTGGTCGATACCCGCGCGGCCGAAGACGGTTACACCATCCGTCGTCGGCGTCTGTGCGTCTCGTGCGACCGCCGCTACACCACCTACGAACGTCCGGCCGAGTTCGATCTGAAGGTGGTCAAGAAGAACGGCGAGCGAGAGGCATTCCAGCCCGAGAAGATCCGGGACGGGCTCCGCAAGGCGTGCTGGAAGCGGCCGATCTCGGACGACCAGATTCTCGCGGTCGTGCAGCAGGTCGAACAGGAAGTCTTCGGTCGCTACGAGAACGAGCTCGACAGTCGCGAACTGGGCGAGATCGTGATGCGATATCTCGCTCAGGTCGACCAGGTCGCTTACGTCCGCTTCGCGAGCATCTATCGCGAGTTCAAGGATGTCCGCGATTTCGTCCAGGAGCTTCGCCCGATGCTCGCTCGCCCCGGCGAATCGAACCGGAGCATCGGCGATCCGTCGCGCGGCAGCGCCGATCCCCCTCGCGGCAACGTCGATACGAATCGCTCGTGACCGCCGAGAGACCTGACGCCGAGCTACGGGACGCGGGTCATTCCGAATCGGTCGCATCGCGGCGGAAGTCGCCGCTCTTTCCCCCCGACTTCGCTTCCAGTCGGATCGGTCCGATCGTCGGCTCGCGATCGATCGACTTGATCATGTCATAGACGGTGAGCGCGGCGATCGAGACGGCCGTGAGCGCTTCCATCTCGACCCCCGTCCTGGCCGACACCGACACCTCCGCTTCGATCCTGAGCGTCCGGTCGCCGTCCGGCACCAGATCGACTCGGACCGAATCGAGCGGGAGCGGATGACAGAGCGGGATCAGTTCGCCCGTCCGTTTCGCCCCTTGGATGCCGGCGATCCGAGCGATCTGCAGCACGTCTCCCTTGGCGATCGAGCGATCGAGAATCGCCCGCAGCGTCTCGGGTCGCATCGTGATCGCTCCCGATGCCGTCGCGACGCGTCGAGTGATCGGCTTGGCACCGACATCGACCATCACGACTCGCCCCTGCGAGTCGAAGTGCGTCGAGCGAGGCGGGGCGGAGGGAGCGTGCGAGCGATCGTCGGCGGACATCATCGAACCATCGTCTTGCGGAGAAAGGAACGCGAGTCGGAGCGGCGTCCAGGCGATGCGTCAGCCTGATCGATCGGTGCGTCGGAGGCCAGCGTCCGGTCGCGACGAACCGTTCGGATCGGCGCACGAAAAAACCGCCACGAGGGTCCATCGTGGCGGTCTTTAGCGTTCGGCGGCGATATCCGAAATCAGACCAGTTCCTTGCGGGCCCCGATCAGAGTCCGCAGGCGCTGGGCCAGCAGGCTCGCATCGAACGGCTTCTTGAACGTCTCGTTGATCGCCGAGCGGTCGAAGCTCATCGGGCTGCCGTCGTCCGGCAGCAGGGCGATGAGAATCGTCTCGGCGAAATCCGCGTTCTTCCGCAGGTTCTGGCAGATCTGCAGCGCCTCGACCTTGCCGATCGAGAAGTCGCAGATGATCGCGTCCGGATGGAAGCTCTCGGCCTGAATCCCCGCTTCGAAACCGCTCGAGGCCACAGCGACCCGGAACGCCTTCTCGACGGGAAGCTCCCGCTTCAGATTCTCGATCAGGACTTGGTCCTGAGCGACGATCAGCACCTTGGCCATGGCCTCGTCTTCGAGGTCACCCAACGGCATCCCATGTTCCTTGAGGAACCTGATCAGATACTCGCGAGGGATCCGACGGTCCTGAGAACCGGGGATGCGATAACCCTTCAAACGACCCGAATCGAACCACTTGCTGACCGTGCGCGGGGCCACTTTGCAGATCTTGGCGACCTGACCAGTCGTGAACACCTTCATCGCAGGCTCTCCATGAACATCTTCGTGACTCGTATCGCTCGCCGGCGACCGAAGTCGTCGACGAGTTCTGCCCCGTGCCGCGCGAGTCGATCCGAAATCGGTCGATCCATCAGCCGCTCTATCGAGAGACCGACTCGCGAAACATCTGGGTCGGGGCAATCCGTTCGCTTCTGGTGGTTTGGGCTCAGGTCCCTCTGATCCGCGCCACAAAGATTGAAATCGGTGAGTCCGCGGTCGACCGGAATGCGCACGATCCCTTCGCGGGCGGGCGATGGGGAACATGCGAATCCGCGATCGGCGGACTCGAGGTACGGCGTCGATGCAAGAGACGAACGCGCCGTCCGACGGCGCTTCGGGTCAGCGCGCCGTCGTCAGGTCGGCAGAGTGCCGATCGAGTTCATCCCCCCCTGTGAAGTTCGTCCCGTGCGTCTCGACTTCCCGTGCTTCATGCGCGGTGATCGAGCGGGACGCCCCTCACGGAACGTAATTTCGTTAAGACGACGGTCTTCTCTTTAGCGAGAATGACCGAACCGAACGGGACCGTCCGGATAACGGCTGCGAGCCGCACGGGGGTCGAGCGAAGGTCCGAGGGATCGCGCGGCGACTTCAGCCGAACTCGCCGCCGACGCGGACGAAACGAGGAAAATCCGTCCGGCGAGTCGGCGCGGACGCTAGCGATCACGCCTGCTGCCGATCGGCGCACGAAAACGGCGCCTCGTCGCGAACGAGGCGCCGTCAGCGAAACGAATCGCGGTGGAGCTCGGCCGACTCGATCGCTCAGCTCTTCGACTGACGAAGCACGGCGATCGCCAGTTCGGCCAGCTGCTTCGGATCGACCGTGTTCGGTGCCTCGGTCATCAGGTCCATCGCGCGCTGCGTCTTGGGGAACGCGATGCAGTCGCGGATGTTGTCCAGGCCGCCGAAGAGCATCACGACTCGGTCGATCCCCAGAGCGATACCGCCGTGCGGCGGTGCGCCGTAGCGAAGCGCATCGAGCAGGAACCCGAAGCGACGGACCGCTTCCTCCTCGTCGAGCCCCAACAGGCCGAAGACCTGCTGCTGGATCTTCGAGTCGTGGATCCGGATCGTCCCTCCCCCCGCCTCGTAGCCGTTGATCACCAGATCGTATGCCTTGGCGCGGCACCCCTTCGGATCGTCGGCAAGCTTGGCCAGATCCTGATCGCGCGGGGCGGTGAACGGATGGTGCATCGCCACCCAGCGCCCTTCTTCCGCATCCCAGTCGAACATCGGGAACTCGACGATCCACGACAGGTGCATCGAGTCGGGATCGTACAGCTTCAGCTCGGCCGCCAGACGTCGACGGAGGCCGTTCAGGGCGCGGCAGGTCACCTCCCACGCGTCGGCCACCAGCAGGATCAGATCCCCCGGCTTCGCCGAGAATCGCTCGGCGATCCTCGTCAGCATCGCCCCATCGAAGTTTTTCGCGATCGGCGACGCGAGCGTCCCGTCCGCTTCGACCTTGAACCAGGCGAGCCCCTTCGCGCCGTGATCGTTGCGGACGAACTCGGTCAGTTCGTCGATCAGCTTCCGCGAATAACGCTCGGCCGCACCGATCGCGCAAAGCCCCCGGACGCAGCCCCCTTCGTCCGCCGTTCCACGGAAGACGCGAAAGTCGCAGGCGGCCGCCAGATCGGTGATGTCGACCAATTCCATGCCGTAACGCAGGTCCGGAGCGTCATGCCCGAAGCGGCGCATCGCCTCGTCGTAGGTCATTCGCGGGAGCGGCGTCGTGATCTCGACCCCCTTGAGCTCCCGCATCAGCTTCGCCATGAGCCCGTCGATCATCCCCATGACGTCGTCCGAGTCGACGAACGACATTTCGACGTCCAGCTGCGTGAACTCCGGCTGCCGATCGGCTCGAAGATCCTCGTCGCGGAAGCAGCGCGCCACCTGCACGTACCGATCGTAGCCGGCGACCATCATGATCTGCTTGTACAGCTGCGGAGACTGCGGCAGCGCGTAGAACGACCCGGGGTGAACGCGACTGGGGACCAGATAGTCCCGGGCCCCTTCCGGAGTGCTCCGTCCCAGAATCGGCGTCTCGACATCGATGAAGCGATGCTGCTCGAAGTAGTCGCGCATCCGCTTGATGATCGCACTGCGCAGCTCGAGCGTTCGCTGCATCTTCGGACGACGCAGATCCAGGTAGCGGTGCTTCAGTCGGAGGTCTTCTCCGGGGAGCTCCTTCTGACCGGGAAGGAACGGAGGGGTCGCCGACGGGTTGAGAATCGCCAGGCTCGTGACGTGCACCTCGATCTCGCCGGTCGCCAGTCGCGGATTCTCCTGGCCGGCCGGACGGGGATGGACCGTTCCGGTCGCTCGGATCACGAACTCGCGTCCCAATTCCTTGGCGACCGCCAAGTCGGCGGCGGACGAGTCGGGGGTGACGCAGACCTGAGTGACGCCGAAACGATCCCGCAGGTCGATGAACATCCCCTTGCCGTGATCGCGAGTCGTGTCGACCCAGCCGCAGAGGGTCACCGTCTTGCCCGAATCGGTCGCTCGCAAATCGCCGCAGGTATGGGTCCGATACACATCCGTCTCCTGGTCGTTCCTCGCCCGACTCACGCCCCGACCGACCGATCGGCCTCCGCGACGCGAGCAGAGCGGGCATTCTAGACGTCCCGCTCCGAGGCGCGAAGGTTCCGTGGTCAGCCGGCCTCAGGCGCCGGAATCGGCGGTCCGCCGGCTCGGCGGCTCGGGGGTCGAGCAAGGGAATTCGGCTCGGGCTTCCGAGGCGATCGTCGGCTCGCTGCGCAGATCGACCACCTCGACCGACAGCCCGTCGCCGAGCAGCGTCGCGAAGTGGCGATCGACCAGCGTCGTGTCGTCGCCCGGGGACGCGAACGGTGCCGCCGCCGGTCGACTCTTGAACAGGACCAGCCGTCCGATCCGCCAACGCCTTGCCAGCCATGCCGCGATCGAATCGCTCGTGACGCTCCAGTCGCGCGGCAACGGGTCGACCGAACGGAGCAGTCCGGTCGCATCGACGACCTGCCAACCTTCCCCCTCCGGCCACACGCCTCGATCCAGTCGCCGCGCATCGATTCTCGGCAACTGGAGTCGCGAGGCGACCTCCGCAGCCGCCAAGGACATCAGATCGATCGCCCGCCAATGAGCCTCGGCGTCGGTCCAACCGCATCGCACCTGGTCAAGTCGCACGTCGTCGACACGCGGGCCTCCGCCGGCGAGCAACAGCCCCTCGGCGGCCGAGGCGTCGGTCTGCCATCGTTCGACTCGTTCCCGCAAGTCGCGCAGCTCGAACAGACTTCCGCCGAGTTTCGCGATCATCGGCACGCGCTTCGACAGATCGGCCGCCGGACGTTCACCTCGCGGACTCGACGCACTCATCCGTCGATTCCTCGGGCCGGAGATCCGAACGAGGCGCGAGCCAAGCGAGCGACGGCATGAGCCGGTGCCGCACGAGCGATCCCGGGATCGAACCGATCGGCGAGATCGAGGATCGCCGCATCGGGAACTCGCCGACTCGAAAGTTCGGCCGCGAAGCGACTCCCCTCCCCTGCCGTCATGACGATCGACGGCCTGCCGATTCGATCGATCGCCCGCCGGATCGCGCGGTCGATCAGCGTTCGTTGGCGACGGGCGATCTGCGAAGCCAACTCGCGAGCCTCGACGAGCGTCACGCCGTTGCGATCCTCGCCGAGCATCCTTACCAGACGATCCCACGCATGTTCGCGAAGGGCCGGGCGACCGTCCGCCGTCTCGTGATCGCTCGGGTCCTCGTCGATCGCTTCGAGCAGCAGATGGGCATCCAGAGTCGTCGCGAACCGCTCGGCCGCGACCGGAATCCGCTCTCCTCGCAACGTCAACGAACGGACGATCGCCGCGATCGGCGTTCGGCGCATGCCGATATAGACGAGTTCGCCCGTCGCCAATCGTTCGCGATCGGTCGCACCATGAGCGATCGAGCCGGTCGCGTCGAACGGAATCAGGTCGGTGGTGGTCGAGCCGACATCGATCAGCAATCCGATCCGCGGCGATCGGTCGTCGTTCGCCGCGCCGAACAGTTCGTTCGCCAACCAGGTCGCCGTCGCGTGCCAGTTCGCCGCTGCGATCCGCTCCCAAGCGACGATCGCCTGATCGGCCGCCCGAAAACGCCGATCGGTCCCCCAGTAACGAGTCGGTCGCCCCTGTCCGATCCGTTCGACCGCAGCGACGATCCGCGCCACCCCTTCGGCGCGTGTCCGAAAGCAATCGGCCAGCTCGCCGGTCATCGTGATCGCCAGACCGAGCTTCCCTGTCGGATCGATCGAGCCGATCGCTTCGGCCAAGCGAGGTGCGAGCCCGTCGGGATCGACCCATAGCGCGAACGGAAAGGAAAACGACTCGCCGCCGTCGGTCGCGAGCTTGCAGTTCGCTCCGCCGATATCGAGGCCGAGCCAACCGGCTGTCGAGAGATCGCGTCCCTTCACGTTGCCTCCTCGGTCGATCGGCCGTTCGTCGTCGCCGACGGCCCGTCGTGCGAAACGTCGAACATCAGCGGAGTCGGATCGACGATCAGCTCCCGTCGACGGCGATCGATCGGTTGCGGTTCGACGTCGTACGAGTCGCCGGCGAGCAGCGCGTCGCCCAGGTACGGTCCGATCCGTTGCGACAAGCCGATCCAACTCGACACCAGCCGCGGATTCACTTCCAGCACGACATCCTCCTGCTCCTCGTTCCCCAGGATCAGGTCGATGCCGAACGAGGCGCCGGACTTCGGCATCGCCGTCACGACTCGCCGCGCCAGTCGCATTGCCCGCTGCGCCGGCGCGGCCGCCAGCGGATAGCTTCCTCCCAGGTACGAGCCCCCTTCACCCTGGCGCTGCGCGATCGGCGGCAGGATCCGATAGCCTCCCGGGCCGACGAGTACGAAGATCCCGACGCTCGTTCCCTCATGCTCCTGCTCGACGTGCCATCGTTCGCGCGGCCAGACGAGCGGATGCGGAACGCCGTCGATGCCGCCGGTCGAGCCCCAGTCTCCGGAACGCCAGCGGACCATGTCGACTCCGCCGCAGCCGAAGCGATCCTTGATGACGCAGCGCAGCGGTCGCGCGAGATCGGATCGAGTTTCGCTCGCGAGGGACTCCGCCGACTGCTCGCCGCGAATCTCGCGAGGGACCGGAACCCCTGCCTCGGCCAGACGGCGAGTCGTCGCGGTCTTGTCCGAGGCGAGTCGAACGAACTCGGCGCACGGCGACAAGAGGCGCGCGCCGCTCTTTTCGGCTCGTTCGGTCCATCGAGCCAGACGGCCGTCCGTCTCCGGCGCGATGATCAGCAACCCGCCTCGTTCTCGCTTCACCGGCGACCGCTCGGACGGCTCATCGGCCGCTCCGTCGAACCAGCGTTCGAGCGCTGCGACCGAGTCGATCCGGTCGATGGCGACATCGTCAGGAGGTGTGCCGGCCTGAGGATCCCATGCGATCCTCAGACGGCGCCGCAGTTCGGGAGAACACGATCGGACCAGCGCGCCGATCATCGCGCGCCCTTCGCGACGCAAGGCGATCGGAAACGCCTCGTCGGTCGCTTCCGCGAATCGACCGCCTCCGACCGTGTACTCCCAGATCCGGATCGCCATCGTCCGACCGTCAGTTGAGACGGTCTCCGCGAGGGCGGATCGAAACGGCATCGAATCGCTGTCCCGCCTTCAGCACGGCAAAGGGCTGGTCGAGCTTCAGACAGGCGCGAACGAACTCGTCGGGAGTCGTCGAGTTGAAGGTGAACATCTCGTAGTGACACGGGATCGCGAGCCGCGCGTCGATGCGCCGTGCGAACGCTGCCGCTTCGTCTCCCCAGAAATTCCCCGAGACCTGACGAGCGGGGGCCGCACCGTTGATCGGAAGCAAGGCGATGTCGATGCCGAATCCGTCGAGTTGCTCGGCCAGCCCCGGAAAGTCGACCGTGTCCCCCGCGTGATAGATCGACCAGGGGCCGCAGCGGACGACCAATCCGAGAAAGAGATGACGGCCGTCGCGATCGGTTTCGGGGAGTTCGTGCGCCGACCAGACGGCGTGGATCCTGAAGTTGCCGATCGAGATCGAACGCCCGGCATCGATCGGATCGAGCCGCTCGGGAGGGACTTCGCAGCGAGCGGCAGCCAGTCCGGAGTGCGCTTCCGGCACGACCACCCGGACCCGCGGTGACGCGGCGATCAGCGGACGGAGCGTGTCGCCGTCGAGATGGTCGGTGTGATGATGACTGGCCGTGACGACATCGATGAAGTCGAGTCGCTCGGGGGCGATCGGCCGCGCGGTCATCCTCAGATGCGGGCGCTCCGAGCCGGCGTACTTGCGGGTCAGCGAATCGGAGAGATACGGATCGAACAGCAGATGCTCGCCGGAATGCTGAATCAGAAAGCCGCTCTGGCCGAGCCACCAGAGACGGAGTCCGTCGTCGGGGCGATCGGCCGCGCGAATGTCGGTCAACAGGTCGTCGTCCTTCAGGACCGGTTCGATCATCGTCGGTCTCCGTGCGCTCGAATCGCGAGGGGAGCTGTCACCCGCGAAACGTCCTCTCGCTTCTCGAATCCGTGCGGTCGTCGGCTCGAGACGATTTCGCGATCCCGTTCTTCGGACACCGACCGTTCGATCCCGCTCCGTCGAATCGGCCTTTTCGGCAACCGTCAGGCGACGCCGATCTCGTTCCGGACCTTCGCGACACCGGCGACCAGCTGGCGGAGCTTGGCGGTCGAAGCCCACCGCGCGGTCTGACTGAGTCCGCAGTCGGGGGCGAACGCGAGTCGTTCGGCCGGGGCGAACTTCAGGCAGCGGCGCACCGCATGGGCGATCTCGTCGACCGTCTCGAGGTGGTAGCTCTTGACGTCGACGATTCCGACCGCGACGTCATGCGTTTCGGCGAGCGAACCGATCAGATCGAGTTCCGCGTACTCGCGACTCGCCATCTCGAGATGGATCTCGTCGACCGGCAGCTTCGCGAAGGCGGGGAACATCGGCGCGTAACGCCGGGGGCCGACCGCTCGCGCCTTGTAGTTGCCGAAGCAGAGATGCGTCGACAATCGGCAGCGACCGACGATCGGTGCGACGGTCCGCGAGAACAGATCGACCAGTCGCTCCGGATCGACCCGATGGGCGTAGCAGCTCATCGACGGCTCGTCGACCGTCAGTTCGGTGCAACCGGCGTCGACCAGCGCCGTCAGTTCTCGCGAAACGATGTCGCGCAGCGCTTCGGCGAGGGCCCAGCGATCGGGATAGGCATCGTTCGGCACCAGACGACCGCTCAGCGTGTAAGGCCCGGGAACGCTTGCCTTGAGTACCGCACCGCCGCCGGGCTGCAGTACCCGCGCGACCTCGACCAGACGTCGATACTCGGCGACCGCCCCCAGGCCGCTCGGCGCCTCGATCGCCCCGACGACCGCATGCTTGCCTCGCTGATCGTGAGCCGGCGGGCCGAAGCGGCGCGGCGGCGCCCCCTCGAGCGCCAGGCCGGTCAGATGACCGTAGAACGACAGGTTGAAGTCGAGGCGAGTCTGTTCGCCGTCCGAGATGACGTCCAGTCCGGCGGCGAGCTGATCGTGAACGGCGGCGATCACCGCGTCGCGCTGCAGTTCGGCCAGATCGTCCGGGCCGAACCGCTCGAGATGCGCCGAGGAGAACTCGAGCCAGCCGGGAAACGGCAGACTGCCGATGACGGTCGTCCGCAGAGGGCGAGGTTGCATGGCGCGGTCACTCCGATTCCGGGTGCTGAAACAGACGAGCCAAGCGGCGCGCGTGTTCGTCATAGGCGCTCTCGAACATCGCCGCCGATCGCGCGGCTCCGACCACGTTGGCGGCGGCGAGCACGCGAGGGGGCTGCCTTCCTTCGACCAGTCGTCGAGCCAAGTCCGCCTTGATCGCGTTGACGAGCAGGCACGAACCGATCGTCGAACCGGGGGCGACCTTCGCGTCGAGCCCTTCGATCGAGACCATCGCATCCCCTTCCGGGGCGCCGGTATCGAGAACCAGATCGGCTACGTCGGTCAGCTTCAGGCCGTCGGCTCGCTTCGCCGGGCACGAGGCGGCATGGTCCAGCGACACGATCGCGACGACGCGGATGCCGCGCCGGCGGAACTCCTCGGCCATCTCGATCGCGACCAGACTGCCGGCGCTCGACGAGACGATCAGCGCCGAGTCGATCGGATCGAGCACGAAGTTGCGCAGGATACGCGCCGCGAAACCGGGGACGTTCTCGAGAAACATCGCCTGCCGTTGGCCGTTGCAGCCGACGACCGGATGATGAAACGTCATCGAGAGTTCGACGATCGGATTGAAGCCGGGGAACGAACCGTAACGAGGCCAGAGTTCCTCGATCGGCATTCGACTGTGGCCGGCGCCGAACGCGTGGACGACTCGTCCGGCGAGGATCGACCGCGCGAACCATTCCGCCGCCTGTGCGATTTCCTTTTCCTGGGCTTCGACTCTTGCGAACAGTCGCTGACTCGCCTCGAACCACTGTCGTATGGGATTCGAATCCGAAGGAGCGGCGGTCATGGCGGCATCCGATTCGAGTGAACGAATTTCGAGGGGAACGAATCGCGGCGCAGCGACCGGCTCGCTGCGACCGGCATCGACCGACGTCGGTCGACCTCGCGCGTGCGGCGAGGTCAGCCTTCCGAAACCGACCAACCGCCGTCGACGGCGATCGTCTGGCCGGTGATCCAGCGAGCGGCCGGCGACACGAGCCAGGTCGCGAGTGCCGCGACATCGTCCGGGTGGCCGGGCCCGCCTCCACGGAGCGGCTGCTTGCGCTGCAGATAGTCGCGGATGGTCGGATCACCGATTGCCCGTCGTGCCATCGGCGTATCGATGAGCCCCGGCAGGATCGCATTGAAACGGAGATCGTGCGGAGCGTAGTGAGCGGCGCAGGCGGTCGTCAATCCGATCAGTCCCGCCTTGGCGGCCGCATAGGCGTGCGTCGCGAAATGTTCCGGCGCGGGCGAACGGGCGAGAACCGAGCCGAGATTGACGACGCTTCCGCCGCTGTTCGTCGCGAGCCAATGGCGGACGATCGCGCGATTCGACAGGAAGACCGAACCGAGATTCCAGTCGAGCGTGCCGCTCCAGCCCGAGTCGGTGATCGCGTCGAGCGGTCCGTCCCCGAGCGACCTTCCGCTTCCGCCCGCGACATGGATCAATCCGGCGATCGCGACACTGCGGCGCTCTGCCGACGCGATCGCCACGGCGATCGCCCGATCGATCGTCTCGACCGATCGGGCATCGCCGATCACCTGTTCCACACCGGCGGCTCGTTCGGTCGCCTCGCCTTCCGCGGCCTCCGAGGCCGAACCGGCGAGGCCGACCGAGACGACGGCGTGATGCTCGGCGAGCAGCCGCTCGACGATCGCTGCGCCGATGCCGGTCGTCCCGCCGACCACGATCACCACCGCGCGAGCGTCGCTCACCGGTTGTATTCCTTCAGGAATCCGCGGAAGAGGACCAGATGCTCCTCCTCGGCGGCGAGCAGACGGATGCAGAGATCCTGCGTGACGTAGTCCTCCCCTTCGGCCGCGCGAATCGTCTTCAGGTAGTGCGCGCACGCCGCTTCTTCGGCCTCGATCACCGCCTTGATGACGCCGACGACATCGGTCGTGTCGGCCGGCGGCTGCTGCTGATTGCCGATCTTCAGCGACTTGGAACCGGGAACGCGGCCGCCGAGCTGCTTGATCCGCTGGGCCAGCTGCTGCGCGTGTCCGAGTTCCTCGGCGATGTCGGCTCCCAGACTCTTCTTGATCTCTTCGGCTCGGACACCGTCCAGATTGACGCTGTTGGCCAGGTAATTGGTGACCGTCTCGAGTTCCATGTTGTACGCCTGCTCGAGCAGGCGAATGATCTCGGCTCGCTTTTCGTCGGACATCGTCGATTCCTTGGTGGTTAGGCGAGGCGGGGCTGGGGCCGTCGCCGGTCCGAGCCGCGACTCGCAGGTCCTTCCAGTCTTCCCGTTGCGGGGCGAACGGGGAAGCGGGGGGACGAGTCGGCGGGGGACGGGAAAGTCGTTCGAGACGAGCACGGACGATGATTGCCGCGGGTGATCGCACCGGACTAGACTTCGTGGCGTCGGTGTTTTCCTCGACCGGAATCCCTCGACGATCTCCCCTTCGTCCGTTCGAGAGCGCCTATCGCGATGCGATGCCGATGAACGACGAATCGAACCGCGCGAACGCCTGGTCGCGGCATCCTGACGAGCCGCATGAGGGAACGCTGCGCCGACAGCGAGCTTTCGATCCGTTCGATGACGAGCGTCGACTCGAGGCCGATCGAGTCTGGGAAATCGAGACGCGGCAGAGTCTGAGGCAACTTGCGCCGACGCTCGACATCGGGTCGCTCGTCCCGAACGCTGACTCTCCGAGCGACGGTTCCGCGAGAACGGAGCGATCGGAGTTCGGCCGAGTCGGCGAACGGCCTTCGGTTGAGGCCTCTCGGCAGACGTCGGATGCGGCTCGGCCGAGGTGGCCGACCTTGCCGTTCGAGTTCGGGCCGTTGGTCCTGAGGCAATCGTTGGGAGCGACCGTCGACGCCGCCAACTATCGGGGGCACGATCGGCAACGCGGCGATTCGCTGGTCGTCCGACTGACTTGCAATGCCGACGCCGAGCTGTTCGTTCGTCGGCGGCTGAGCACGTCGCGCGTACCGCCGATCGTGCAGGGGCATCTCGATCCGCAAGGGCGACGGATCGCGCTGGTCATGCGAACGGCCGGAACGACGCTGCTCGAACGCTACCGCCTCGCCTGGCGTCACCATCGTCGTCCGCGCGGACGTTCGGAGTTCGGTCGACTCGGCCCGATCGAGTCGCCGTGCGGCAAAGGACTTCTGCCCGAGACCTGGTTCGAGGTCGTGCTCGGCCTGGCGATCGGCATGGCGCGAACGCTTCGCGACTTGCATCGCGATGGACTCGTGCTCGGTTCGCCGACGCCGGAACGTTTTCTGCTCGATGGGACCGGAGAGGTGCGACTGATCGATCTCGCGGGGGCGGTCTTCGACGGCGATCCGATCGGTCGAATCGATCGCTCGCCTCCGTTCGTCCCTCCCGAGCACCTGGAGTCTCTGACGCTGTCGAACTCGCCTGAGCGCGACACGAGAGACGATTCGGTCGAGGGGGCGCAGCCGCTGCCGGTCGCTCACCGCTCGATCGACATCTTCGCGTTCGGCGTGACGCTGTATCTCCTGTGCGCCGGTCGATACCCTTTCGGCCGCTCCGATCGTCGCCTTGATCGAGTCGACGACGCTCGGCGTCTGCTGGCGATGCAGCGTCGCGGCGCCGAACGTCTCGATCGCCTCGATCGGTCGCTGCCGAGGCCGTTCGTCGAACTGGTCGATCGCTGTCTGGCCTTCTCGCCGTGCGATCGTCCGATCGATGCGGAGCGGATCATCGAGCGGCTCGAATCGCTGCGGCGCCCGGTGGCTCGTCGCCTGGCCCGATGGCGATCGTTGCTGCCGGAGCGCGTGCGACTCGGCAGCGCGACCGAAGAACCTCGCGACCGGATGCGATAGACTCGGGGCTTGCCGGCCGGAGACGCCCTGCGAGGCGGCCGGTCGCTCGGGGCAGTCGATGCGCGGCGCAGGACGTCGCGTCGCGATCGCTCTCCGCTCGTCGGCCGCTCTCTCCCACCCCCACAGCCCCACCGGAGACTCCGCATGCGATTCGTTCTTGGCTCTCGCGCCGATCGCGGCTCGCGTCGTTCGTCCGAACCTCGCTCGATCGAGTCGAGCTCGTTGCGCGGTCGGTCGATCGTTCGCCGGATCCTGGCGGCGCTGCCGTTCGCGATCGTCGGCATGGCGGCTCTTTCGGCTCAGGAGCAGGTGCCGCACAACCAGTCGCAGCCTCCCAACGACCCGTATTCGGCCGACGAGGCGGCGGCGCGGATGACCGTTCCCGAGGGCTTCACCGTCGATGTGGTGGCGAGCGAACCCGATCTGGTGAATCCGGTCGCGATGGCGATCGACGAGCGCGGGCGGTTCTGGGTCTGCGAGAGCATCGAGTATCCGCGGACCGAGGCGGGGGAAGGTCGAGACCGGATCCGGATCCTGGAGGACACCGACGGCGACGGGCGGATCGATCGGACCAAGGTCTTTGCCGACGGCCTGAACATCCCCAGCGGCATCGCGCTCGGTCGCGGCGGAGTCTGGGTCGCCAACGCTCCCGATCTGCTGTTGCTGAAGGACACCGACGGCGACGATGTCGCCGACTCGCGCGAGACGATCGTCACCGGATTCGGTCGGACCGACACGCACGAGTTGCCGAACTCGCTGGTCTGGGGACCGGACGGTTGGCTGTACGGTCTCAACGGCGTCTTCAACTACAGCCGCGTCGAACAATCGGGAGAGGTCTTCGACTTCACGTGCGCGATGTTCCGAGTCGATCCGGTGACGCATCGGTTCGAGCTGTTCGCCGAAGGGACGAGCAACCCTTGGGGGATCGCCTGGAACGAGGCGGGGGAGGCGTTCCTGAGCGCCTGCGTCATCGATCACTTGTGGCATCTGTCGCCGGGAGGTTACTACCACCGCCAGGCCGGCCCGTATCCGCCGGGGACCTGGAAGATCGAATCGATCGTCGAGCATCGCCATCAGATGGCGGCGTACTGCGGCATCCAATGGCTCGATTCCCCCGCGTTTCCCGAAGCCTATCGGGGACGGCTGGTGATGGGGAACATCCACGGCAACTGCCTGAACCTGGATGCGATCGAACGCTGGGGCGCGACGTATCGCGGGCGCGGCGAGCCCGATCTGCTGCAGGCGAACGATGCATGGTTCATGCCGGTCGCCCAGCAGCTCGGCCCGGACGGCGCGCTCTACGTTCTCGATTGGTACGACCGGTATCACTGCTATCAGGACGCGCGGCGCGATCCCGAGGGGATCGATCGACTCAAGGGGCGACTGTATCGGCTGCGCCACGGCGAGCTGCGCTGGGACTCACGCTTCGATCTGTCGCAGGCGTCGCTCGAGCGTCTGATCGACGGGCTCGGGGACGGAAACGCCTTCATCCGTTCGACCTGCCGCCGACTGCTGATCGATCGCCCCGATCCGGACGGTCGACTGAACGCCGCGCTGCGAGAGGTGATCGACGATCGGAGCGATTCGCGATCGGTCACGGCACAACGCGAGGCGCTCTGGACGTCGATCTCGCGCGGGGATGTCTCGTCGCGTGATCGACTGGTCGCGTTGGACCATCCCGATCCGGTCATCCGGATGTGGGCGCTCCGCGATGCGATCCGATCGGACGACGCGGAAGTGCTGCGAGCCGGTCTGGCGCTGGCGAGCGACGATGCCGATCCGTCGGTCAGGCTGCAGGGGGCGGTGACGGCGGCCGGCTGGCTCGAACGAGGCGTGATCCCGGCGGAAGAGGCGTTCGCGGCGATGGTCGGCGCACTGCAGGCCGCTCCCGACGACGGCCTGACCGGGCGACTCGTTTATGCCCATGCCGCGCGCGTGCTCGACGGCAACGATGCGGCGTTCGCTACGGCGGCGCGCGCGGCTTGGACCTGGCCGAGCGAACATCCGGGGCGCGAAGCGATCGAGCGCTGTACCGATCGCCTTCTCGATCTCCCCGACGTCTCGCCGGCCGCTGCTGCAGCAACGGTCCGCGGCATGCTCGATGCGGGAGCCGACGATGCGACGCTCCGCCGCGCTACGCTTCGGCTGATCGATCGCTGGGCGACCGAGACCGAAGACGAGATCCGAGCCGCGTGGCGCGAGGCGGTCGGCGAACTGGCGATCGCGACCGGAGCCAGACCGTCGCTCGCCGATCTGGCGCTCGCCGGTCGCGTGGTGCGCGGGGAAGCGGGAGCGGTCGACGACCTGTTGGCGGCGGTGAGCGAAACGAGTCGCCCGAGTGCCGAACGCGCGAGCGGCCTGAAACTGGCGGTCGCCGCCGATCCGAGTCGCGCGACCGAGTGGGGACTTGCCTGGATCCGAGCCGCGGCCGAAACGGACGAGGCCGAGTTTCGAGCGACCTCGCTCGCGCAGCTGGCGCGGCTGGATGACCCCCGTCTGGGGCCCGCGCTGATCGACGCTCTCCCCTCCTGGCCGACCGAAGAGCGCGGACGGATCGTCGAGATGCTGACCGGCCGAGCCGCGTGGGGAGCCGCGCTGATCGATGCGATCGAGGAGAAGCGCCTGGCCGCCGCCGATCTGAACGCCAATCAGGTCCGAAAGCTCAACGCGGTGGCGGACGAGGCGTTGCGAGCGAGAATCTCGCAGGTCTGGGGGACGCTGCGCGAAGGACGCGACCCGGCTCGCGAACAGGTCATCGCGCAGGTTCGCCGGACCTTGACCGCCGGGATCGGCGATCCGATTCGCGGCCAAGCGGTCTTCGATCGCGTTTGTGCGCCGTGCCACCGCTTGTACGGTCGCGGAGCCGAAGTCGGACCTGATCTGACCGGCAACGGCCGCGGGTCGTTCGACCAACTGCTGTCGAACGCGCTCGATCCGAGTCTGGTGATCGGCGCGAGCTACCAGGCGACGCTCGTCGAGACGGAGGACGGCCAGGTGGTGACCGGGCTGGTGATGCAGGAGACTCCCGATCGCCTTGTCCTGCGGACTCAAGGGGACGTCGTCGTCGAACAGCCGCGCGAGACGATCCTTGCGCAGCGGCGCAGCGAACTGTCGCTGATGCCCGAGAATCTCGAGACGAGTCTGCAGGAACAGGAACTGCGCGATCTCTTCGCACTCCTCACGTTGGATGGTCCTGCCGGTGAAGCCGCCTCGAGCCGTATTCCCGGCGCGCTCGAGGCGCATGCGCGGGGGAGCGATGATCCCGACACGATGCGAGCGTTGCTCGGTTGGGTCCTCCCCGACTTCGGCTGCCGCGAGGTGGGCGAAGGGGGGATGGAGCTGCTGACCGAACATGCCGGACGACGCGGTGCGATCCGAGTCCATCCGATCGATCGCGAGACGCCGTGTCGGATCGAAGGGAAGATCGAGGTGCCGCGAGGAGAGCGCGTCGTCTGGCGTCTGCCGCTGTCGCACGATCCCCGTGGGGATTGGCGAGTCGTCGTTCG
This sequence comes from Planctomycetaceae bacterium, assembly GCA_003455945.1. Lineage (GTDB taxonomy): Bacteria > Planctomycetota > Planctomycetia > Pirellulales > Pirellulaceae > UBA11682. Next base: position 22,279 of record DMPQ01000112.1, read on the forward strand.
AGTCGACGGCGAGATGGTGGCGGACGAGTCGATCGGCACCGCGACCGTGCGGGACGGTTGGCTCGACCTGCAACTCGACCTGACTCGCTGGGCCGGTCAGCAAGTCGACCTCTCGATCGACTGTACCGCCTCGGGTTGGTCGTGGGAGTTCGCCTACCTGGGACGCGCCACGTGGAAGATCGATGGGGCCGAATGACGTCGGTCCATGCACGCGGCCGAGATCGTCAGGGGAGTCGCATCCGTCGCGATCGACGGCGAGCAACGCGGGGGCTTCGTTCGACGGGCCCCCGGCGGCTCAGAAGATCGCTTCCTTCCGCATCGTGCTGACGCCGACCAGGTTGAAGTTCCCGGTCAGCCATTGCGGCGCGATCCAGCTGACGTCGGCGTACGGAACGGTCACGACGACTCGGATCGGCGTTCCCGATTCGACCGTCGTCGGGTCCGGCGTGACGGTGACGTTCGCGCTGTCCAGGCCGGCTGCCTGCACGTAGTCCTGAATGACCTGAGTGATCGCCGCGGTGTCGAGATTCTCGACGATGCCGGTCCGGTTTCCTTCGCGGCTGGCGTTGATCAGGATCTGCTGGACCATGATCGCGCGACCGAACTCGATGATCCCGAACAGGAAGGTCAGAAAGATCGGCAGCACGACCGCGAATTCCACGGCTGCCGCACCTCGACGAGCCGACTTGGAACGCCCGATCGATCTCATGGCGGGAAACTCCGATCCTGCGGGGGCAGCGCGGGGTGGTATCGGTCGTTCGGCGACGGCTTGACCGCTCCTCCGACACGACCGAGTTCCGAAAAGCGGCTCGTGTGGGGGCGAGGGGAGCTGACCGGAAACTCTTGGTCGATCCGAGCCGATGTCAAAGCACCTCCCCGAAACGACGGCAGNNGCCGAGTCGAAGGGGACGGCTGCGGTCGGGAGATCAGCCTCGGAACGGTGCGGCGAGCTGCTCGAGTACGAGTTGCTCCGAGCGGCTGGTCCGATTGAGCACCCCGAGGAAGCCACCGGCAGCGTCAGCCACCTCCTTGGCCCGAGTCAGAACGTCCTGTTCGAGCCGCGCCAGTTGCGAACCCTCGAGGGTTCGAGCGAGCACCTGAACGTATTCGGTCCAGGTTGCCAGGAGGCCGTCTCCGGGAGGCTCGGTCAGCCAGCCGGCGACCAGCTTTTCGGCGAGGGCGTTTCCGGGGAGTCCCTTCTCGCGGACCGCTCGCAGAATCGCATTCCGCTCCGGTTCGTCCAGCTTTCCGTCCGCCCAGGCGACGGCGACCATCGGAATCAGCGACACGCACGCCAGCGTCTCGGCCCGGACTCCGATCTCGACGAGGGCGTCGAGCAGCCGTTCGTCGGTGATTCCCGACACGGCGGCGAGGGCATCGCGAGCCGCCTTGGCTTCGAGCTCGGACCGCATGCTGGCGAGCAGTTCCTGGTCCCGGCGGCGGAAGAAGCTGTCTTCCATGGCCCGGCCGCGGTCACCGAAGTTCTCGATCGTCATGGTCGAATCCTCTCGCAGACTCACCGAAGTCGTCGCTCGAACGTCGCTCGACGTCGCCGGCCGCGACGTCGACCCGAGCTCGGCCGAATCGTCGCGAACCGCTCGTCCCGAGCGGTCGCGGTCCGCGGCCGGGAGATCGTGATAGCCCCCACCGAACGCCGGTCGTTCGGGCCGAACGGCCGACATGCTAAGGGAGACCGGAGCCCTTGACCAGGGAGGCGTCGGGCTCCGGTCCCGCATCGAATTGCGGCTCGCCGCTCCGACTCAGCGGGCGAAGATGCCGGTCGCGTACCAGACGCCGTTCGAGCCTTGCTTCATGTCGTAAGCGAAGGCGGCTTGGGGAGACGAAACCGCCTGCCAATGCCCCGACGACTGACGCCAGCTGGCGACGCATTCCTCGGCCGCATCCATCAGCCCCTGCCCCGGCCAGCTCTCGGCACAGACCTCCTGAGCCGACAGGGCCCCGCCGAGTCGGCCGACGATGCGGTTGAACCGATTACCCCAGTTGTGATGCCCCTGCACCCGGATCCGTGCCTGGTGATCCGAATGCGACTGGGTCTCCTGAGCGAGCATCGGGTTCCAGCGCCCGGTGATGCTCCGCGGGCTCTCGCGATGCAGCGCGACGGCCAGCACCAGCGAACGCTGCGTCAGCGTGCCCGGAGGGAGCTGCGACAGCTTCGTCACGACGCGCGAATCGAGCCGTCGGGACGAGGTGACCGGATAGACGCTGACGACGCGCCCGTAGGTCTCGGCCGTCTCGTCGACGCAGTCGATCATCGCGACGCCGGGATTCCCTTCCATGTGAGCGAAGGCAGCATGGTCGAGCAGACGAAGCTCGCGCCCCTCGGAGGTCACCTTCAGGTCGGTCGGCAGATGGCAGAACACCATCGACTCGGCCAACTTCGCCCCGTCCGCCGTCTCGCGGATCCAGCGATCGAACAGTTCGAGTTCGGCCCGCTCGGGCCGATGGAAATACAGGAACAGCATCTGCTGCCGCTCCTTCGCCAACTCCATCGCGGCGGCATAGCTGGTCTGCCACGCGAGCTTCGGCTCGCTGGGGGCCGGAGCCGTTTCCTGCGGGATCGCCGGAGACGACGAACCGTCTCCCCGAGCCCCGCCGAGCGAGCTGCCGACGATCGCCAGACCGACCAACCACGCGATTCCGTGTCGCATCTTCCTCATTCCACTCCCTCAGCAAAGAACCTCGAATCCTATGCGGGGGGCCGGCGATGTCCGGATCGCGAACCGTCGCGCCGAGCCGGCGATGCCCCGAGGTACGACCGAGCCTGTACGCAGGCGGGTCGAGGTGAGACCGTGTCCCTACGGCCATCGAGAAGGTCGACGTCGAAGTTCCATGACGTCGACCCGGCGCCCCCCGCCGAAGTCGCTCAGGAAAGCGACCGGGGGCGAGACGCCGATTGTCGCGGCGAGCCGAGTGCGACGATGCGACTCGGGCCGCGAGACCAGCGACGATAGGTGGACTTTTCGGGTCGAGTCAACAGGGTGGATCGTCGGCTTTGGTCATTTGTGGGGGTGTTTAGCTGGCCTTTGGAGGGGGCTGCCGGTCGGCGAAAACGGTTGTCGGGCAACGACTTCGTCGCTCCAGCGGGGAACCGCAGAAAACTCGCCTTGAGTCGGCCGGCGAAGGTCTCTATATCTCCCCCGCTTGTCGAGTCCCCGGCCTTCGCTCGGGGGCAGGGAGCTCGCGTCGGAGCCAAGTCATGCGGATCCGGATCCCGTTGCTGTTGCTGCTCGTCCTGACCTGCGTCGCGCCGGTTCAGGGGCAGACCGGTCCGTCGGCCTGGCAGTCACGAGGCGGGTCGGCGCTGCCGGCCGGCAGCGGGACCAACGGGAGCGGCCGCTTGGGCGTTCCTTATGCGCCAGCCGGATCGGGAGCGGTCGGCGGAGCCCGCATCGCGCGGACGACGCCGGGGGCCGAAGTCCTGCCGCGAACCGCCGGCCAGGTCTGGCGGAACTACGACATCTCGCCGTTCACTCGGCAGTTCGCTCCCGAGGATCGTCCGCAGCAGGAGATCGTCGACTGGATCCTGCGCGAGACGGGAACCGACCTCTGGTTCAACGAACCGCTCGGTATCCTCAGCGCTTCGTACGACACGCTGCAGGTCTATCAGACGCCGGCCGTCCATGCGGTGATTCATGAGATGGTCGACCGATTCGTCGACCCTCAGTCCCGCTCGCACGTCCTGACCTTTCAGTTGGTGCTGGTCGGCAGCCCGGCCTGGCGCGCCCGCGCCGTGAACCTGCTGACTCCGGTCGATGTCCGGAGCGACGGCGTTCAGGGTTGGGTGCTGAGCAAGGAAAACTGGGCCATTCTTCTGGCTGACCTCCGTTCGCGGAGCGACTTCCGCGAGCTGCAGGGGCCGAACCTGACCCTCCCGAGCGGCCGGACCGAGGTGCTGACTCAGACCCGACCGGTCGACTATCTCTCGTGGCTCCAGCCCCCAGGGCTCGCCGGGGGTTACGCGAATCCCTCGAACCGCTCGATTCCGGAAGGCTTCTCGCTCGAGATGAGTGCGCTCCGCACGCTCGACGGAAATCACATGGAAGCGGTGGTCAAGGCGCTGATCAATCAAGTCGAGAAACTCCAGCCGGTGCCGATCATGCTCCAAGGGATCGGCGGCCAGAATCAGACGGTCAACATCCAGGTCCCGCAGATGGTCACCTGGCGACTGCACGAACGGTTCAAGTGGCCGGTCGATCAGGTCCTGCTTCTCAGCTGCGGCGTCATCGCGACTCCGCAGCAGCAGCCGGCTCGCGGCCCGGTGATGTCGATTCTGGGAGGGGACGGCTCGCGAGCCGATGCGCTGCTGATCCTCGAAGTGAAGCCGGTCAACGAGTCGGCGGCACTTCCGGTCGGTCGACCCGGCGTTCCGTCCGCGACTCGCCCCGGCGTCAACAACGGCGGCCGCTATTGACCGTTCGCTCCATGTACGGGCCATGACGCGGCGATCGAGCCGCCTCGGGATTGCCCGCTCGGACCGGCTCGACTCCGGGGGCGCATCGCGCCTCGCGAATCGCCGGTCGGCGAGGGCGGCTCGACGGGGACGTCCGGAAAACTAGAATGAGGGCCCTCGATTCCGCCCCGGATCGGTCTCGCTCGAGATCGACGGATGCCGACGGGCGAATCGGACCGCATTCCTTCTGCCACATCGAGGCGCGGCGAGCATGGGCAACGGGTCACGGCGTATCGTGATCACCGGACTGGGAGTCATCAGCCCGTTGGGCTGTTCCGCGGACGCCGTACGGAATCGCCTGGAACAGGGCCTTTCCGGGATCGGCCCGATGGAGATGCTCCCGGCTCGCCACCTGCCGACCAAGGTCGCGGCCGAAGCCCGCGACTTTCGCGGCGAGATCGCCGACTTCGGTCCGCTCGAAAAGACGCTCTCGCGCAACATCAAGAAGAATCTGAAGGTGATGTGCCGCGAGATCGAGATGGGGGTCGCGGCCGCCCAACTCGCGCTCACCGACGGCGGCTTCGTCCCGGAAGGACATGACCCCGATCGATTCGGAGTCGTCTTCGGTTGCGACTATCTGCTGACTCAGCCCGAAGAGTTCCTCGAGGGGATTCGCCGCTGTCAGGACGAGGCGGGGAAGTTCGACTTCGGGCGTTGGGCCGATCAGGGATTGCCGAAGGTCGAGCCGCTCTGGCTGCTGAAGTATCTGCCGAACATGCCGGCCAGCCATGTCGCGATCTTCAACGATCTGCGCGGCCCCAACAACTCGCTGACGTTGCGCGAGGCGGGGTCGAACATGGCGATCGGCGAGGCGGTAACGACGCTTCAGCGCGGTTGGGCCGACCGGATGCTCGCCGGAGCGACCGGGACGCGACTCCATCTGCTCCGCACGCTGCACGTCCTGCTCCAGGAACAGGTCGCTCCGGGAGATCCGGATGATCCGGCCGCGAGTTGCCGTCCGTTCGATCGCGATCGGAGCGGTTCGGTCGTCGGCGAAGGAGCCGGCGTCCTGATGCTCGAGACCGAGGCGACCGCGCTCGCTCGCGGGGCTCGCATCCGAGGCGAGATCGTCGGTCATGCGTCGTCGACCGTCGTCGATCGACGTGGCGCCGCCGATTACCGGGCCGCGTTCCGCAACGTCATGCGGATGGCGTTGCAGTCGGCCGGCCTCGGCCCGAACGACATCGGGCACGTCAACGCGCACGGACTCGGAACGACTCGCTGCGATCGAGACGAAGCGGCGGCGATCCGTGATGTCTTCGGCGATCGGCCGATTCCGGTCGTCGCTCCCAAGAGCTACCACGGCAACCTGGGAGCGGGGAGCGGCATCGTCGAGGCGATCGGCAGTCTCCTGGCGCTCGAGCAAGGGCGTCTGTTCCGGACTCTCAACTATCGGACTCCCGATCCCGAGTGCCCGATCGCGGTCGTGTCGACCGACGGCGTCGATCCCGGGGATTCGTTCATCAGCCTGAACGTCACTCCTCAAGGCCAGGCCGCCGCGATCATCGTTCGCCGCTACGCCTGACCCTCGGCCACGTCGTGCGACCGTTTCGTAGTGCGACCGCCCTCGGTCGCATCGTCTCGTCGTAGTGCGACCGCCCTCGGTCGCATCGTCTCGTCGTCGTGCGACCGTTCTCGGTCGCGTCGCCACGTCGTCGTGCGACCGCCCTCGGTCGCAGCGTATTTCGAGTGTTCGTCACTCGGCGTGGCACCGGCTCTTCCCGAGCCGCGGCGGTGCGATGTCGATGCCGATCAAGCTTCGGTGTCTTGTGCACGACCGGCGTCGCACGGCCGCGCGTCGGGGACGACGCGGGCCCACACGTCGGGGCGACGCAACTTGCACGAGGCCCTCGCTCGCTTCGACTCGTCTCCGGCGATCTCCTTCGCGCAAGTCGCTGCTACCGTCGCGATCGGCATGACGCCGTCGGTCTCGGCTTCGGTGGACGCTCGGCCCGGTCTCGATCCCGCTCGACGTCGCGCCAAGTCGGGGTGATGGTCCGGACGCGTGTTCTAGGTTTCCCCGTTCGATCTCGGCTCGGTCCGAGATATCAGAGGTGCTCCCGGCGACGGGGGACCGGCCGACCAAGCGGGGCAGCTCATGAATCTCGGCACGCGCGTCATCCGTCAGCGGCAGAGCCTGCGCAACGCGACGTACCGCCTGCTGGACGCGGCGGCGATCCTGGGAGGCATCGCCGCGGCTCGTCAACTCGCCCCCTCCTTCGACAGCGACGCCACCCTCATCACCTGTATGGCGGCGATCGGTCTCTTCAGCGTCGTCGCCGAGTTCACGGCGATGTACCGGGACTGGCAAGGGGTGTCGCTCAAACGCGAGCTGACCTGCGCCACCTCCACCTGGCTCATCACGCTCGTCGGTCTCGCGTTGCTGGGACGTTTCAGTCGCTACACCACGGAACTGGACGGCTCGTCGCTCGCGATCTGGTTCGTCACCACGCCGGTGCTGGCGATCGCGGGGCGAGTCGGGCTGAGAAAGCTGAATCGGTTTCTGATCGATCGCGGGCTGGTCGGGACCGGCTTCGCCGTCGTCGGCGTCAACGATCTCGGGATCCAGCTGGTCCGCAACATCGACCACTCGCCCGAACTCGGCCTGAAGTTCGTCGGCTTCTACGACGATCGGCCGGTCGACCGGACGATGGTGCTGCCCGGCGAGATGAACCGGCGGCTGGGGAAGATCGACGAACTGGTCGAGCATGCCCGCTCGGGGCGGATCCAGAAGGTCTTCATCGTTCTGCCGATGCGCGCCGAGAAGCGGATCCGCGAGGTGCTCGAGCGGTTGTCCGACACGACCGCCAGCGTCTATGTCGTTCCCGACTTCTTCGTCTTCGAGTTGCTGCACAGCCGCTGGACCGACATCCAGGGAATCCCTGCGGTCAGTATCTACGAGAATCCGTTCTACGGCGTCGACGGCATTCTCAAGCGGCTGTTCGACATCGCCTTCGCGTCGGCCGCGCTGGTGATGCTCGCGCTGCCGATGGGGCTGATCGCCCTGGCGATCAAGCTCACCTCGCCCGGACCGGTGATCTTCAAGCAGCGACGCTACGGTCTCGACGGACGCGAGATCCTCGTCTGGAAGTTCCGTTCGATGCGCGTCTGCGAGAACGGAGCCAAGGTGACTCAGGCGAAGCGGAACGACACTCGCGTCACGCCGCTCGGGGCCGTACTGCGCCGCACGAGTCTCGACGAACTCCCGCAGCTCTTCAACGTCCTGCAAGGGTCGATGTCGATGGTCGGTCCACGACCGCATGCGACCGCGCACAACGAGGAGTACCGAAGCAAGATCTCGGGCTACATGCTTCGCCACAAGGTCAAGCCGGGGATCACCGGCTTGGCTCAGGTCAGCGGNNCACCGCTACATCCGCGAATGGTCGATGACGCTCGACCTGCGGATCATCCTGCGGACGTTTCTGGTCGTCTTCTCGCGGCAGAACGCCTACTGAAATTGCCTGAGTCCGAACCGGTCGCACGACTTGGCGCCGCGAATCAGTCGACGCGTCGTCCGTTCCCGTTCGAGATGCCGTCGGCGATCGGCGAAGCGACCCGAGCGTCGATCGTGAGCAGGCCGATCGCGGCTGCAGCGGCACAGGCAAGCGGCGCCGTGACCAGGTCGCCCGTCAGCGTGTAGCGCAGGAACGGCAGCCCGTCGACATACGCCTGAGCGAGCGTCGTCCCCTCGTGCGAAGCGAAGGCCCAGAAGGCGGCATTCGTCGACAGGTAGAAGAGCAGCGACGAGATCAGTCCGCTCGCCGCGCCGATCGCACCGGCCGTGGCCACATGCATCGAAGCGTTCCGGATCTGACGCGACCGGACGANNTGTAGACGGTGAGCATGACGGGGAGCTCGTAGCCGCCGGCAAGGCGATCGCTGATCAGCATCGAGACCAACGGGACCGTCATCGCCAACGATCCGCGACGGATCAGCCAGCCCGCGCCGATCGCCAATCCGGCGACCGGCGAGAGGTTCGGCCACTCGAGACAGGCGACCCGTCCGGCGGTCGCGAGCACGATCAGGACCAGCGCCCACGCGACGTCCGCCATCCACGCCGATCGGAGTTCGTTCGACCGAGTCACCTTGGTTCGCTCCCCTGTTCGTCTGCTGCCCGGTACGGTCCGAGCCACCGGCGTCACACGCCTCTCGTACGGTCACCATCGCTTCAGCGGTCGAGGCCGCCGTCGCGGTACTCCCAGCGCACCGTCCGACCCGACGTGACCTCGAAACTCCCGGCGCCACGATCTCCCAGCTTGTCGTCGACCAGGAAGAACCAGTTGCGCCCCCCGCGTCCTTCGTTCTCGTGTCCGTCGATGCCGGTGACGAAGAAGGTCTCTCCCTTGCCTCGGGAGGTGAAAAGGAAGGTCGAGTCGCTCTCGGCGATCCGCCGCAGGAGCGTCTCGACCGTGATCGTCTCGTCCACCTTCAGCGGTCCGAATCGCTTCGTACGGTCGCCGACGCGAATCTCGAGCAGGATTCCCTCGATCGCCGCGGGCCGATCGACGGTCGGCGCGGGAGCGGTCTCCTGAGCGGCGCCGAACGACGGGAGGCTCCCTCCGACGACGACCAGCAGCAGAGCGACCTGAGCCGCCGTTCGAAAGCCCATCTTTCCGTCCGCCGAGCAAGGAGGAAATCGGAACGCGACGACCGGATCGCCGACCGAGTTCGTACGGACCGCAGTCGCTCCGCCGAACGAACCGCTCACTCTAACAGCCTCGCTTCGACCTGCCAACGTGCGGCCGTTCTCCCCCTTCCCTGCGCCGGCGAGCCGATCACAATGCCCTCGGTCCGAGCCGCCGGCTCGCTCGCACGGCTTGCGGACCGCTTCCGATCACCGGGCTCCTCCCCTTTCCGATGACCGAACTCCGCTCGCCGAAACTCCCCGACCGACTCCGCTCGCTCTGGGACTGTCTGCTGGAACGCCTGACGACCGACGCCGACCGAGTCGCCTGCGACAGTCGCTCGTTCGAGGCGGNNTGACGACGACCTGGCGTCAACTCGGCGAACGGATCGAACGAGGCTGCCGCCTGCTCGAGTCGCTTGGCGTGCGGCCGGGGGATCGAGTCGGTACCTGGTCCGAGAACCGTCTCGAGTGGATCGTCGCCGATCTGGCGATTCTCGGCGTCGGCGGGGTCCACGTCCCGTTTCATGCCTCGGCGACCGCCGCTCAAGTCGCCCGTCTCGCGGCGCACGCCGAATGCCGTCTGATCCTGGCTTCGACGCGCACGCTTGGTGCAGCGCTTCGTCCGAGCGAGTCGGAGCTGCCGCAGGGAGACGTTTCTCTCTCGCTGGCGCAGCGTGCGACTCGTCTTCTCGACTGCCCGGTCCGGTCGATCGAGCGGCTGGCGGAGGAGGAGACGGCGACCGAAGTAAGCCCGACGGTCGACGAACTCCGCGAGCGGATCGCTGCTCGTGCCGGGCTCGTCCTGCCGCCCGATCGAATGTCGACGCTCCTCTACACGTCGGGAACGACAGGGCGTCCCAAGGGAGTTGCCTTGGGACAGCGGCAGCTGATGGCGAACGTGCGCGACAAGCTCGCCGTTCTGCCGCTCGTTCCCGACGACGTCCGCTACGCGCTCCTCCCCTTCTCGCACATCTTCGGGCGGACCTGCGATCTGGCGACCTGGTTGGCGGTCGGCTGCCGATTGGTCGTCGCTCGATCGAAGGACGACTGGTTCAGCGAGATCGCCGCCTGTCGGCCGACCTACATCAATGCGGTCCCGCTGTTCTACGACCGCTGTCGACGGATCGCGCAGCAGCGCGGCGAACTCGATCGACCCGGAGTGCTGCGCGAACTGCTCGGCGGTCGCATTCGACTGTGCAACTGCGGCGGAGCTCCGCTTGCCGATGCGGTGCATGACTGGTTCGCGTCGCAAGGAGTGACGCTCGTCACCGGCTACGGGCTGACCGAGACCGCTCCGGTCCTCACCAGTTCGTCGCCGACGAGGATGCGGCGCAGAGCGGTCGGCCATCCGCTGAAACAGGTCGAGCTGCGCCTGGCCGACGACGGCGAGGTGCTGGTGCGAGGTCCGAACGTCATGTTCGGCTACTACCGCGATCCCGAGATGACGTCCGAGGTGCTTCGCGACGGCTGGTTCGCGACCGGCGACCTCGGCACGATCGATGACGACGGTTACCTGACGCTCGTCGGCCGCAAGACGGAACTGATCGTGACTCCCGGCGGACTCAAGATCGTCCCGACCGAGATCGAACGACGCCTGGTCGACCTCGACTGGATCGAACAGGCGTGCGTCATCCCTGACGCTCAGGGACGCCCCGGCGTGCTGCTGGTGCCGGCCCGAGCGGCACTGGCTCGACTCGCTCCCGAAACGTTCCGGCGACTCGATCTCGCAGCGCAACTTCCGCTGCCGATCGATTCGGAAACGCACGGCGACTCGGACGAGCAGGACCGGAACGAAGGAAGCGACAACGGCGAGCTCGAGAACGGAGAGATCGCGAACGACGCTCCGTTCGCTGCCGAGCGAGCCGAGCTTCGCCGGCGCGTGCTGGAGGCGACGGCCGATCTGCCGAAGTACTCGCGGCCGTATCGGCTGGCGCTGGAACCGATGCCGTTCACGGTCGACGACGAGACGGCGACTCCCAAGGGCTCGCTCCGCCGCGAAGCGATCGTTCGGCGGCGGAGCGATTGGTTGCGCCGTTGGGGAATCGAGCACGACTGACGATGCGAGTCGATTCGCCTTCGTCGCGACACGACTGCCGCGATCGCTCAGCCGCCGGCCGCACCGGCCTGAAACGGCACTTCTTCGTAGGGCTGCACGACGACGAAGCCGTCGCCGTCGAACTCCATCTGGAACGACTCGCCGCTCCCGCGACCGAAGAACGACTTGAGCGACGCTTCGATCTTGAACTCGGGCTGCAGATTGCCGGACCAGGCGACGGTCGCATTGGGGTCGGTCCGGATCGGATAACCCTTGCGGCAGATCAGCGTCAGCGGCTCGAAGTGCGTCGAGATCGCGACGTGGCCGCTCCCTTCCAGGCGGACGTTGAACAAGCCTCCGGCGACGACCGCGGTCAGCTTGCGCATCACCTTGATGTCCCAGTCGATCTGCGGTTCGAACGCCAGCAGATCGTTGCCGTTGACGAACAGCGACTCGTTGTTCAGCTGCAGGATCTGGATCGTCTTGCCGCTGTCGGCCAGATAGACCTGTCCCTGTCCCGTCGCCTTGGTCAGCTTGGTCCCTTCGCCGGTGATCGCTTTCTTGAGCAACCGACCGACCCCCTTCTCGAGAATCCCCTCGCGCTCGAACTTGACCTGGCCGACATAGGCGACCATCGCGCCGGTCTTGCACCAGATCTGGCCGTTCAGGTTCACCTCGAGCATCCGGTCGTTCTCGAGCTCGAACAGCCCCTGCCCGCGATCCTGCTGGCGAGTCTCCTGCACGAACTGCTCGATCGAATAGCGACTCATGGCTTCTTCCGAGTGATAGCGAACGGGAGGGGACGAACGCCGGTCGGCGCGTCGATCGAGACGATCGTCGCTGCCGCCGCGACGCGAGCGAGTATAGCGCTCTCCGACGAGAGGGAGCAACGCGACGGACTGCCGCAAGTCATCGGCACCGAGGTCGCCGATGCCTCCGCAGAGGACCGTTCTCGGCGGCAGCGCACCGCGTCACGTCCGTCGCTCGGTCAACTCAGGACACGGCAACCGAGCCACTCGATCGATCGCCATGATGCTTCGCGCGCTCCGGTGCCTTGTCGCGCCTCAGCGACGTCCCGGTTCGGTCACGGCGCGTTCCAGAGCCGGAGTGACCTCGGGCTTGGCTTCCTGAGCCATGAAGTACGCCTTGAGACTCGACAGCAGCGTTTCGACCTGGCCTCCGACATCCTCGCGGCGGCGATCCCGACCGCGGATCGGTTCCATCAGGACGTCGATGCTGGTGCCGAACAGCACGCCTCCGGGCAACAGACCGCTGGAGGCGTCGAGTTCCTTGAACTTCAGTTCGACGGCGAACGGGAGCGGCCGATCGGACTTGCGTCGCGACGGCTGACTTGCCTTGCCGTCGACCTTCAGCTTCACCACATCGCCGTCGACCTTGACGACCTGAGCATGGTGATCGGACAGGAAGCCGCGCAGCTTCTCGACGGCGATCGAAAGCGGCACGGTCGAGATCAGGCGATGACGGAACTCGGTCGGCTGTTCGCCCCCCTTGAACCAGCCGAACAGCCCGCCCCCCTTGCGCCGATCGACCGGCGCTTCGGCGACAGAACCGAGACCCGAACCGAGCTGCATGACTCGGTTGCGCCCCGCTTCCTTCGCCATCATCAGGGCGCGATCGGCTCGTCGCAGCATCGTTTCGGAGGTGTCGCCCGGCTGGATTTCGGTCACGCCGAAACTCGCCGTGCAGCACTTTCCCGCGAGCATCGGCTGCGGCGTCCGCTCGAGCGTCTGACGAATCTCTTCGGCGATCACCGTCGCCGCGGCGATGTCGCAGTTGGCCGCCAGGTAGACGAACTCCTCGCCGCCGTAGCGGGCGACCAGATCCCCCTGACGCCGCATGCGCTTGAGCATCGACGCGAAGATCATCAGCGCGTCGTCGCCGGCCTGGTGACCGAAGTCGTCGTTGACGCGCTTGAAGAAGTCGAGATCGCAGATGATCAGACTGCACGGCGTCTTGGAGGCCAGGTGCTCGCTCACGAGCAGATCATGGACCCGATCGAACTCGGCTCGGTTCGACACCTTGGTCAGCGGATCCTGAGTCGCCTTGGCGTGCAGGTTCTCGATCGCCGCCTCGAGCGTCGCTTCGCTCGAGATGTCCCGAGCGATCACCACGGCGCCGTAAGTCACCGACTCGACATTCGTCACCGGCTGGAACTGCATCTCGACCGTCAGTCGATTGCCGCTCCGTCCCTGCAGCGAATAGCGTCCCGCTCCGGGGCTGCGAGTCCGGATCGTTTTGGCGATCGGGCATTCGGCATCGGGAATCTTCGCGCCCGACGCGTCACGCAGGTCGAGCATCGTCGGGATCCACTGCTTCTGAAAGACGCTCGCGGACGCGATCCCCGACATCTTCTCGAACGCTCGATTCCAGAGCAGGATCGTCGACTGGGTATCGACGAAGAAGACCCCGTCGATCATCGACGCGACGAGCTGCTGCTGGAAGAGCTGATCGACCGTCGCGGTCGAGTTCCCCGCGGTGACTCGCCCCAGCCCCCAGTAGGTCCGCGACTGGCTCGCATCCATCTTCACGAGCCAGCGTTCCGGAGCGGCGCGATCCAGACGGATCCGATCGGTCTCGACCAGCCGGCGGAAGCTCTCGACCAGCTTCGGATCGAACTGCGATCCGGCGAAGCTCGTCAACTCGGCGATCGCCCGCTCGCTCGACATCGCTCGCCGGTAGACGTGATCGGTCGTCATCGAATCGTAGGCGTCGACGATCGAGAGCATCCGCGAACCGACCGGCAGCTTGTCCCGGTTGCGCTCCGCATCGCCGCGGCTCCCGTCGTACCAGCTCCCCGCGAACCGGACGATGTCGACGATCTCGGCCGACAGGCAGCACGAGGCGAGAATGTCCAGACCGTGCAGGCGATAGCGGTCGAGCAGCGCCGTCTCGTCGGGCGAGAGCTTGCTCGGCTTGGTCAGGATCGCATCGGGAACGCCGATCTTGCCGATGTCGTGCATCAGCGCGGCGGTCTCGAGGGTGAGCAGATGCGGGTCTTCGAGGCCGATTACCTGAGCCCAGTTCGACAGTCCGATCGCGACGCGCAGACTGTGCGATGCGGTCGGCGAATGCTTGGCGCGCAGGCTCGAGAAGAGACCCGACGCGACTCCCAGACGCCCGGCGGCCAGTCGGTCCTCGGTCGCGATCGACTCCTTGGCCGAATCGATCGCGCCGGTCCCGCGCACCTCGTCCAGGTGCGACAGCAGCGTCGAGATCCGGTTCAGGCCGCTCTCGGCGACGGTGTCCGAAGGGACGGGCACAGAGACGGGCTTGGGGGTCGGTTCGGACATCGCTCGACCTTGATTCGGCGGTTGAGACGGGAATGACGCCGAACCGTAGGTCATCCCCTCCGCCCGGCAAACATCCCGGTCCCGGCGTCGCGACCGCTGCTACCTCCCCCAGTCCGACTTGCGACGCCCCGACCGTTCGGATACACCCCAGCGTTCCCTTGCGGAACTTCCTGCCCCTCGTGCGAGGCAACCGTTCGGCCATGCGTCTGGTCACCTACCTGTCGGCCGACCGCTCGATGCGGATCGGCGCTCTGGCGAATCTCGGCAGCTCAATGAGCGATCGCGTCGTCGATCTGACCGATGCGGCCGAGGGGATTCGTTGCTTGCGCGAGCTGATCGGCCGCTGGGATCGACTCGGACCGGGGCTCGCGGAACGTCTCCGTACCGGTTCGCTCCCCGAGGTCGGACCGCTTGGCCAAGTCGCGCTCGCCCCGCCGATCCCTCGCCCCCACAAGGTCGTCTGTATCGGTCTGAACTACGCCGATCACGCCGCCGAGACCGGAGCGCCGATTCCGACCGAACCGGTCGTCTTCAACAAGTTTCCGACCGCGATCATCGGTCCCGGAGCGGCGATCGAGCTTCCGGAGATCAGCAGTCAGGTCGACTACGAAGCGGAACTGGTCGTGGTGATCGGCAAGACCGCCTCGCGCATCGATCGCTCGACCGCCATGGATCATGTCTTCGGCTACATGTGCGGGCACGATGTTTCGGCTCGCGACTGGCAAAAGGGGCGTCCCGGCGGTCAGTGGCTGCTCGGGAAGACGTTCGACACGTTCGGCCCGACCGGTCCGTTTCTGGCGACCAAGGACGAGATCCCCGACCCGCATGCGCTCGATGTCCGATTCCGCCTGAACGGCCGCGAGTTGCAGTCATCGAACACCCGGCAGTTCATCTTCCCGATCGATCAGCTCATCGCCCATCTGTCGAACGTCTTCACGCTCGAACCGGGGGATCTGCTCTTTACCGGCACCCCTCCCGGAGTCGGCACGGCTCGGAAGCCGCCGGTCTACCTTCAGCCGGGAGATACGGCGGAAGTCGAGATCGATGGACTGGGGGTTCTGGTCAATCCGGTCGTCTCGCGACCGGCGAAGTGATTTCGCCCGGTCGGTCGACCGAAACTGCCCAAGACCGATCGCATGCCCCGCCGCCGACGAGCGAGGGGTCCGGTCGGTCAAACGAACGCAATCGATTCGGCGGAGCCGAGTCGTCCGCGACAATGGAGGTCGGATCGCCTTGCTCGGCGATCGAAACGGATGGCGATCGGAAAGGGACTTCAGCGCGATGATCGTCGACGGCGCGTCCTGCGGGACGAGCGGAGCGTCGACGAAGGGACCGAAGCGGGGCGCCGCCGTTTGGGGCGGCGCGTTCGGACGCGGTACGGAGCGGCGGCGCGCCGTCGGCATCAGCCGGCGATCGTCGATCTTCTCCCCCTGCGCTGGAGATCGCTCGGGCCGACGCTCGCGGTGCTGCTGTCGGTCGTCGCGCTGCTGACAACCGGCTTGGTGCTCGATGCCCAGCAGGCCGGATCCCTTCAGCTGGCCCCTCGCCCTGACCTGCGCGACGGCCTCTTCGGAACGCTTGCCCGCATGGCGACTTGGTGCGCCTCGGCGTCGTGGCTGATCGCGGCCCTCATCGGTTCGCAGATCTTTCTGGTCCGCCGCCATCGACGCGATGACTATCGAGGGCACTTCGCTCTCTGGCGTCGGCTCTCGTTTCTGGCGGTGCTGATGTCGATCGATGCGACGGCGCACGTCGCCGGCGACCTCACCGCCATGGCGACGGCGGGGCGTCTTGATCCGATGCGAGCGGCGGGAATCGGTCTCGCGCTCCGCTGGTTGCTGGGGACCGCGGTCATNNCCGACTCGGGTTCGAGATCCGCGAGAATCGCGGCTCGCTCGTCCTATCGCTGGTGCTCTGGAGTCTCTGGTCCGCGTCGCTGATCGTGCCGCCGCTGATCACGGTGACGCCGTGGACCGTCGCTGCGACGGCGGTTTCGGATCTGATCGCCGGCAGTAGCGCAGTCGCCGTCGGGCTGCTGCATGCCCGCTTCGTGATCATCGATGCGGCGAGCGGCGGACGTATCCGGCGCAGGAAGCCTCGACGGTCGGTCGCGGCCGAGACGTCGTCGGACAACGGCGACATCGAGTCCGAGGAGACGGTCGAACGCGCGTCGGAT
>DMPQ01000318.1 GCA_003455945.1 Planctomycetaceae bacterium
GCGGATGTTGGTGAAGCTGCCGACGTGACTGAGCACGCGGCGAAACATGTCGGGGCGCTCCCAGGCGACCGTCCAGGCGCAGATCCCTCCGGAGCTGATGCCGCAGATCGCGCGGCGCTGCGGATCGTCGGTCAGCTTCACGCTCTTGCCGACTTCGGGNNATCACGATCGTGGCGCGGAACTGACCGTTCGGATCGACATAGGCGTGGCCGTCCTGAAAGACCATCACGGCCGCCGGTTCGGAACCGTCGTACTGCGCCGGAACGTAGACCCAATAGCGCCGAATCGTTCCGGGAAAGACCTCGCTCTTCCAGACCCCTTCGGTCACGGTCCCTTGCGGGACTCCCGGCTGACGCTCGGAATCGGGGCCGAGCGAATAGACTTCGTCCCCGGCGCCGACCGGACNNCACGACGTGGCCCCGGGCTCTCCGAGCCCGAGGTCGGGTGGAATTCGACACCGCTCACACTTCGAGGCTCGTTCGGCGGCGCCACGAAACCATGCCTCGGCCACGGAGTGGCCGGGCCCACGTCGAGCGACGTCGGGCATGCGAATAGCCGCGAAGCTCGCTCGGAGTCGCCATCGCACGCCCTCGGCTCGAGGACGAGCCGGGGCCACGCAAGGTGCCGACCGCGTCAGCAACCCAACCAGCCCGAAGCGAAGCGCCGGGATCAGCCCCTTCGGAAAACGCTGCGACCGAGGTCGGTCGCACGACGTGGCCCCGGGCTCNNACGGAGTGGCCGGGCCCACGTGTCGCTCTACGCCCCTCCGTGGTTCGCGCTCGCACGCCTCAGGCGGTCCATCACGGCCCGGCCGATGCCTGCTTCGGCACAGACGTCGACGACGATCCCTTCGAGCATGCGGTGATCGAGGTCGCGGAGCGTCGCGTACAGACTGGCCGCGATCTCGACCGGGTCGCCGTCGCGACTGAGGAGTCTCGTTTCGGCCCAGCTCGCTTCCGATTCGCTCGGCCCCCCGCCGCTCGTCGACGTCTCGCGAAACCGAATTCGACCCCAGCGACCACGGCGCTGCGACGGCAACTGCGGGTCGTCGGCCAACCAGACCGGCGTCCGCGGCGCGTAGTGCAGACGCATCTGCCCCGGAGCCGCTGCGCCGACCGATTCTGTCTCCGACGCTCGACCGTCGCTCGGCGGCCCATCGCTCGGCGACTCGTGCGCCGCGACGCTCGGCCGAATCGCTCCGGCACGAAGCAGCAGCGACAGCGGCATTCGCCAGCGGTTCGCCAGGAACTCGGCCGACAGCGCTCCGTGGCGCAGCAGCAACGGACCGTCGGGGTCGACGAGCGAGACGATGGTCGATTCCAGGCCGTAGCGACACGGGCCGCCGTCGAGCACCTCCGCGACTCGATCGCCGAGCTCTTCGCGCACGTCGGCGGCGCTGGTCGGACTGACGGCGGTCGAGCGGTTGGCACTCGGTGCGGCGAGCGGGAACGGCAGGCAAGCCAGNNCAAGCCAGCAGCTCGAGTGCGATCGGATGCGCCGGAATGCGGATCGCGACCGTCGGGCGCCCCGCCGTGACGATCGACGGGATGTGCTGCCCCTTGGGGAGAATCAGCGTCAGCGGTCCGGGCCAGAGGTCGGCCACCTCGTCCAGCCGCTCTCGAACGGGACCGCTCGACGGGATCTCGGCCCCTTCGTCCAGTCGCGACCGGTCGGCGACATGGACGATCAGCGGATTGGTCGCGGGGCGCCCCTTGATGGCGAAGATCCGGCGACAGGCCGCTTCATCCCAGGCGTTCGCGGCAAGGCCATAGNNTCTCGGTCGGCAGCCCGATCGCTTCCCCGCGCCGCAACGCCTCGACCGCCCGGCGCATCGCATCGGCATCGTGCTGCATGACGGCGTTCCGGACCGGCGAATGTTCGAACCGGGCGAGCGGACTTTCCGATCGCGCTGCGGCGACCCGATCCTAGTCGCCCGGGCTCGGCGGCGCAAGGGTCGCCGAGCGACGGTAGGGGCCGCGCCGGCCGGCCGATCCCGCCGCGCAGCTTCGGCAATCTGCGTCGGCGAGTGACCTTGCGCGGTTCTCGGTCGCGTGGTACCATGCCGCGCGGTGGGCTGGAGTCGCAACGGATCCCGTGCGGTGTCGCTGCTGCGCGGGGTCGGAGAAACCTGCACCATGGCGCAGCCGCATACGTTCGAAGGGTACTCTTCCGACGGCTTCTTCGACGAACTCTTCGACGATTCTGGCGAGGCACGTCCCGGAGCCCGTCTGTTGATCGAGAAGATCAACGAACTCCCTCCCGGCGAACTCAAGCAACGGCAGCAGGCGATCGAGCGCGCGCTGCTCCGGATGGGAATCACCTTCGCCGTCTACGGGGACCAGGAGGGGACCGAAAAGATCTTCCCCTTCGACATCATCCCCCGCATCGTCGAAGCGGACGAATGGGATTCGATCGAGCGCGGCCTGAAGCAGCGGATCCGCGCGCTGAACCTGTTCATCGACGACGTCTATCACGACCAGGAGATCGTGAACGAAGGGGTCGTTCCGCGCGAGCTGCTGGCCAAGGCCAAGTCGTATCGCGAGCAGTGCCGCGGACTGAATCCGCCGCGAGGGGTCTGGTGCCACGTCACCGGCACCGACCTGGTCCGCAACTCGGACGGCAAGATCTACGTCCTCGAGGACAATCTCCGCTGCCCCTCGGGCGTCTCGTACGTCCTGCAGAACCGTCTGGTGATGAAGCGGTCCTTCCCGCAGGTCTTCGCCGCCAGTCGAGTTCGGCCGGTCGTCGACTATCCGAGTCGGCTGTACGAGATGCTTCGCGAACTCGCTCCCGAGAACGTCTCGGACCCGACCGTCGTCGTGCTCACTCCCGGCATCTACAACTCGGCCTACTACGAACACTCCTTCCTGGCGCAGCAGATGGGAGTCGAGTTGGTCGAGGGGCGCGACCTGGTCGTCAAGGACGGCTTCGTCTGGATGCGCAACACCGACGGCTTCCAGCGCGTCGACGTCATCTATCGCCGGATCGACGACGACTTTCTCGACCCCAAGACGTTCCGCCCCGACTCGATGCTCGGCGTTCCGGGCCTGGTCGACGTCTATCGTCACGGCCGTGTCGCGCTCGCCAACGCGCCGGGGACCGGAGTCGCCGACGACAAGGTGATCTACGCCTTTGTCCCCGACATGATCCGGTACTACCTGAACGAAGAGCCGATCCTGCCGAACGTCCCGACGTACGTCTGCGAGCGCCAGGAGGACCGCGACTACGTACTGGCTCATCTGCACGAACTGGTGGTCAAGGCGGCGAACGAAGCAGGGGGCTACGGCATGCTGATCGGTCCGCATGCGACCGACGAGCAGCGGCGCGAGTTCGCCGAGAAGATCATCGAGAACCCTCGCAACTACATCGCCCAACCGACGCTCAGCCTGTCGCGCGTCCCGACGATGGTCGACGATCGGTTCGAGGGGCGGCATGTCGATCTTCGACCGTACATCCTGTACGGACGCGACATCTGGGTCCTTCCGGGCGGACTGACTCGCGTCGCGCTCCGCAAGGGCTCGCTCGTGGTCAACAGCTCGCAAGGGGGCGGCAGCAAGGATACGTGGGTCGTCGCTCGGCCGAACGAAGCGGCGGGGGAACCGTCGCGCATGGTCGAACAGCGACAGGGCCCGCCCTCCTGAGCCTCAGGTCGAACGATCGGCGCGAGGAGCGCGGAGCGAGTCGTTCCGCTCGCCGCACGGCTCGCCGCTGCCGCTCCGCTCGCGTCCTCGCTCCCCACCGTTCGCTGCGCCGCGTCGCCGAAACGAATCACCGTTCCGCTTCCGAGAGGTCGTCATGCTCAGCCGCGTCGCCGACTCGATCTACTGGATGGCACGCTACGTCGAGCGCGCCGAGAATCTGGCTCGATTCATCGACGTCACGCTCAACCTGATCCTCGATCAACCGCACGGCACGGCTCAGCAGTGGGAACCGCTGGTGAACGCGACCGGGGACGAGAAGTTCTTCGCGAAGCACTACGGCCAGGCGAACGCCGAGAACGTCATCCGCTTCCTCGGCTTCGACAAGAACTATCCCAACTCGATCCTGTCGAGCCTGATCGCGGCGCGCGAAAACGCTCGGACGGTTCGCGAGGCGATTTCGAGCGAGGCGTGGGAGCAACTCAACGAGTTCTATCACTTCGTGCGAGACGCGTCGGACCAGCGATTCCGTCTCGACAGCCCCTCGGACTTCTTCCGCACGGTGAAGCAGCACAGCCATCTGTTCCACGGCATTCTCGACGCGACGATGTCGCACGGCCGCGGGTGGCACTTCGCGAATCTGGGACGACTGCTCGAGCGAGCCGACAAGACGAGCCGCATTCTGGACGTGAAGTACTTCACGCTGCTCCCCACGGTCCATGACGTCGGCACGACGATCGACGATCTGCAGTGGTCCGCCGTGCTCCGGTCGGTCAGCGGTTTCGAGATGTTCCGCAAGCGCTATCACGGCATCACGGTCGATCGGGTGATCGAGTTCCTGATCCTCGATCCGGCGTTTCCGCGAGCGATCCGCTACTGCATCGCCAATGCCGATCAGTCGCTGCACGAGATCTCGGGCTCGCCGCTCGGGAGCTTCCGCAACAGTGCCGAGCAGCGACTGGGGCGTCTGAAGGCCGAGCTCGCCTACACCGACGTCCGGTCGATCGCGCAGATGGGTCTTCACCAGTTCGTCGACGGCCTGCAGCGGACGCTGAACGAAGTCGGCGGCGCGGTCCACGACACCTTCTTCGCGATGCGTCCGGTCGAGGCGCATCGCGCGTTCTGATCGCGCGCGTCGCTCGCGACCGAGCTTCCGCTCTCCCTTTGCCGCACGGACTTCGACGATGGCGATTCGCGTCGCGCTCGAGCACATCTCGCGCTACCGCTACGACCGACCGGTGATGCTCGGACCTCAGGTGATCCGCCTGAGGCCGGCGCCGCATTGCCGGACTCCGGTCCCGAGCTATTCGCTGCGGGTCGTTCCGGAGGAGCACTTCGTCAACTGGCAGCAGGACCCGCAG
>DMPQ01000044.1:0-1663 GCA_003455945.1 Planctomycetaceae bacterium
GGCAAGAACATCGTCGGCGTCGTGCTCGGCTGCAACAACTACGAGATCATCGACCTGGGCGTGATGGTCTCGGCCGACAAGATCCTCGATACCGCCGTCGAGAAGTCGGTCGATCTGATCGGCCTGTCGGGGCTGATCACGCCGAGTCTGGACGAGATGGTGCACGTCGCGCGCGAGATGCGGCGGCGCGGCATGTCGCTGCCGCTGCTGATCGGCGGAGCGACGACGAGCGCCAAGCATACCGCCGTCAAGATCGCGCCGATGTACGATCGCGGCGTCATTCACGTGCTCGACGCGTCGCGCAGCGTCGGCGTCGTCGAGAAGCTGATCAACCCCGACTCGCGCGACGGCTATCTGGCCGGTGTCCGTGCCGAACAGGGCGAGATCGCCGCCAACTACGCCGAGCGAAAGGTCGAGCTCGCTCCGTATGCCGAGGCGCTGTCGAAGCGCTTCACCTGCGACTGGTCGAGCGTCGATCTGCCGAAGCCCGAGTTCCTGGGAGTCCGGACGATCGAGGATCAGTCGCTCGAGGAACTGCTGCCGTACGTCGACTGGTCCCCGTTCTTCATGGCGTGGGAACTGCACGGCAAGTATCCGAAGATCCTCGACGACGAAGTGGTCGGCGAAGCCGCTCGCGAACTCTTCGACAACGCCCGGACGATGATGCGGCGGCTGATCGACGAGCGGCTGATCACCGCCAAGGGGACCTTCGGGTTCTGGCCGGCCGCTTCGGACGGCGACGACATCGTTCTCTGGAGCGATGAAGGTCGAACTCGCGAGGTGGCTCGCTTGTGCATGCTCCGGCAGCAGTGGAAGCGCCAGGGACAGACGGTCTTCCGTTCGCTGGCCGACTATGTCGCGCCGATCGACTCGGGGCGTCAGGATCACATCGGCGCGTTCGTGGTGACGACCGGACACGGCGTCGAGGAGCTGGCGTCGCGCTACCGAGCCGACAAGAACGACTACGACGCGATCATGGTCCAGGCGCTGGCCGATCGATTGGCCGAAGCGTTCGCCGAGAAGCTGCATCGCGACGCGCGTCGCGCCTGGAGCTACGGTCGCGACGAACGGCTGTCGAACGAGGAGCTGATCGACGAGAAGTACCGCGGCATCCGCCCGGCTCCCGGCTATCCCGCCTGCCCCGACCACACCGAAAAGCGAAAGCTCTTCGATCTGCTGTCGGCCGAAGGGAGCACCGGAGTCAATCTGACCGAGAGCTACGCGATGTGGCCTTCGGCGGCCGTCGCCGGCTGGTACTTCGCTCACCCCGAGGCGCGATACTTCGCGGTCGACCGGATCACCGAGGATCAGGTCGAGTCGTACGCGCAGCGCAAGGGGATGACGGTCGAGCAGATCGAACGCTGGCTCGCACCGAACCTCGGCTACGTGCCGAAGTAGCCGACGAGCGGCATGGCCCCGTTGTAGGCCCGCGTCGTCCCCGACGCGCGGCCGTGCGACAACGGTCGTTCGAATTGCTTCGAAGCTGATCGGTGTCGACATCGCACACCCTCGGCTCGAGGACGAGCCGGGGCCACNNCAAGCGCAGGGGTCTCCGTGCCCCGGATCGTTCGAATGCTCCGACCGGAGGCGGTCGCACGACGACGAACGGCTTCGCCTCGACGTGGGCCCGCGTCGTCCCTGACGCGCGGCCGTGCGACAACGG
>DMPQ01000044.1:1742-10601 GCA_003455945.1 Planctomycetaceae bacterium
GCGACCCGAGGTCGGTCGCACGACGGCACCGCTGGCGCGAGCTGCCGCTCAGGCGAAATCGCTCGGGTCGGGATGTCGATAACCGTTGTGATAGGGCCGGCGCAGCAGAGCCGTCGCCTGGTCGTCTCCCGGGATCGTATGCGTCGCGGGATCGAACGCCAAGGAGCGACCGAGTTGCTGGCTGAGGTTCGCCAGCAGACAGGCGGTGGTCGAGATGTGCCCCTGTTCGATATCGGCGACCGGCTTCGAACGGGCATCGATCGCCGCGAGCCAATCCTTCATGTGGCCGCGGATCGCCGGCGCGACGTGCCGTTCGAGATCCTTCTCGTCCCGATCGACCGGATACTGATCGAGCTCCATCACGACGTCGCCGTGCTCCGGTTCGCCGGGGCCCTGCGGCCGGAAGTCCCAGCGATCGACGCTCAGCCGAAGCGTCCCCTTCTCGCCGTAGAGCGTCGCTCCCCACGGATACTCCGGATCGACCGGTGCTCCCCAGGTCCGATGCTGCCACACGACCGACAATTCGTCGAAGTCGAACGTCGCGGTCTGCGTATCGGTGATGTTCGACTTGCTCTCGGTATCGACCAGGATTCCGCCGACGCTGTCGACTCGCTTCGGCCAGCCGAGATCGAGCATCCAGCGGACCATGTCGAGCATGTGGATGCACATGTCGCCGACGATTCCGTTGCCGTACTCCATGTAGGCGCGCCAACCGCGCGGATGGATCCACGCGTCGAACGGGCGCTTCGCCGCCGGGCCGACCCACCGCTCGTAGTCGAGCGACTCGGGAGGGGCGATGTCGGGCGGATTCCCCTTGGCTCGCATGTGGTAGTAGCAGTAGACCTCGGCATGGGCGACTCGTCCCAATCGCCCCGAGTCGACGAAGCGGCGCTTCGCATCGATCAGATGCGGCGTACTGCGGCGCTGCGTACCGACCTGCACGACTCGGCCGAACTTCCTCGCCGCGGCGACCATCGCCTGACCTTCGATCACGTCGACGCCGATCGGCTTCTGCACCCAGACATCGGCACCGGACTTCACCGCGTCGATCATCGGCAGCGCGTGCCAATGATCGGGCGTGTCGACCAGCACCAGCTCGGGTGACGTCTTCGACAGCAGCTGGTGATAGTCGACGAACCCTTCGGGGCGCGCTCCCGACTTCTGTCGCGATGCCACGATCCCCTGCGCTTCGTCGAGCAGTTTCGAGTCGACATCGCAGAGCGACACGACGTCGACATCCTCGACCTGCAACAGACGCAGCAGATCCGCCTTGCCGTACCAGCCGCATCCGATCAGCGCCACCCGCCGCGGCGCTCGGCGGACTCCGGCCAGCACATAGTGACCGAACGGAACGGCCGCGAGTCCGGCGGCGAGCGACGTCACGAAACGGCGACGGTCCATCGTGGGATCTCCGGAGCGGGAAGCGAGACGGTCGTGCGGGAGGGCTCGGCAGTCCGAGTCGAGTCGGCACCGGGCGGAAAGCCATCGGTTACGATACGAGCTTGTCGATCTGCCGCCCAGACCTTTGCCGAATCCGAGATCCTCCGATGTCCCGCTCGCGATACGACCACGGCATGCCCCTCGGCATGTTGACGTTGCTGTTCGCCACCGGACTTGTCGCGGCCGTACTCTCTCTCGGCATCCCGTTCTCGCTTGACGCGCGGACTCAGGACGATGCCGGCGCGGTTCCGAAAGCCGGATCGATCGAAACGGTCGAGGCGCCCGAGGAGAGTCACCTGACGAACGTCCATCGGATCGGTGACGATCTCTATTCGGGGAGCGGACCGCACGACGACCAAGCGTTCGCGTGGCTCGCGTCGCTCGGCGTTCGGACGATCGTCAGCGTCGACGGCACCGCCCCCGACGTCGACGCGGCGCGACGACACGGCATCCGCTACGTGCACCTTCCGATCGGCTACGACCAGGTCGACCCTCGGACGATCCTGGCGTTGGCGCGAGTAGCGCGCGAGATCCGCGGGCCGATCTACTTTCACTGTCATCACGGCAAGCATCGCGGACCGGCAGCGGCCGCGGCGTACTGCCGATTGTCGGGGAGGTTGGATGTCGCCGGCGCGAGCGAGCTGATGCGCGTCGCCGGGACCGATCCGAAGTATCGCGGTCTGTGGGAGAGTGTCGAGCGGCTCGAATCGCCGGCTCCCGGCACGGAACTTCCGGAACTGGTCGAGACGAGCGAGGTCGAACCGGTCGCCGCGGCGATGTCGCGCCTGGACGATTCGTTCGGCCGACTGCAGCGCGAGCTGGCGATCCCCGCTGCCGATGATCAGGCGATCGAGCGGCGTACCGCCATTGCCTTGCTCGTCGTCGAAGGACTCGTCGAGTCGCAGCGGACGCTCGCCGACGATGCCCCGGCATCGCTCCGACAGGCATTCGACCCTGCGATCGCCGAAGCGCGCGGTTTGCTCCAGGCGCTCGACGGCGCGGATGCGACTCGCCCCCTCGGACCCGAGGAACGCTGGCGACGACTCGAACGGCAATGCGCCGATTGCCATGCGACTCATCGAGGCTGAGTGATTCGTCGAGCGGACGGATGTTCAGCGCTCGAGGCGTCATGAAGAAACGAGCGAGCGGCTTCGCCTCAGCGCCACATCCCCTCGTCCCACGCCGTCCGATCGACGGTCGGCGGACCGAGCAGCACGATCGGCTGATCGTCCAGTAGCGCCTCGACGCGGGCGATCTCGACCAGTCGCCCTGCGGCAGCCGATTCGAGTTCCGCGACCCGATCGGCCGTCGTCACGACATACGGCTCTTCACTGACCGCCAGAAACGCCTGAAGCGTCGGTCGCGGCTTGGGATGCCAGGCTCGGGGCCGATCGAGCGAAGCCGCTCCGACGTCGCCCGCGGCGAGTTCCCAGATCGGATGGCCGGCGTAGTAGACCCAGGTCGATTCGAGCTTGCCGTACGACGCGACTCGGGCCTGAGGTCGGTCGGCGAGCACGCCGAGCAGGTCGTCGGCTCGCTGCAGTCTCGAAACGAAGCTCGGTGCGATCGCGAAGACGGCGATGCTCCAGACGATTGCCGTTCCGCCCAGGCAATACGGAGCGAGCACCGAGCGATCGCGACGGATCGCCGATTGCCAGGCGATGGCGCCGCCGAGCGGAATCAGGCCGATCGCGCCGAGACCGACGAGCGACGGCTCGAACTTCATCGCCGCGATCGGAACGCCGATCAGCAACGCGACGCCGACCAGTCCGAGCACCGCCGCAGCCAGTCGATGCCAGTGCGGCGCCAGTTCGCGACCGACGACGATCTCGCCGACATACCAGGCGACCAGCAGCGCCGCTGCCGGATGACACGGCGTGATGTAGCTCGGCAGCTTCGTGCTCGCCATCGTGAAGGCGACGACGACGATCGCGACCCACGCCAGGCCGAGCACCAGCGCGAGCGGGCGTTCGCCTCGATCGCGCGACAGCGTCCGATCGATCGACAGCCCCATCGGGATCGCGAGCACCGACCACGGAAAGGTGCCGATCAGCAGCGCCAGCGGATAGTACCAGATCCCTCCCCCGTGACTCTCCATCGCCGTCGTCGCGCGACCGACATGCTCGCGCACGAAGAACGCCTCGAGAAAGTCCCCTTCGGTCCGCAGCCCGACGAGGAGGTACCACGGTGCCGCGATCAGCAGCGCCACGAACGTTCCGCTCAGCGGACGCATCGTCCAGACCGTCGACACGAAGTGACGCGGATGCCAGGGGCGAGCCAGTCGCTTCAGTCGTCGAATCAGCGAGCCGAACTGGGGCGAATCCTCGGTCGTCGCCGGCAGTCGACCGAGCAGCACGAACATGCCGATGACCGCGATCGGCAACAGGTAGCCGACCGGTCCCTTGGCGAGCAGGCCGGCGCCGAGCGCCGCATAGATCGGCAGCGTCAGTCCGAGATGTCGGGGGAACCATTCGCCAGGATGGCGCAGGCCCGGCTCGCTCCAGGTCCGGACTCGATCATCGACGTTCGGCGCAAAGGTGCCGATCGTCCAGAGACCGAGGGCCGACGCGAAGCAGAAGACGAGGACCGAATCGGGAGTCGCCGCGCGGGCCGCGACGTCGAACATCACGAAGGTGGCGAGAGCGACCGCCGCGATCGGAGCCCGGGTCGCCCCAAGCAACCGCCGCGCGATCAGCAACGTCCAGAGCACCGTGCCGGTCGCGAGCGCCGCCGACCAGAACCGAGCGGCGAACTCGTTGGTACCGAACAGTCGCTGCGCCGACATGATCAGCCAGTACGTCAGTACCGGCTTCTGCCCGCGCAGCTCGTCGTTGAAGATCGGAACGACCCAGTCGCCGCGAAGCAGCATCTCGGCCGCACAGCCGGAATTGCGCGGCTCGTCGCGATCCCACAGACTCGGACCGCCCAGGTTCAGGAAGAAGACCGCTCCGCAGACCGCCAGGACGATCGCAAGTTGGGCGTCGAGCCGACGGGGCATCGGGGGTGTCTCCGCGATCCGTGCGAGAACGGGGCGCGAGACCTCGGCAGCCGAGAGACTCGCACGGTCGACATCGAGATCCGTCTCGATGCGACGCGGGAGTCTAGCGGCAGGCTCGCCCGTCTCTCAAGGTCGGTTTCGGACTTGGCGAGGCAGGGAAGATCGGGCAAGATGCCTCGCCGCGGATCGACGCATCTCGCCGGAGACGACGCACCGAGTTCGGACAAGTCCGAGGTCGATTCGAAGTCGTCTTGCTCGCGTTGCCGCCGGTCGTCACTGTTTCGGCCGACGTCCGATCGCCGAGGATACCGCCAGGGAAACATTGCCGCCGTGTTCCTGTTCCGCTCCCCTCGAATCCTGTTGGCGATCGCGCTGTCGATCGGAGCGGTGATCGCGCTCCCGTGGGATCGCGAGGTGAGTCGGCTGCTGAACGTCGATCGTCTGGCGTCGGATCTGAGGACGCTCGTCCGATTGTCCGAGACGTTCGGGCATGGTTTCGGCGTTGCGGCGATCGTCATTTCGGTCGGGTTGGCCGCTCGTTCGTGGCGGACGCTCGTCCTGCTCGGCAGCACGGTGGCCCTCGCCGGTTTCGTCGCGAATCTGATCAAGCTCAACGTCGCGCGGCTCAGGCCGTACGCCATCGACGAAGCGCAGCAGGCGTTCGAGCGCTTCGGATTCCGCGAGATCCTGCCGTGGCGATACGGCGGCGACGATTGGCTCAGCCACTCGCTCCAGGCGTTTCCGTCGGGGCATTCGGCGATCGCGGCGGCGCTCGCGGTCGGCCTGTCGCGGCTCTATCCCCACGCCTCGCTCTGGTTCGCGCTCCTCGCGGCGCTGGCCGTCTGGCAGCGGATCGCCTCCCAGGCGCATCACCTCAGCGATACGTTGGCGGGAGCGGCGATCGGCATCGTCGTGGCGACTGCCGTCAGCGGGCTGATCGATCGGAAGAAGCGCCGCGCGACTCCGGCCGCCGGATCGAAACGCTGAGCGGCCGACGGCGAAGAGCATCGCGAGCGGGCCGACCGAGGTGCGGACCGACGCAAACGGGCGAACGACGATCGCACGACTCGAGGAGCAAGCCCGCTTGGAACGCATCGATCAGCCCGACGATCCGCGTCTGGATCCGTACCGCGACCTGAAGGGGGCGAGTGGGACGCGTTGGAATCGGCCGCTGATCGCCGAGGGGTATCGCGTCGTGCGGCGCGCGGTGGCACTCGATTGGCCGTTNNCCGCGGCTCGGACGAGATCGAGCCGATGTTGGCCGAACTGACTCGTCGCGGCGTGCCGCTCTACGAAGTCGAGCAGTCGCTGGCCGAGTCGCTGGCTGGCTTCAACTTTCACGCCGGCGTGCTGGCTCATCTGCGCCGCCCTCGGTCGATGCGGTTCGAGACGTGGGTCGAGGGGCTTGCGGCAGACGAGCTGATCGTCGGCTGTCCCGAGATGACCGACCCCGAGAATGTCGGACTGGTGATGCGGACCGCGGCGGCGTTCGGCGTTCGCCGGATGCTGGTCGGCACCGCCTCGGCCGATCCGCTCGGTCGCCGAGCGCTTCGGCTGTCGATGGGAGCGGCACTCAAGCTCCGACTGCTGAGGACGTCCAGGTTCACCGAATCGCTCGAGCGTCTGCGGCACGAGCAGGGGGTGCGAGTCGCGGCGGCGGTCTGCGATCCGGCCGCCGAGCCCCCGGAGGCGTTCGCTCGAACCGGTCGACGATTGCTGCTGCTGGGGAACGAGAGTCGCGGGTTGCCGGACGAGCTGGAGCGTCTGGCGGACGATCGCGTCTCGATCCCGATCGCCTCGGACATCGATTCGCTGAACGTCACGGCGGCGGCGACGATCCTGCTCTATGCGTGGCGGCAGAGGGAGGAATCGGGCCAGGGCCGCTCGGTTTAGGCAGCTCGGCGGGGAGCGTTGGAGTGCGGTGCTCGAGGGTGGTGTTCGCGGCAAAGTTCGCGGGCAAATCGCGAGTGCCGCGGTGTCTCGGCTCGAGCGGCGTATTCGGCGTCGGTCAGCGGCTTGCGGGACGGCCATCGACGGCCATCGACGGCCGCGGACGAGCGGTCGGTCAGGGGCGATCGAGCCGGGGGGAGCGTCTCCGAAAACGCTTGCCGGGGAACGCCTTGTGACGAATCCGGCAAGCTGTTACTCTGTTCCGATTCGGCCTGCGAGATCGATCGGGAGCGATGTCGTTTCCGTCTCGGCAGTGCCGACAGGGACCCCTTACCCCTCGGTCGTGGCGACCAACGTCGTGCGGAAGCGGGAGCGTCTTTCGGCGGCGACGTCTCGATCGAATCCGGTAACCCGCGAGCGGAAGCGACGCTCGGGGGACTGAGCCAGAGAGTTTTCATGGTCAACCGCAATCTCATTCGCAATCTGGAAGATGCCGAAATCCAATCCGCCTTCGACCGCATGTTCGCGGCCGATGAGGGAGCGGAGCTGGATCCGTCGATCTATTCGACGACCGATCACAGCGGCGAGGAAGCCGAGTTCGACATCAACAAGATCGTCGAGGGACGGATCGTCCGCATCGAGGACGAGATGGTCCTGGTCGACGTCGGCTTCAAGAGCGAAGGCTCGATCCCGTTGTCCGAATGGGACGGATTGGCCACTCGACCGAAGGTGGGCGACAAGGTCCACGTCATGATCGAGGACCTCGAGGACGA
This sequence comes from Planctomycetaceae bacterium, assembly GCA_003455945.1. Lineage (GTDB taxonomy): Bacteria > Planctomycetota > Planctomycetia > Pirellulales > Pirellulaceae > UBA11682. The sequence goes on from DMPQ01000044.1 coordinate 8,844, forward strand.
GTTCGGCGCCGCCGACGATCCTCACGGCCTGATCGTGCTGAGCAAGCGCAAGGCGGACAACATCCGCCTGTGGGAAGACCTGATGAAGAACGTCCAGGAAGGGGACGTCGTCACAGGCAAGGTGACTCGCAAGATCAAGGGTGGTCTGCTGGTCGATATCGGCGTCCCGGTCTTCCTGCCGGCGAGCCAGGTCGACATCCGCCGCCCCGGCGACATCGGCGACTATATCGGTCGCGTCGTCCAGTGCGAGATCCTGAAGATCGATCACACGCGTCGAAACATCGTCGTCAGCCGCCGCTCGCTGATCGAGAAGGAACGCGAGATCGTTCGCGAGACGCTGCTGAAGGAGCTCGAGGTCGGCCAGGTCCGCTCGGGCGTCGTCAAGAACATCGCCGACTTCGGCGCGTTCGTCGATCTCGGCGGCATCGACGGCCTGCTGCACATCACCGATATGGCTCACACTCGGATCGGTCACCCGTCCGAGATGGTCGCCATCGATCAGGAGATCGAGGTGATGATCCTGCACATCGACCGCGAGAAGCAGAAGATCGCCCTCGGCATGAAGCAGATGCTGCCGAACCCGTGGGACAAGGTCGAAGAGAAGTACCCGGTCGGCACGCATCACAAGGGCGAAGTCGTCAACGTGATGAGCTACGGCGCCTTCGTGAAGCTCGAAGAGGGAATCGAAGGGCTCGTGCACATCAGCGAGATGAGCTGGACGCAGCGAGTCAATCACCCGAGCGAGCTCGTCAAGATCGGCGACGTCATCGATGTCGCGGTCCTGGGAGTCGATCGCAAGGGCGAGCAGATGTCGCTCGGCATGAAGCAGTGCCAGGAGAATCCTTGGGACAAGGTCCAGGAGAAGTACCCGGTCGACGGCGTGGTCAAGGGAAAGGTCCGCAACCTCACCAACTACGGCGCGTTCGTCGAGCTGGAAGAGGGGATCGACGGCCTGCTCCACGTGTCGGACATGTCGTGGACCCGTAAGATCAGCCATCCCAGCGAGATGCTCGAGAAGGGACAGCAGATCGAGTGCCGCGTGCTGCAGGTCGACCGCGAGCGGCGCCGCATCGCGCTCGGTCTCAAGCAGCTCGGCGACGATCCGTGGTCGCACGACATCCCGAACAAGTATCAGCCGGGACAGATCGTGAAGGGGAAGGTCACGAAGATCACCAACTTCGGCGTCTTCGTCGGTCTCGAAGACGGCCTCGAAGGACTTCTGCACATCTCGGAACTCTCGGACCAGAAGGTCGAAGATCCCGAGCAGGTGGTGAAGGTCGGCGACGAGCTCGAGGTGAAGATCCTGCGGGTCGACACCGAAGAGCGGAAGATCGGCCTCTCGCGCAAGCGAGTCGACTGGAACGAGGCCGAGGAGCAGGCGCACGAGGCGACTCAGCCGAAGCGTCAGGCTCCGTCGGAGCTCAAGGGTGGTCTCGGCGGCGGCGGTCCGCTGATCTCGCCTCCGACCGGCAACTGATCGTCATCGCCATCGCGATCTGACGAACACGACTCCACGAGCCCCGCGAAGGCCGACGCCTCGCGGGGCTCGGTCGTTTCTTGTCCTGAGACATTCGCCGTCGCTACGTTCGTCGTGGTCGCGCTCGCCGTCGTGCGACCGCCCTCGGTCGCAGCGTTTTTCGCCCCGAGGGCACGGAGAACCCCTGCGCTTGGCGCTGCGGGCTGGGGAGACACGGGGAGAGGCGCGGAGTGAGACACGGAGTGACCCCTCGCTGACGCGTCGGGCTGGGAGGCGCGGAG
>DMPQ01000241.1:0-1974 GCA_003455945.1 Planctomycetaceae bacterium
CATTCCGTTTCGGATCCGAGTCTGCCGCTGGCCGGTCTTCGGTCCTGCGGCGCTGCTCGGAGCGAACGCCTTTTCGCTCGCGGCGCTTCGCATGGCGGTCGCGCGGCGCGACGGACTGACGGCGGACGAGCGGCGCGGACTGCTGACTCCCTACGACTCGCCGGCGCGCCGCATCGGACAGCTCGCCTTCGTCCGCGACATTCCGCTCTCGCCGTCGCATCCGACCTGGCAGACGCTCGCCGACATCGAACAGGGGCTGCCGAGCCTCGGGAAGCTGCCGATCGCGCTGATCTGGGGAATGCGCGATTGGTGTTTCGACCCGCGCTGTCTGAAGCGGTTCGTCGATGTCTGGCCGTCGGCCGAGGTGCATCGGCTGAACGATGTCGGACACTATGTCGTGCTCGAAGGGGCGACCGAAGTGCACGCGATCGTCGAGCAGTTCTTCGATCGGACGACCGCGCGATGACGCCGTCTCGCCCTTTCGGTGACTCGTTGCTCGGCCGCTCGACCGGTTCGCTCGCGTCGCTTGCGTGCCTGCTCGAGGCGACGGCGCCGAAGCCGGGGAACGTGCATCGCGGAGCCGACTTCGAGGATGTCGGTTTCGGCGACTTCCTGCTGAGCGCCTGGGGAATCGCTCCGGCGATCGATCGCGCGGCGACCGAAGGGATCGGCGCGGCGGTACGAGCGGGAGTCGAAGCGACGCGGCGTCTGGTCCGTTCCAACACCAACCTCGGCATGCTCCTGCTGCTGGCGCCGCTGGCGGCAGGGGCCGACCGCTTTCCCGAGATGCCGGTGCGTGCCGCGGTGGAACGCGTGCTCGCGACGCTGACGCCGAGCGATGCGACCGACGTCTATGCGGCGATCGTTGCGGCGATGCCGGGGGGACTCGGCGATGCGCCGGAACACGACGTCCGTCAGGCTCCACCCGACGATCTGCTCGTCGCGATGTCGGCCGCCGCGGAACGGGACTCGATCGCTCGCCAATATGCCGACCGGTTCGCGGGGCTGTTCGACACGGCACTGCCGATGATGATCGAAGCGTTCGCGGCCCAAGGCGCCTTGCAGAGCGCGATCATCGAGACGCATGTCCGCCTGCTGGCCGCTTGGCCCGACAGCCTGATCGAGCGAAAATGCGGTCGCGCGACGGCGATCGAAGCGTCGACTCGTGCGCTTCGAGTCGTCGATGCGGGCGAGTTCGGGTCGGATGCGTGGCATCGCGAGGCGGCGTNNTATTCTGGCTGCGAAGCGACGGCCACCGCCGCAATCCGGGAACGACGGCCGATCTGGTCTGCGCGACTCTGATGGCCGGTTGGCTCTCCGGCGTCCTTCCGCTGACTCCTTGGGAACGACGATGACCGACCTTCGCAGCGGCTCGGCCGATTCCGAAAACGCTCCTTCGCGAACCGAGGCGACTCTGGCTGTCGCGCGGCGTCAGCGCTGGTGGGTCTCGCTGGAAAAGGAACAGCTGATCTTCAGCGCGGCGCACTTCATCACCTTTGCCGGCGATGTCTGCGAGCGGATCCATGGCCACAACTATCGGGTCCGCTGCGAAATTGCGGGGCCGCTGGACGAGAACCGCTACGTCATCGACTTCATTCTGCTTCGCGATGCGCTGCTGGAGCTGACTCGTCAGCTCGATCATCACGTCCTGCTTCCGGCCGACCATCCCGAGATCCGCGTCGTCGACGACGGGCGCGAAGTGACGGCGACCTTTCGCGAACGACGCTGGGTCTTTCCGTCGGAAGACGCGGTGATCCTGCCGGTCGCGAACACGACCGCCGAGCTGATCGCAGGGTGGCTCGCCGAGCGGCTGCTCGAAAAGCTCGCGGAACGCGGAGCGGCTCGACCGTCGGCGCTGCGAATCGGCGTCGACGAGAACGAAGGGCAGTGGGGGATCGTCGAGCTGGAGTTCGACGCGTAGTCGGATGCGCCGATCGGGGGCGAAGCCATGAACGCGTCGCCCCGGCGTGGGCC
>DMPQ01000241.1:2019-16813 GCA_003455945.1 Planctomycetaceae bacterium
TCCGAAGTCCCGTCAGGGACGACAGAACGGCACCACGTCACGGTCGGCCGGCCAGTTCACACGACTCGTTCTTTCGTCCCTGACGGGACTCTCCGCTTCGTCTACCAGGAGGTCGTTGACCCACCGATAAATCGGTGGGCTAGTGTCGGCCGTCCCTGTCGGGACTCGATGCCACGAAACCGCGCCTCGGCCACGGAGTGGCCGGGCCCACATTAACGACTCGGGACGAGCCGGAGGCCACGCAAGGGCCGGGCCCTCTCGATTCGCTCAACACCGGTCGCCTTGCGAAGGGCGTCGAACCGGCCGGTGCCCTGGAGAGAATCGGGGGGAAATCGCCGGTGCGCTATCGATCGGCCACTTGACTCGGGTACAATCCGAGGGCTGCCGAGGGGCTTTCGGGAAGGGAATCTCCCGTTGCGAACCTCCGGTGGCGGTCCGATCTCCGTCGTTCGCTTTCGGAGTCGGAGGTCCGCCTTTTTGCCGTCGAACTCGTCGGATCTCGACCGCTCTTTCCGGTCAGCGAGCCGCTCGGTTCGATCCCGCCCGCTTCGGAACCGGAAGACAAGGAGTCCGCGCATGGCTCGTCGAACTCGTCGTCAGTTTCTCGAAGACTCGATGTTCGCGGCAGCGACTGCCGCCGCGGTGGCCGGTTCCGCTTCGCCTCTCATGGGCAGCAATCGTCCGGGAAGCAAGTCGCCGAACGAGCGACTGAATGTCGCGGTGATCGGAGTGAAGGGGCGAGGCAATTCGCATATCGGTGCCTTTGCCGGTCGAAACGATACGCAGGTCACCTGGATCGTCGACGCCGATCGTGAAGTCGGTGCGATTCGAGTCGAGGAGGTCGAGAAGCGACAGAACGGCGTCCGGCCGAAGTTCACGACCGATCTGCGCGAGATGCTCGAAGACAACGAGGTGCACATCACCTCGATCGCGACGCCGAACCACTGGCACGCGCTCGGTGCGATCTGGTCGATTCAGGCCGGCAAGGATGTCTACGTCGAGAAGCCGGTCAGTCACAACGTCAGCGAAGGGCGCCGGATCGTCGAAGCGGCTCGCAAGTACGAGCGGATCTGTCAGACCGGAACGCAATGTCGATCGAGCACCGGCTTGCAGGAAGCGATCGCCTTTCTGCGAGACGGCGGAATCGGTGACGTGAAGCTCGCGCGCGGTCTCTGCTACAAGCGTCGCGGCAGTATCGGCGAACGTGGTGACTATCCGGTCCCCAGCTCGGTCGACTACGACCTCTGGCTCGGCCCGGCTCCGATGGCTTCGGTCACCCGCAAGCAGTTCCATTACGACTGGCACTGGCAGTGGCCGTACGGCAACGGCGACCTGGGGAATCAGGGGATCCACCAGATGGACATCGGCCGCTGGGGGCTCGGTGTCGATCGCCTGTCGGATTCGATCTTCAGCTACGGCGGGCGCTTCGGTTACGTCGATGCCGGCGATACCGCCAATACGCAGGTCGTCGTCCACAACTTCGGCGACAAGACGTTGACGTTCGAGGTGCGCGGCCTCGAAACGCCCGAGCTCAAGGGGGCCAAGGTCGGCGTCATCTTCGAAGGGAGCGACGGCTATCTGGTGATCCCGAGCTACGAGTCGGCGACGGCGTTCGACAAGGACGGAAACAAGATCAAGGACTTCCGCGGCGGCGAAGATCACTTCGGCAACTTCCTGACGGCGGTCCGCAGTCGTTCGATCGCCGACCTGAACGCCGACATCGAAGAAGGGCATCAGTCGAGTGCTCTTTGTCATTTGGGGAACATCTCGTACCGTCTCGCCGGCACGCCGCTGAAGGTGGCCGAGGCCGAAGAGCGGATCGCTGCCGTCGCCGCTTCGGACGACATGCAGGCGACCTTCGCTCGGACCCTCGAGCATCTGGGAGCCAACAAGGTCGAACTGGAAGGGCTCGAGCTTTCGGTCGGGCCGGTGATGGCTTTCGATCCGGTGGCCGAGACGTTCGTCGACAGCGATGCCGGCAATGCGATGCTTACCCGCGAATACCGGGCTCCGTTCGTCGTACCGGAGGCGGGGAAGGTCTGAACTTCGACGCGATCCGAGTACGAACCAAGGGCCGATAACGAGCCCAGGGCCGGACCGACTCCTTTCCCACACTCGGAGTCGGTTCCGGCCCTTTCGGTTTTCTTGCCTCGTCGTAACGCCGCGCCCAGGCGTCGCTACCATGATCGCCATCGTCCGATCGTCGCTTGGTGCGTCGGAACCGAAACGCGGTCATCGACATCGCGCCTGAGCAGGAGAGTCGAAGTCCGATGAACGACGCCCGATCGTTACCGAGCGTGCTGGTGACCGGAGCATCGGGCTTCATCGGCGGACGGATCGTCGCTCGCCTGCGCGAACTCGGCTTTCCGGTCGCCGGGACGACGCGTCGCGATACGGTCGACAGTCGTTTGGTGCGAGTCGATCTGGCGGATCGCTCCGTTTCGCTGGCCGAGCGGTTCCCCGACGCGGACGTCGTCGTGCACTGTGCGGCTCGATCGAGTCCCTGGGGAACACGGCGCGAGTTCGAACGCGACAACGTCGAAGCGACCGATCGCGTCATCGATTGGGTGCTACAACGTCCTCAGCGGCGTCTGGTCTTCCTGTCGAGTTCCAGCGTGCACTATGCCGCCGGGCATCAGCACGGCCTGACCGAGACGACGCCTCTCCCGCGCCATCCCGTCAATCGCTATGCCGAAACGAAGCGGCAAGCCGAGCGACTGATCACGACTCGTGTTGCCGACGCGATCATCCTGAGGCCTCGTGCCGTCTTCGGACCGGGAGATACGGTCCTGTTGCCGCGGATCCTCGATGCGGCTCGGGCCGGACGACTCCCTTGGCTTCGAGCCGATCGGCCGGCGGTCGGCGACCTGATCTACATCGACAACCTGGTCGACATCGTCGAACGCTGCTGCGTCGATCGTACGATTCGCGGCACCTTCAACGTGACGAACGACGAGCCGATCGAGATCGAGGCGTTTCTGGCCGAGGTCTTCCGGCGACTCGACATTCCCCTTCCGCGACGACGCGTTTCGGTCCGGACCGCGATGCTCGCCGCGACGCTGCTCGAAGTCGGTTACCGTCTGTTCAGGCCATCGCACGAGCCGCCGATCACGCGGTTCGGCGTGCATGTCTTTGCCTGGGGAAAGACGTTCGACGTGGCGCGAGCCCGCGAGGTGTTCGGGCCTCCGCAGATCTCGCTCGAGGAAGGGCTGGTCCGGACGGTCGATTGGTTTCGTCGGTCGTCGACGACGCGAGGATCGACATGATCCTGGTCGACTCGATGCGGGATTGGATCATCTCGCACCCCGCCGCGGCGATCGGCGCGATCGCCGCCGTCGCTTATCTGGTGCGGCGGTATCTGACTCTGGCGACGGCGATTCGAGTCGTCGAACGGCGAATTGCCGACGGAACGCCGATCGCTCCGACGTCGGACGGCGATCGCGACCTGCGGATCGATCTGCTGCAGCCGATCCTGTCGGGTGATCCCGATCTGGAGTCGGCGCTGCGGGACAACGTGCTGGAGACGTCACCGTCGGCCCGCTTCCTTTGGCTCGTCGACCGTGACGATGCGGTCGGCCTGGAGATCGCGCGGCGACTGGCGACGGAGTTCGGCGAGCGGGTGCGACTGATCGAGACCGAACCTTTCGACGGTCACGGCAATCCGAAGATCGCGAAGCTGATCGTCGGCTCGGAAGCGGTCGAAGCGCCGTTCGTCGCGGTGCTCGATGACGACACGCGAATCGACGATCGGGAACTCGACGAGGCGCGACGTGCGCTGAGCGACGGCGCCGATCTCTACACGGGGCTGCCGACCTACGTTCCTGCCGACACCTTCTGGTCTCGTCGTCTTGCCGAGTTCGTGAACAACGCGTCGATCGATACCTACCTGACGCCGCTCGCCTGGTCCGAACCGATCACCATCAACGGGATGTTCTGGGCGATGCGGACCGATCGACTGAGGTCGCTGAATCCGCTGACCGAAATCCGCGGCGAGTTGTGCGACGACTATGCACTGGCGTCGTTCCTGCGACAGCGCGGCGCGACGATCCGGCAGGGGAGCGGATCGCAGCGGATCCGTACGACGGTCGTTTCGGGGACCGGCTACCTGCGGCTGATGCATCGCTGGCTCCTCTTCGCCTCGATCCTGCTCCGCGATCAGCCGTTGGTGCGTCGCGTTCGCCTGCTGTGGCACCTGGGGCTCCCGGCACTGCTGATCTGGGGAACGCTCGTCGCGTTGATCGAACCGCTGTACGGCGTGCCGCTGTTGCTGCTGGTCGGAGCGGGAAGACGATTTCTGGTGCGGCGCGCCCGGCGTCGATTGGGGCTGATCGAGGTGCCGTTCGGCTTATGGCTGCCGACGCTGATCGAGGCGATGGTGCCGCTCCAGTCGCTCCATGCCGAGCTGTTCCGGACGATCCGGTGGCGGACGAGAACGATTCGAGTCGATCGATCGGGCGGCTTCCGGGTTCTCGAACGATGACGCGCAAGGAGAACGACCGCGGGAACTCGCTTTGGGACGAACCGCCGTCGACCTTCGAACGGGCGCCGATCCGTTTGGCGTTCGTCAGCGGCTTGAGCGACCCGCGTTGCTGTCGACTGACCGAAGCTCAGCAAGAGCTGCTCGACCGGATGGCGACGGCCTGCGATCGACCGCACGAACTGTCGCTCGTGACGAGGAACTTTCCGTTCGTCGAACGCGGCGATGTCGACCGCCCGGAGCCGGGGTTGGTGTCGGCCAGTCGGGCCAACGCCGGCCAGTATCGGGCTCTTCGTCGAACGGCGTTCGTCGATCGCTGCCTGCCGCATTGGCTCGCCCTGCGTCGTTCGTCCGANNTGCGGATCGTCACCTTGAGTTGCGGTCTGGAACTGATCGATCGACTCGAAGCACGAGCCATCGGGCGCGGAGAATCGCCGATCGACCTGAAGATCGCGGCGCTCGGTCCGGTAGTCGGTCGACGAACGCCCCTCGCACCCCTTACGATCTGCGGATCGCGCGATCTCCTCTCCCGCTGGTTCGTCCCTCGCCCGGACGTCGTCGTGCCGGGGATCGGCCACCTGGGATACGTCGTCTCGCCGATCGTCGAGGAGCATCTGAATCGATGGCTGTCGGACAGCATTTCCGAATCATCGGCTCCGGAAGCCATCTCCCCGCCGCGATCGTGACGGCGGACGAAGCGGATCGGCGCGCAGGGGTCGAGGCGGGGTGGACGATGCGTCATGCGGGGGTCGTGACGCGTCACGAATGCGTCCTGCCCGAAACGTTGGCGACGATGGCGGCCGCTGCCTGTCGCGCCGCCGTGGCCGATGCCGGCTGCGACTGGTCCGACCTCGACCTGATTCTCGATGCGAGCACCTGTCGACATCAGCCGATCCCCTGCAACGCCGCTCTGGTCAGTGCCGAGCTCGGTGGGGAAGTTTCCGGGATTCCGTGCTTCGACCTGCAGAGCACCTGTCTCGGGTTTCTGGTCGCCCTCGAGGTGGTCAACGCGCTCTTCGCGGCAGGGAGTCGCCGCCGTGTGCTGATCGTCTGTTCGGAAGCGGGGCTCGCCGGAGTCGACTGGCGGCAGCCGGACAGCGCGGCGCTGATCGGCGATGGTGCCGCGGCGGTCGTCGTCGAAAGGCAAGCGCCTGACGGCGACTGGACCTATCGGCATCTGACGCTGGCCGAACATCGCGAGACGTGCGAGGTGCGAGGAGGAGCGCACTCGCGCCCGCCGTACGACTACACTCCCGAATCCGATGCGGAGTATCGTTTTCGCATGGACGGACCGAAGCTCTTTCGCGTGGCGCTCGAGACGCTTCCCGGCATGGTCGACGAACTGATCGGATCGACGGGAATCGCGAGAAGCGAACTGACGGTGATTCCGCATCAGGCTTCGCCGCGAGCGGTCGCCGCGGTCCGTCGCCTGCTTCGAGTCGCGCCGGATCGCTATGTCGACCGCGCTGCGGAGTTCGGCAACCTGGCGGCGGCGAGTCTGCCGCTGATGATCGATCTCGAACGCCGCGCCGGACGCCTTCGCCCCGGCATGCCGCTGCTGCTGCTCGGCACCAGCGCCGGTTACTCGCAGGCAGGAGCGATCTTCCGCCTATGAGTCACCCGAGCCGGCACGCGTCGAACCTCGACCGAACGAATCGCACCGTCACGTCTCAGCCCCCCGACGATTCGCTTCCGGGGAGCGGACGTCTGACGCAGGTCTCGTTTCACGCGGCGGGATGGTGTCGCCAGTCGGCGCGCCTGGCCGGGCGTCCCGACCGCGGATCGATCCGTTTTCATGCGGTCTTCGTGCGAATCGAACACCCGACCTTCGGCACCCATCTGATCGACACCGGATACGGACCGGGCTATCTCGACGCGATCCGGGGATTTCCCGAGTCGATTCTCGGTCGGCTGTTGCCGACGACGATCGGTCCGGAGCGCTCGCCGGATGAAGTCCTCCGCCGCGCCGGCGTGCCGCTCGATTCGATCGGCTCGATCCTGATCTCGCATTTTCATGGCGACCACGTCGGCGGCCTCGATCGCTTTCCGAACGTCCGGCTCGCGGCGCGCGGGATCGCGTACGAAACGCCGGAGCGGCGCGGGCGCCTCGGTCGTCTGATGATGGGTTACGTGCGCGAGTTGGTACCGAGCGATTTCGCCGAGCGGGTCGATCGCATCGACGAATCGGAGTTCGTCGCCGGCGTCGGTTTGCTCGACGGGTTTCGCGTGAGAGACCATTTCGGTGACGGAAGTCTCTGGTGGGTCGATCTTCCCGGGCATGCGGCGGGGCACGTCGGCTTTCTGTTGCGGACGAACGATGAGGCGATCTTCTATGTCGTCGATGCCTGTTGGGATGTGCCGTCGACGCTTGCCGGTCGCCCGATGCCGTTCGTCTCGCGACGCGTTCAGTTCGACGCGCGCGCCTACCAGGCGACGCGGGTCAGGTTGAAGGCGTGGAGCGAACGGTACGGTCGTCGCCCGATCGCCTGTCACTGTCACGAGACGCTTGCCCGTGTGGCCGACCTTCCGGATTGAACTCGTTGCGCCGCCGTTCGCCGGACATCTCTTTCCGGCGCTCGGAGCCGCTGCGCGCCTGAAGCTTCGCCGTGACGTTCAGGTCACCTGCGCCACGACCTCGGGCGGAGCCGCAGCGGTCGAACGAGCCGGAATCGCGTATCGGGAGCTGCTCCCCGGAAACGACGCTCGGATCCGCGCGATCGCCGACCCGCCCCGTCGAGTCGGGTCGAATCCGCTCCGGATGCTGGATCAGTTCCGAGCCAATCTGGCGCTGATGCGGCAGCTGATCGACGAACTCGAAGCGACCTGGTCCGCTGCGCCGCCGGATCTGGTGATCGCCGATTTCTGTGTGCCGTTCGCCGGCCTGACGGCGCGCCGCATGGGAATTCCCTGGTGGACCGGCATGCCGACGCCGTGTGCCCTCGAGACGCGCAGCGGACCGCCGACCTATCTCGGCGGTTGGCGACCGCACGACGGCCCGCTCTGGAGGGTGCGCGACGCGGCGGGCCGGGCATTCGTTTCGGGGTTCAAGCGATTCGTCGCTCGGGCGTTTCGATCATCGCTGGTGTCGCTGGGGATCGAGTCGGGCCCGTACCGCGACGACGGATGGGAGCTGATCTACTCGAACGAGAAGATCCTCGGCTACGCGATGCGCGAGTTCGAGTTCGAACGGGGGTGGCCCGATTGGTTCGAGTTCGTCGGGCCGATCAGCGCCGATCCGGGACGAGCGGGGAGCGAACCGGAGTTCGTCTCGGGAAAGCAGCACTGTCTGATCAGTCTCGGCACGCACGTCCCGTGGGCCAAGCGGCAAGCGGTCGAACTGTTCCGACGTGTCGCACGCCTCGCTCCGGACTGGGAGTTCCACTTCTCGTGGGGCGATGCGACACGGACCGAGGTTCGGGCCGAGGGAAACTTTCGCGAGTTGCCGTTCGTTTCGTACGACCGCTACCTCGAACGCTACGACGCGGTCGTGATGCACGGCGGAACGGGAGTCGGTTATGCGTGCATCGGCGCCGGGCGACCGATGCTCGTCTGGCCGCAGGACTACGACCAGTTCGACCATGCGGCCCGACTGGTCCATCACGGTCTGGCGCGGCGTCTGAGGCCGAGCCCACGGCGCGTGATCGCCGATCTCGAAAGGATCGTCGGCGATCCGCAGGCGATCGAAAGTCGCGAGAGATTTCGCGAGGCGCACCGCCGCTACGACGCACCTCGAACGGTCGAGAAGGAGGTCGAGTCGCTGATGCTGCGCACCGGAAAGCTGTTCGGCGAACGACGACAGGGAAAGTCGGTCGACTGCGTTCAGATGCTCCGATCGAAGCCGCGCGATGACTGATTTCCCGGATGCAAACGCCGGAACTCGAGGTACGCGCCGAGCAGCGAATGGGTGAGCAGTCCGACCAGTCGTGAACCGTGGGCGACGAGTACGGCGGAGCTGCCGCTCTGCTGCATCTTGTCGACCGCCGCTTCGAGCGGCAGGTCGTCCGAGACGATCGGAACCTGGTCGGACATCAACTCGCCGGCGGTCGAGGTGCGCAGCATCTCCTGCGACACGGCGGCTCGTCGCAAGTCGTTCGAGTAGACCATGCCGATCACCTCGCCCGACAGGACGATCGGAAAGTCGCGCTGCAGCCCGCGACTCGCCTGGAACAGGAGTCGATCGATCGGTTCCTGCGGGGGAAAGGTGATGTAGTCGGTCGCCATCGCATCGCGGACGAAGAGTCCGCCGAGCGTCGCCCGCGCCTCGGAGGCCTGCAGTTCCCCGCGGGCTCCGAAGATGACGAACGCCGCGATCAGCAGCAGAGTCCATTGCTGGGTGACGATGCCGAGCAGACCGAGCAGGATCGCGACTCCTTGGCCGACGTTCGCCGCAACTCGGGTCGCTTGGGGGTGAGGGAGCACGGCGGCCAGTCCGGCTCGCAGCATCCGTCCGCCGTCCATCGGAAAGGCGGGGATCAGATTGAAGACGATCAGCATCACGTTCACGAGCATCAGCTGCAGCGCGAAGTTGCCGTGGAGCGGGTCGAGCTGAGTCGAGTCGATGGTGACCATCGTCAGTAGCACGACCGGGAGCAGCAGCGCGGCGATGACGACGTTGACCGCAGGACCGGCGACGGCAACGACGAACTCCTGCCACGGATCGGTCGGGATCCGCTCGAGTCGGGCAACGCCGCCGATCGGAAGCAGCGTGATGTCTCGGGTCCGGATGCCGTAACGACGGGCCGCAAGGGCATGTCCGTATTCGTGCAGCACGACGCAGCCGAAGATCGCCAGCGTGAAGAGAATGCCGCGCAGCGCCGCGAACCAGCCTTCTCCTTGAGACAGGTGCTGGTAGGCGACCCATCCGATCAGGAGCAGGAAGGACCAATGGACGTAGACGCCGATTCCGGCGAATTTCGCGATCCGAAGCGATCCGTTCATGGTTCGCCCATGAGGAAGTCTTGTAGCGGACGAGCGTGCCGTCCGCTCGGCATTGTTCGACGCGAAGCGATCAGGGACAAGCGGTGGCCGCAGCAAGCGGGCTCATTCCGCGCGTTCGCGATGCCCGTCCGCCAACCGGGACGCAAGTCGGATCGCCGCTCGCATGCTGGCGAAGTCGACCTGGCCGCTCCACGCGATATCGAAGGCGGTCCCGTGATCGACCGACGTCCGCACGATCGGCAGCCCGAGCGTGACGTTGACCCCTTGGTCGAACGCGAGCGCCTTGAGCGGAATCAGCCCCTGATCGTGATACATGCAGACATAGGCGTCGGTGCGAGCCCGGATCTTGGGGAGAAACGCCGTGTCGGGCGGGAGCGGTCCTTCCAGATCGAGTCCCTCGGCACGCGCCCGCTCGATCGCCGGACGGATGATCCGGATCTCCTCGTCGCCGAACAGTCCCCCTTCGCCCGCATGCGGATTCAGGCCGAGCACCGTCAGATGCGGCCGCGGCTTGTCGGCGATTCGGCGCATCGCCCGATCGGTCAGGCGAATCAGTCGGACGATCCGTTCGACATCCAGCAGCTTCGGAACCGCCGCCAGCGGGACGTGAGTCGTCACGAGCGAGCAGGTGATCGCGGGCGAGGTGAGCATCATTCCCGAATCGGTGCAGCCGGTCGCTTCGGTCAGGATCTCGGTATGCCCCGGATACGGCACGTCGGCCAGATGGAGCGACTCCTTGTTGATCGGCGCCGTGACGATTCCTTCGGCGTAACGCCGACGACACGTTTCGATCGCCGCCATCAGATACGCATGGCTGGCTCGGCCTCCGGCGGCCGAGATGCTTCCGCGCGGGAACGGCCCCGGCGCTTCGCTCGACAGATCGACGATCGCCGGCCCGCGGTCGATCCGACCGTTGGTCAGATGGCCGCCCGGCCAGGTCGGCACATGGTCGAGCGACACGCCCTGAAGAGCCGCCGCCTGTTCGAGCGTCGCTCGGTCGCCGACGACGATCGGATCGGCGATCGCCAGCGTCGCGTCGTCGAACAAGGAACGGACGGCGAGTTCCGGACCGACTCCGGCCGGATCTCCCATGGTCAGCAGCAGTCGCGGGCGATTCGTCGGCATCGTGTTCTCCTCGATCGACTCCCCCGAGCCGACTCGTTCGCGCGAAAGTCGACTCGCCGCGGACCGTCGACATCCTGTCGAGTCGACGTCACGACCGACGTCTCGGTCGTCTCGTCAAAGCAAGAAACCGAGTCCGAACCGACTCGCGAAGCCGGTCCGAACTCGGTTCCGTTGGCCTGCATCGGTCCGCCGCCGTCTCAATCCAGCGAGCGGATCATCACGTGGCGAAACTCGACCGGATCCGAGTGACCGGCGAAACCGAAGTAGCCTCGCGTCCGATCCTTGCCCGGGTGCGGCGAGTCGGCGAGGTATTCGGTGACCTTCGACAGATCGGTGTTCAGGATCAGGAAGCCGTTCAGCTCGACCTTGATCGTGCTGCCGACCACCGTCACCTCCTGGATGTTCCATTCGCCGGTCGGCCGATGGTAGCCGCGAGCGGCCGCCGCCATGCCGTAGGCCGAGCCGTGGACCTGCCGTGGATCGAGACCGGCGTAACGCGGNNCGCTCCCGGGGTAGCGGATCGCGAGGCCGTTGTTCCCTCCCGGCGGGAGCTTGAACTCGAAGCGGACCTGGAAGTCGCCGTATTCCTTCTCGGTGTAGATCGTCCCTCCCTTTTCCGGCTTGCAGCGGAGGATGCCGTCTTCGATCTCGTAGTTGTCGACCGGCCCGGCCCAACCCGAGAAGTCGACCCCGTTGAAGGCCGACTCGTAACCGTCGTTGCCGATCGACGCGAGGATCGAGTTCGCCTCGTCGGTGCCGATCTCGCGAATGAAGATGTTCTTCCAGCGGATCTCGCCGCCGTGCGTCTGGAGCTGGATCGGACCGCGTCGGAGCATCGGCGATTCGCGGCGCCAGAAGTTCTCCATGCGGGCGTTGTCGACGACCTGCGTGCCGTTGAGCCAGATCGAGGTCCGTTCGCCGACCTGGCGAATGCGGAAGCGATTCCACTCGCCGAACGGTCGATCCATCAGCGCCGACGGGTTCTTGCCCGGAGCACCAGGACTGTTGTTCCAGAGGCCGCCGGAGCCCTTGTCGGCATCCAGACTCCACTTGCCTCCTGCCTCGGTCGTGTCCCAGATCTGCACCTGAGGCGTCGCGCGCAGGTAGATGCCGCTGTCGGCCAGCGCGACGGTTCGGTAGTCGATCATCAGCTCGTAATCGCCGAACTCCTCGACCGTCGTCAGGTACGCGCCGTCACCATCGTTGACGATGGCGCCGTCGTCGACCGACCAGTGCGCGTCGATGCTCGCCTGCTGCTCGGCGAAGAACTTGGCCCGATCGTCGTCGGACATCGCCGCGAGTTCGTACGGATCGAAATGCGGCATGCCGCGCCAGCCGTTCAGGGTCGAGCCGTCGAAGAGGGCTCGGAAACCTTCCGGAGGGGCGTTTTCTTCCTGTGCGAACGAGGCCGCGGGAGCGGCGAAGGCAAGGAACGCGGAACACGCCAGTGCGAGGGCGGTCCGCCGACCGAAACGAACGCTCATGCGATTCTCCCCAGGTGAGCAAGGTTGCGGGGCAGGTGGGTCGATCACGATGCGAGGCCGAGGGACGGCCGAGGCCGTCCTGCGGCGGACGCGGTGCACCGAGGTCCGCATCGTAACCGTCCGCCGAGTCGATCGCCACTTGCCGCCGGCAGTGACAGCGGAGCATCGGGACGAGCGCTCGGAAAACTCGACGAGTCCGACCGAAGGGAGCGGCCGGCCGCGGACAGAAGCGGCCCCTCCTGCCTACACTGTTCGCCTGTCGACGCTCGGAAACGGACCCGGTCCGTCGAGCGAATCCGTCTTCGAAACCCGGTGAGCGATGAATCCGCCGAACTCCGATTCCTCGTACTTCGGAGCGACCTCGATCGACGAGCAGCGTCGTGCGGAGCGAGCCCCCATCGACTCGTCGGCGCCTTCGCTCGATCGTCTGGGCGAAGGGGTACCGACGGCGGTCGAGGCGGCAGTCGCGGGATTCCCCGATTGGCAGCGGGGAATCGGGCTGCAGACGACCTGCCTGGAATGCGGAGCCTCTCGAACCGAACCTTACTGCGGGCGCTGCGGCCAGGAACATGTGCGCGAGCGGCTGTCGGCCTGGCGGACGATGCGCGAAGTGCCGGGTCGATTCCTGAATCTCGAACGAGGCCTGCTGCATACCTTTCTGAGGATGTTCGTCGCGCCGGGAAAGGTCGCGACGGAGTTCGTGGCAGGGAAGCGCAAGGACTACGTCCATCCGTTCACCTACTTCCTGCTCGGCTCGACGTTGCAGTTGTTGGCGCTGTGGGGACTCGAGGCGCCGCTTCGTGAGGTGATGTCGAGTCAGATGGCGAAGAGCACCGAGTCGATGTCGGACAAGCCGTCGCAACAGACGGGACTCGCGAAGTTGGAGGAGCGACTGGGGCGCCCGTTCCCCGCGGCGATGACCGAGATCTACCTGCGATCGATCCGCGCCTCGTACACCTACCTGGGGCTGCTCTTCTTCTGCATGCCGTTCGCGATCGGCCAGTCGCTGTTGCAGCGTCTCGCCGGATCGTCACCGACGTTGGGCGAGACGACGGTTCATTCCCTCTACGTGTCCGGCCATGTCCTGCTCGTCACCGCTGCGTTGGGCCAGTTGCTGTATGTCGTCCCGATGCCGGTCCACTTCGTCCTGGTCAACGGCGTCTATCTGGTGGTCGTCCTGCAGGCGCATCGACCGTTCTTTACGAATCGGCCGCTGGCGTGGATCGGATCGATCGTGTCGCTCGCCGCAGCGATGGTCATCTTCTTCTGTTCGATCGTCGCCTGCTTCGTCGTCGCCGTCGCGGTTCATGTGGCGTTTCCGCAACTCTTCCCGCTCTGACCGATCCTCGACTTTCTCGCCCCGAGCGAGCGAACTCGCACTAGGTTTGCGATGCGTCCGAGGCGGGACGCCTTGGCGTGGATTGCCGGATTCGTTTCGGCAGGCTCGACGAGTCGAAAACCGAGAGTGACGAGCGGGGCGTCATGCGTTTCACCTATCGAGTGCTCGGGTCGCTGGCCGAACTGGCGAGCGAAGCGGATCGCTGGAACGACTTGTGGGAGCGCAGTCCGATCGACTCGCCCCTTTCCTGCGCCGAAAGCATCGACGTCTGGTACCGCCATCTGACTCAGTCGGAACGCTTTCGGGCGATCGTCATCGAGTCGCAGGGGCGCTGGTGCGGAGCGCTGCCGATGGTGCTCGATCGTCGCGGCCCGATTCGTCTGGCGCGACTCCCTTGGCATCCGTGGAGTCCGGGCGGAACGTTGCTGGTCGATCGGGCGGTGCCGCTCGACGGACTTGCCGATACGTTGGTCGACGGTCTGCGCGGCGCCGGCGCCTCGCTCGCCTGGTTCGACGACGTGCCGGCCGAGAATCCCGAGTGGCAGGCGGTGATGAGCGCCTTCGATCGCCGCGCCTATCGACATCGACTCGAACGGCGCTGGGGAGTCGGTCAGGTGATCGTCGTCGATTCGTGGGAGCACTACGAATCGCATCTGCCGAAGAACCTGCGTCGCAACATGAAGAAGGCGTTTTCGAAGCTCGAACGCCAGGGGGAGGTCGAGTACGTCGCGCTGACCGAGTTTCCGGAGACGAGCTGGCGCGAGCCGTGGAACGCGTTCCTTGACATCGAACACGGAGGGTGGAAGGGGGCCGAGGGGACATCGATCCGCCATGACGCGTCGATGCTTCGCTTCTTCGACGAACTGGCCGAGCGATTCCACGCCGCCGGTCGACTGGAACTGCTGCAACTGCGCCACCAGGGGGAAACGATCTCGGCGGAGTTCGGCTACTCGGCCAAGGGGACCTACTTCTCGCACAAGGTCGGCTACGACGAGCGATTTGCGGACATGTCGCCCGGCAATCTGCTGATGTACCTGCAGTTGCAGGAGTATCACCGGACCGGAGTCCGAAGCAAGCTCGATGCGATCTCGCCGATCGGTCCGACGATGGAACGCTGGGCGAATCGTCTGGACATGCGTTACCGACTCATCGCCTCGCTGTCGCGAGCGATCGGCAACGGTCTGGCCGGCGCGGTCGAACTGGCGATCACCGGCGTCCGGCATCTGAAGCGACCGCCGACTCTCGTCATCCCCGATCTCCCCGNNCGATCGGTGTCGCTGACGAGGCTAATCCCGGCGTTTTGCTTCGGGCTGGTTGAGCGCGTCGACCTGCCCTGGGCCCGCGTCGTCCCCGACGCGCGGCCATGCGCCACCGGCCATCCCTGCCGCCGCGCGGCTCGACGGAGCTAATCCCGGCGCTTCGCTTCGGGCT
>DMPQ01000028.1 GCA_003455945.1 Planctomycetaceae bacterium
TGGCCGGGCCCACGTGAACCGCTTGGCCATAGCGTGGGCCCGCGTCGTCCCCGACGCGCGGCCGTGCGATACCGGGTGCTCGAAAGACGTTGAAAGCGCGTTCGATGTCGTCATCGCACGCCCCCAGCTCGGAACGAGGCCGGGGCCACGCCGGTCCAATGTGGCCCCGGGCTCTCCGAGCCCGAGGTCGGGTGGATACCGCCATCGTTCACGCTTCGAAGCTCGTTCGGTATCGAGACGAAACCTTGCCTCGGCNNACGGAGTGGCCGGGCCCACGTCGCCATGACGTCATCGCACTACGAGCGGTCGTGATTCCCGAAATGCGGACGCGGGATCGCGGGGTTCGCCGAGTCGATCCGCATCGTCACCGGGCCGCTGGTCATCGTCGAACCGCTGACGGTACCGACACGATGCGGGATCGAAGGAGCCGTGGTCGGATAGGGAGAGGAGCCGGAGGTCGGAGTCGAGACGACCTTGATCTGCGGCGAGCCGAACGGCTTCTTGCGGACCTGGCCCGGAGGGGTCGGGAGGTTGTCGTCCTGGAACGCCTGAAGGAGCTTGGCGATGCAGAGCCAGTTCATGCTGATGTCGTGATCGTTCGCCTCGGCCCGCAGCGCTTCATGCACGCTCTTGGGGAGCCGGACGGTGATGACCCGAGTCGGCTCGGCGTTGAGCGGCGGGTTCTTCTTCAGCGCCCGGAGAGCCGCGACCATCTGCTGGATCTGCGAGAACTCCTCCGTCCGCTCGAACGCCACGAACTCTTCCTGAGTCGGGAAGAGCTGACGGATCTTCCCGTCGATCCCGAGCGTCCGTCGGAAGAAGACCAGCCAATCGGGCGAGTTCAGGAAGAGCTCCTGAGCGGCCTCCAGAGCGGCCTGACGCTTCTCGGCGGTCAGGTAGACGGTCGGCATTTCGATCTGACGGCTTCCCTTCGACATCCCGGCACCCTTTCGCTCGCTCCGCCCGAGTCATCCTCGCGGGGCCGGAATCCGTTCTCCGGTCGCGTCTCGTCGGCGGTCGCATGCATCGTCGGATGCTGTCAAATGGCGGGGCGCAACCCGTGGTTTTGCTTGCACTTAGGCTCGTGCACTGCAAGCATGCAATTCGTTTGGGCAGAGCTGCCCGAGTCGGTGGCAGCGGGATGCGTGCCTGGTTTTTAGGCACGGCGTCATTTCTCATCGGCGGAGTGTCCTGTCCACCGAGTTCGAGAAAAAGGGATTCAAGTCACTCGGTAGCGGGGCCGTCTTGAGTGGCCCCGGGCTCTCCTAGCCCGAGGTCGGGTTGATACCGATACCGTTCGCGCCTCGCGGCGCGCTCGGTGTCGGAACGAANNGCGCGGCCGTGCGACTCCGGGTGCTCGAAAAACGTCGAAGGTGCGTTCGGTGTCGTCATCGCACGCCCTCGGCTCGGGACGAGCCGGGGCCACGGTGGCGCGACGCCGATCCGACGTGGCCCCGGGCTCTCCGNNGCCGGGCCCACGTGAACGGCGGCCACACTGGCGCGCCGCCGCTCTCTCCCCTTCGCTTCCCTCTGCCTCGCCCCGCGCACCCTCCCTATACTGGTCGCTGATGTTTCGTCCTCGCCGTCCGATCGATCGGACTCCGAGGCGAAGTGACGAGAGGGCGGAGCGTTCCGAGAACCGAGGCCGTTCCGCAGCGTTCGACCAGCACAGGATCCCCTCCCATGTCCCTCACTCACCGCCGTGACTTTCTGAAGGCGACCGCTGCCGGTGTCGCCGCCGGCTCGCTCGCTCTGGCCGGAGCCCCGCTCGTCGCGCGAACCGCGGCCGAGCCGTGGTTCGGCATCTCGCTCGCCCAGTGGTCGCTCCACAAGGCGCTCTTCGCCAACGAGATCGACAACAAGGACTTCGCCAAGACGGCCAAGGAAGAGTTCGGCATCGAGGCGATCGAGTACGTCAACCAGTTCTTCAAGGACAAGGCGCGGGACGAGGCGTACCTGGGTGAGCTGAAGAGCCGCGGCGAGGATCTGGGCGTCAAGACGCTGCTGATCATGATCGACGGCGAAGGGGCGCTCGGCGATCCCGACGAAGCGGCTCGCAAGACCGCGGTCGAGAACCATTACCGCTGGGTCGAAGCGGCGAAGTTCCTCGGCTGTCATTCGATCCGCGTCAATGCGTCGTCGGGGGGCAACTACGACGAGCAGGTCGAGCNNAACGTCATCGTCGAGAACCACGGCGGTCTCTCGAGCAACGGCGCCTGGCTCTCGGCCGTCATGAAGCTCGTCGACCGGGACAACTGCGGCACCCTACCGGACTTCGGCAACTTCCGCGTCTCGGCGAACGAGGAATACGACCGCTACAAGGGAGTGACCGAGCTGATGCCGTTCGCCAAGGCGGTGAGCGCCAAGAGTCATGACTTCGACGAGTCGGGGAACGAGATTCACACCGACTACAAGAAGATGATGGAGATCGTGAAGGGGGCCGGCTATCGCGGCTTCGTCGGGATCGAATACGAGGGGAGCAAGCTGTCGGAGTTCGACGGCATTCGCGCCACCAAGCGCCTGCTCGAGCGGGTTCGCGACGAACTCGCCTGAGCGGCCGTCGATCGGCATTCACGTTCCGCCGACCGGTCTCTTCGCGATCGGTCGGCGGTCTTCTTTCGGCGCTCGCATCGCGACGCGTCGCTTTCGTTTCGAGGGCGAGGGGATGAGCCAGGGCGGGACTTCCTCTTCCGATCCGCTCGGCGAACGCTATCCGCCCGAGCTGCGGCTGCACGACGATCGCGACTATCGACCGGTCTTCGATCGAGGGGCCTTCGCCGGAGATGACCGGATCGTCGTCCTCGCGCTCCCCAACGGTCGCGACCACTGCCGACTGGGAGTCGTCGTTTCGCGAAAGGCCGGCAACTCGGTCGTTCGACATCGCTGGAAGCGGGTGATCCGCGAGGCGTTTCGGAGGCAGCGCTCGCGATTGCCGATCGGCTATGACCTGGTCGTCAAGCCGAAGCGCGACGCACGATGCGACTCGGCCGCGATCTTCGCCGGATTCGTGCCGCTGGTGCGACGGGCCGTGCGGCGAGCCGAAGAGCGACGCGGGGCGCGGCCCAAGGGGGACGCATGAACGCGCTTCCCGGTTGGCGCCGACCTCTCGCATCGCTCGCCGTGCTGATGATCCTCGGCTATCAGAAGTTCCTGAGTCCGCTGCTCGGAGCCAACTGCCGCTTCCATCCGAGCTGCAGTCACTACACGCGCCAGGCGATCGAGAAGTACGGCGTGGTGCGAGGGATCTGGAAAGGGATGTTCCGCATCCTTCGCTGCCACCCGTGGCACCCCGGCGGTTTCGATCCGCCGTGAGAGCGGACGGCAACGGCACGAACCTGTCGCCGACCCATCCCGCCCGAAGCGCAGCGCAGGGATCCCCGTGCCGCTCTCGCTCGACGTGGCCCCGGGCTCTCCGANNCGGGACGAGCCGGGGCCACGACGAGGCGACGCCAATACGGTGCGACTGGGGTCGGTCGCACGACGTGGCCCCGGACTCTCCGAGCCCGAGGTCGGGTGGACGCCGACACCGTTCACGTTTCGCGGCTCGATCGGCGTCGAGGCGAAGCCTTGCCTCGGCCACGG
>DMPQ01000350.1:0-131 GCA_003455945.1 Planctomycetaceae bacterium
TCGCCGCAGTTCATCAGCAGCAGCGACGGTTCGTGATTCGGCACGTCGGCATGCATCGAACGGATGACCGCCATCTTGTCGACGTGCTTCGCGGTGTGCGCAAAGATCTCGCTCACCTCGATCCCGCTCTC
>DMPQ01000350.1:242-10343 GCA_003455945.1 Planctomycetaceae bacterium
GAGCGAGCCATTCGCGGCGCGTCCAGCCTCGGGAATCGGACTCGGGAGCGGTGCAACGTCGCGTCATGACGATCGACCTCGGCGAACTCGGAAGGGGAGGGGGGAGCGGCTCGACGAACGAGCGGCAGGGGGGCGGGACCGCGATGATCGGGACTCGGGGAGAGTCATCGGGCGATGCGTTCGGATCGCGGTGAGAACCATTGTTGCCGGGGAGGGAGCGGGAGTCCATCGCGCACCTGGCGTCGTATCCGACATCGGAGCGGTTGCCTTCCGAACGAGACGGCCGTTCCGATCCCCCCGGCAGCCGTGCGCGGCTGATCTTGCTCGCTCCGCCAGCTCCCTGCTACAAGCCCCTCACGCGAGCCCCGCCGCGACCGGTTGGGCTTCGCCGTTTCCGAAGTGGGGCGCACGAAAGGACTCGGCATGAAGGTCTTGCGCTGGTTGGTCGTCGCGATGTCGACGGCACTCGTTCTCGCCCCTTCGGCGTTCGCCCAACAGGGCTATCAGCTCCCCGGAGTCGACGTTCCCTATGAGGAACCGGCTCCGCGCGGTCCGCTGCCGCTCGATCTGCCGCCGCTCGGAGTCGCCCCTGAAGAACTGCTGACGCCGATGTCGGAGGATCCGAGTTCCGACTCGGTCGCCTGGTTCGGCATCAGTCAGCCTTGGTCGATCAGTTTCGAGCTCGGCATCAACGGCAACGAAGGAAACAGCGACACGCTGAACATCACCAGCGGCCTCGACCTGGAACAGAAGATCGAGACGATCACCAACTCGGTCCGGTTCCGCTACAACCAGGCGACGGCCGCGGGAATCGAAACCAAGAACAACGGCATTCTCAAGCTCGGTCACGAGCGGGACATCGCCGATACGCCTTGGTCGATCTTCGCTCGCAACGACTACATCTTCGATCGCTTCCAGGCCTTCGACCTGCGACTGGTGCTCAATGCCGGTCTCGGCTACGCCTTCATCCGCGACGACGTGACGACCTTCAAGGGGCGATTCGGTGCCGGTACTTCGCGCGAGTTCGGCGGACCGGATGACGAATGGGCTCCGGAACTCGTGCTCGGCCTCGACTACAAGCGTCAGCTGACCAAGCGACAGAAGCTGACGGCGATCGTCGACTACTACCCGCAGATCGACGCGTTCGAGGACTTCCGCCTGATCACCGACGTCTCGTGGGAACTGCTGGTCGACGAGGAAGCGAACCTCAGCCTGAAGCTCAGCGTGCTCGATCTGTACGACAGCACTCCCAACGGAGCGAAGCCGAACGATCTGAACTACGCGATGCTCCTGCTCTGGAAGCTCTGAGCTCCGTCTCGGGGAGCTTCGATCGGAACGGATGCGGAAGCCGGAGACGCCGAACGGTGAGTGCTGCCGGACTGGTTTCGAGCACGAGTCGCCCCTTGCGGCTGAGACTGCGCTCGGACCTTGCCTTTCGGCTGCAGCACTACCACGGCCGGCGTTACTGGGTCGTCAAGGATTCGCTCACGCTGCGGTACTTCCGCTTCGAGGAAGAGGAGTATTCGCTCCTCTCGTGGCTGGACGGACGCACGAGTCTGGAACAGTTGCGGCGGCGATTCGAAAGTCGCTTCGCCCCGCAGCGGATCTCGTCGACCGAGATCCATCAGTTCATCGGCCGGATGTTCCGCCAGTCGCTGCTGGTCGCCGAGGCGCGAGGGCAGGGGCGCGTGCTGCTGAAGCGGCGCGACGAGAGCCGACGCGGGCGTTGGAAGAAGGCGTTCTCCGGACTGCTCGCGCTCCGATTCCGCGGGATCGATCCCGATCGCCTGCTCGGGCGACTCGAGCCGATCTTCGGCCCGCTCTTCACGATCCCGGCTGCGATCGTCGCGCTCGGGCTGATGCTCGCCGCGCTCTCGCTGGTGGCGATCGAAGCGGAGCAGGTCGCCGAGAAGCTGCCGAAGTTCCGTGAGTTCTTCGGACCTTCGAACTGGATCTGGCTGGCCGTCACCCTTTCGCTGACCAAGGTGATCCACGAGCTCGGACACGGGATCGCCTGTCGTCGCTTCGGCGGCCGCTGTCACGAACTGGGGCTGATGCTCCTGCTCTTCATGCCCTGTCTGTACTGCAACGTCACCGACAGCTGGATGATCCCCGGCAAGTGGCGACGCGCCACGGTGTCGGCGGCCGGCATGTACGTCGAGCTGATCCTGGCGTCGATCTGTACGTTCCTGTGGTGGTTCAGCACGCCGGGGCTGCTCAACACGCTCTGTCTGAACGTGATGTTCGTCGGTTCGGTCACGACGCTGCTGTTCAACGCCAATCCGCTGATGAAGTACGACGGCTACTACATCCTGTCCGACCTGATCGAAGTGCCGAATCTGCGGCAGAAGGCGTCGGTCGTGATGCAGCGATGGTTCCTGGCGACGTTTCTGGGAATCCGTCAGGCCCCCGACCCGTTCCTGCCTCAGCGGCGCCGTTTCCTGTTCGGACTCTACGCGGTCGCCGCGGTGGCGTATCGCTGGCTGATCACCGCGTCGATCCTGGCCTTTCTGTACGGTCTGCTCGAGCCGTACGGTCTGAAGGTGGTCGGCCAAGGGCTGATCATCGCCGGGCTGTATGGTCTGGCGATCCGGCCGATCGTCACGCTCGTCCGGTTCCTGTTCGCTCCCGGGAGGTGGGCTCAGGTGAAACGTCTTCGCGCCTTCGCCAGCGCGACGCTCGTCATCGCGTCGCTCGTCGCACTGCTCGCGACGCCGCTCCCCTACTACCTGACCTGCGGCATGCAGCTCCGCTCGGCCGATGCCGCCACCGTCTTCGTCGACAGCCCGGGTCGGATCGTCGAGATCCTCGTCGCGGCAGGGGACCGAGTCGATGCGGGAGCGCCGCTGCTCCGGCTCGAGAACGATCGTCTCCGTCAGGACCTCGACGCCGCCTACGGAAGCTGGCAGTCGGCCGAGAGTCTGCTGCAGCAGACGCGCGATCGGACTCGCGTCGACGATACCGCGTGGGATCTGGTGCCGTCGCTCGAGGAATCGGCGCGGATCATGCGCGAACATCATGATCGACTCTTGGCCGAAGTCGATCGCCTGGTGATCCGCGCTCCACGTTCCGGAGTCGTGCTCGCTCCGGCCGATCGGATCGGGGAACGAAACGATCCACTCCAATTGCCGACCTGGCAAGGCTCGCCGCTCGACGATCGGAACCTCGGAGCGTGGCTCGATCCGGCGACGCTCGTCTGTCAGATCGGCGATCCCAGTCGGCTGGAAGCGGTCCTGGCCGTCGAACAGGAACAGCTCGAGTTCGTCTCACCGCAACGCCAGGTCGAACTCCTGCTGCCGCATCAGAACGGCGCCCCGATTCCGACCAAGGTCGCGCGGATCGCCGGAGCCAAGATGACGACCGTCCCCGCCGCGCTCGATCTCCGGAACGGAGGGACGATCGCCGTCGAAAACGACGCACAAGGCAAGCCGGTCCCGGTCCGCTCGACCTTCGAGGTGACCTGTCCGATCGATCGCGCCGACGATCGCATGGCGCTCGGCGAAACCGGGACCGCTCGCATTCACGCCGGCCATCGTTCGATCGCCCAGCGACTGGTCCGCTATCTCCGCCAGACCTTCACGGTCGAACTCTAGGCGACTTGCTGAATGGGCCCGGCCGGTCCGTGGCCGAGGCATGGTTTCGTCGTCACGCCGAACGCGCTTCGCAGCGTCAATCGTGTCGGCATTCACCCGACCTCGGGCTCGGAGAGCCCGGGGCCACGCGGGCCCGGCCGGTCCTTGGCCGAGGCTCGGTTTCGCCGCCACGACGAACGAGCTTCGCGGCGTTAGCCGTGTCGGCATCCACCCGACCTCGGGCTCGGAGAGCCCGGGGCCACGTGGGCCCGGCCGGTCCTTGGCCGAGGCTCGGTTTCGTCGCCACGCCGAACGGTCCGCGGGTTCATCCTCGGTCCGCGTCCGACTACGATGGTCGCGACCGATGGGATGCCGAGCGGGTTCCCGCCCCGTGACGCGCCGCCGTGAAGTCTCGGATCCGGAGTGTCGCCGATGGTTCGTTCCGTTCGCCTTTCGTTCTTCTCGACGCTGGCCCTGTCGCTCGTCTCGCTCCTTTCGTTCGCCTCGGCCGCCGAGGTCCGTCTGGCCGAAACCCCGGCGCTCAGCCCCGACGGCTCGCGACTGGTCTTTTCGTGGCGAGGGGACTTGTGGGTCGTCGCGTCGACCGGCGGACGCGCTCGACAGCTCACCTTTCATCCGTCCATCGATCGCCAGCCTCGCTTCTCGCCGGACGGGCGCCGTCTGGCGTTCGTCAGTGACCGGACCGGTTCGAATCAGATTCATCTGATGCCGGCAGGGGGAGGCGAAGCGCAGCAGCTGACCTTCCACACCGAAGGCTACGCGCTGCTCGACTGGTATCCCGACGGCGAGCAGCTGTTGGTCCAGGCGCAGCGCGATCACTTCTGGCGACACGCCGATCGCTTCTACCGGATCGGTACCCGACCGCGCAGCGCCGAAACGCTGCTGTTCGACGCGGCGGCCGAGGCGGGATCGCTCGCCCGCGACGGCAAGCGAATCGCCTTCGTGCGCGAAGGGACTCAATGGTGGCGACAGGGCTATCGCGGCAGTCAGGCCGCTCAGCTCTGGCTGTTCGATCCGAGCGCCGATCCGGCTTCGGGCGCACCGTACGTGCCGCTGGTGCAGGAGGAGGCCGCAGCGCGCGATCCGCTCTGGATCGGCGACCAGTCGCTGCTGTACGTCAGCGAGCGATCCGGCGTCTTTCAGTTGTGGCGTCGCGAACTGGCCGACGGGTCCGATCATCAGCTGACCGAGTTCGAGACGGGAGTGATCTGGGAGCCGACCGTTTCGGCGGACGGCAAGGTCGCCGTCTTTCGGCAGGGATTCGATCTCTGGCGTCTGGACCTGACCGATGCTTCGGCCGCGCCGCAGCGATTGCGGATCGTCGTCCGCGATGACGCCGCGCAGGATCCGATCGTTCGCCGAGTCCTCTCGGAAGCGACCGACGCTGCCTTCACCGACGACGCGCTCGAGATCGCGCTGGTCGCCGGCGGCGATCTGTGGGTGATGGATACGGAGCTGCGCGAGCCGATCCGAGTCACGTCGACCGCCGGCCCCGAGTCCGAGCCGCTCTTCACCAAGGAGCGCGATCGGATCGTGTTCGTCGCCGAGACCGACGGCCAGTGCGACCTGTGGCAGGCGAAGCGAGCCGACACGAACCGTCCCTGGTGGCTCAACTCGAACTTCACGCTCGAGCGACTGACCGACGACGCGGCGATCGAGTCGAGTCTGAAGCTCTCGCCGGACGGGAAGACGCTCGCCTACGTCAAGGGGCTCGGTCAACTCGTTCTCCATCCGCTCGACGGTTCGTCCCCGCCTCGAACGCTGCTCGAGGGCTGGGATACGCCGAGCTACGACTGGGCTCCGGACGGCCGTTGGATCGTCTATGCCCGCGACGACGACGACTTCAATCGGGATGTCCATCTGATCGACGTCGCCGGGGAGCGGCCACCGTTCAACGTCTCGCGCCATCCGGACAACGAAGGGAATCCGGTCTGGAGCCCCGACGGGCGCATCATCGCCTTTACCGGGCGCCGCGACGCGGACGAGACCGACATCCACTTCGTCTATCTGACGCGCGAACAGGATCAGATCGGCGAGCGCGATCGACGCCTGCGCGCGGCGATCGAGAAGTTCGAGAAGGAGCGAGGAGCCGGTTCCGCCTCGGGGACCGGCGCTCCGAGCGCCGCTTCCCCGACGACGCCGGTCGCCGAACCGAACGCGGCGCCGGCAACCGATCCTGCTGCGCCAGCGGTCACTCCCGGTGCTGCGACTCCGACCGATCCGGCGGGCGCTCCGGCCGCTGCCGAACCGGGGAACGCGGGTGCGGCCGAGACGCCGGCTGCAGCGACGACCGAAACGCGAGAAACTCCGAAGCCGGACCAGGGTCCCGAGCCGGTGAAGATCGACTTCGATGATCTCGCCGAGCGGATTCGGACCGTCTCGATCCCGAACTCGAGCGAAGGGCGACTCTTCTGGTCGGCCGATTCAAAGACGCTGGCGTTCACCGCGCGGATCGACGGGCGCGCCGGTCTGTACGGCATTCGCCCGGATGAAAAGCTCGAACCGACGCTGCTGACCGAGCTCGACGGCTCCAGTCCGCGCTGGCTCCCCAAGGGGAATCGGATCGCCTGGGTCGTCGGCGGGACTCCGGCCAACTTCGACACCGGATCGAAGAAGGCCGAGTCGTACGGCTTCTCGGCGCGGCACGACTATGACCGCCGCGAGAAGTTCCGCACCGCGTTCGTGCTCGCCTGGCGCGAGATGCGCGACACGTTCTACGACGGCACGCTCAATCATCGGAACTGGGACGAGGTCCGGCGGCGCTACGAGCCGATGGCGGCCGAAGCGATCGACGAGCGGGCGCTGGCGGTCGTCGTCAACCTGATGCTCGGCGAACTCAACGGCTCGCATCTCGGCTTCTCGGTCATCGGGGGTCGAGGTCGAGGGGGCGAGCGCGGCGATGCGACTCGCAGCTGGACCGAGACGACGGCGCATCTGGGAGTCCGCTTCGACCTGTCGCATCCCGGTCCCGGACTGAAGATCCGCGACGTCATCATCGGCGGACCGGCCGATCTGGAGCGAAGTCGCCTGGCGGCAGGCGAGACGATCCTGGCGATCGACGGCACCGACGTCGATCCGGCGATGGATCTGACGTCGCTGCTGAACGGGCCTCTCGATCGCACGATCCGACTGAAGGTGGCGGCGGTCGACGGAACGGCGCGCGATGTCGAGCTGCGCCCGACCACCTACGGAGCGATCCGCTCGGCGCTCTACGACGACTGGGTCCGCGACAACGAACGGAAGGTCGAGGAGCTCTCCGGCGGGCGTCTGGGATATCTGCATATCCAAGGGATGAACCAGCCGAGCTTCCTGAAGTTCGAACGACAGCTGTATGCGGTCGGCGCCGGCAAGGAGGGGTTGGTGATCGACGTGCGCGAAAACGGCGGCGGCTCGACCGCCGATCATCTGCTCACTGCGCTGACTCAACCGGTGCACGCGATGACCGTCCCGCGAGGCGGCGGGATCGGGTATCCGCAGGACCGCAAGATCTACGCCACCTGGAACAAGCCGATCATCGTCCTCTGCAACCAGAACAGCTTCTCGAATGCCGAGATCTTCTCGCATGCGATCAAGGTGCTCGGACGCGGGCGATTGGTCGGCGTGACGACGGCCGGCGGAGTCATCAGTACCGGAGGAACGCAGATCCTGGATATCGGAACGCTTCGCAAGCCGTTCCGCGGCTGGTATCGGATCACCGACGGCGAAGACATGGAGCTCAACGGCGCGGTCCCCGATGCGCTCCTCTGGCCGGCACCGGGAGACTGGCCGGCGGGAATCGACACTCAGCTCGAAACCGCCGTCCGGATGCTCGAGGAAGATGTCGCCGCTGATCGAGCGCGGCCGAGACCGACGCCGCGCAATGCGAGCGAGCGACGCGCCGCTGCCGCGGCATCGCCCGCTGCAACGACGCCCGAGAACGAGTAGTCTCGCGGCGCGGCAAGTACGGAAACGATGACCGGAGAAGGCACGGATGCTCCCTGAGCTGCCGATCGATGATGTGATCGGCCAAGTGATCGACGCGGTTCGCGGCGCCGGAGTGGTGGTCGTTCAGGCTCCTCCCGGCGCCGGCAAGACGACTCGAATCCCTCCGGCGCTGCTCGACGAAGCGGTCGAGCGGTCGGAAGGGGTGCTGGTTCTCGAACCGCGCCGCATGGCAGCTCGCTCCGCGGCGCGCCGAATCGCCTCGGAACGAGGGGGCAGTGTCGGTGACGAGGTCGGCTACACCGTCCGCTTCGACGATGCGACCTCGCGTCGGACTCGTCTGGTCGTCATGACCGAGGGGATCCTGATCCGCCGACTTCAGGACGACCCGCTGCTCGACGGCATCGGTGCCGTCGTCTTCGACGAGTTCCACGAACGGCATCTGGATACCGACCTGGCGCTCGCCATGGCGACTCGCTTACGCCAGGCGCGCCCCGAGCTGAAGCTCGTCGTGATGTCCGCGACGCTCGATCCTGCACCGATCGCCCGCTACCTGGGAGACGCGCCGATCGTCGTCAGCCAGGGGCGACAGTATCCGGTCACGATCGACTACCTGCGTCGCGCCGACCGCCGGCCGTGCGCGGAACTGGTCGCCGAAGCGGTCGAGCCGATGTTGGCGCGGACGCCGGGAGACCTCCTCTGTTTCCTGCCGGGAGTCGGCGAAATCCGTCAGGCGGAGCGTCTGCTCGGCGACGTCGCTCGACGGCATGATCTGGCGATCATGCCGCTCTTCGGTGATCTTTCGCCTGAGGATCAAGACCGCGTGTTGGCACCGAGTCCGCGGCGCAAGGTGGTGCTCGCCACGAACGTCGCGGAATCGAGCGTGACGATCGACGGGGTGACCGGAGTCATCGACTCGGGAGTCGCTCGGGTACTGCGATTCGATCCGCAAGTCGGCCTCGACCGTCTGGAAATCGAACCGATCTCGCAGGCCTCTTGCGAACAGCGAACCGGTCGCGCCGGACGAACGGCGCCGGGACATTGCCGACGTCTGTGGGAGGAGGGATCACATCGTCATCGAGCGGAGCGCGAGACGCCCGAGTTGCGGCGGATCGATCTGTCGGGAGCGGTGCTGCAGCTGCGCTGTTGGGGTGAGAGCGACCTGGCGGCATTCCCCTGGTTCGAGCCGCCGGACGTCGAAGCGATCCAGTCGGCGGAGCGGCTGCTGCAGCGACTCGGGGCGCTCGACGAACTCGGCGATCCGACCGAGCTCGGTCGAGTCATGGTCCGGTTTCCGGTCGCGCCGCGACTCGCTCGTCTGTTGCTGGCCGGCATCGACCGAGGCGTTCCGGAGCGCGCGGCATTGCTGGCCGCGATGCTCTCGGAGCGCGATCCGTTCCGGCGCAGCGAGCCGTCNNGCCGTCACGATCGGGGCCGCCATCCGGCCCCCGACGCGGAGCGGTTCCGACGGCGCTGCAGCGGTCGTTCTCGGACGTGCTCGATCGACTGGCGGCGCTCGAGGCGTTTCTCGAGGGGAGACCGATCGACGGGCCCTGGCGTCTGGACGGCGGCGCAGTCTTTCCGGTCCGTCGTGCCTTCGAACAGCTCCTGCGACTGGTGCACCGCGAGATGCCGGAGGAGGCGGCGGGATTCGCGACCGGTGACGAAGCGGATGAAGGGGTCTTGCGCGCGCTGCTCGATGCGTATCCCGATCGCTTGGTGAAGCGCCGCGACGTCGGTTCGGACAAGGGGCTGATGGTCGGCGGCCGCGGTGTCCGCTTCGGGCCGGCGAGCCGGGTGCTCGATCCGATGCTGCTGTTGGCGATCGATGTCGACGGCGCGGGNNACGGGAGCGAGGCGTTGGTGCGTCAGGGGTCGGGCGTCTTGCCCGAGTGGCTCGATCCGCGGCGAATGAGTCGTCGGACCGAGTGCTTTCTGCATCCGACTCGAAACGAAGTCCAGGCGCGCAGTCGCCTGTACTGGGACGACCTGGTGATCGACGAACGACCGACCGAGCTGCCGGGGGACGAGGCTCAGGCCGCGTTGTTGGCCGAGGGAGCGCGGCGAGCTTGGCAGGGAGCGTTGCCGAAGGAGGACGAGGGACTGCGTCAATGGCTGGCGCGAGTCCGCTGTCTGGCGGCGTGGCGCCCGGAGCTGCAGCTGCCGGACTGGAGCGACGAACGATTGATGCAGGTGCTGAAGAACCTGTCGTACGGCCGGCGATCGGTCGCGGAGCTTGCGTCGGCCAACTGGCGCGCGGCGCTGGAAGGAGAGCTCGATCATCACCAGCGTCGCGCGATCGAGACGGAGGCGCCGGAGCGGATCGAGGTGCCGAGCGGCGCGAAGCTGAAGGTAACGTACGAGGTGGGTCGTCCACCGGTGCTGGCGGCCAGGATCCAAGAGCTGTTCGGCTGGCGCGAGACGCCTCGGGTCGCCGGAGGNNCAGGTGACCGACGACTTGGCGAGTTTCTGGAAGAACACCTACTCGGTCGTGCGCAAGGAACTCCGCGGACGCTACCCCAAGCACAAATGGCCCGAAGACCCGACCACCTCGTAGAGCCTTGACGTCGTGCGACCGCCCTCGGTC
>DMPQ01000003.1 GCA_003455945.1 Planctomycetaceae bacterium
CGTTCGAAGCTCGGAGCGACACTCGTGTCGCTGATACCGAAGAGTTCGTACTCCGCCGCCGTCCATTGCACTCGCCCGGTGCGAGGCTCCCAACTCCAGCTCCCCAGCCGCGCGATCCGCTGCGCCTCGCGCAGACGTGCATCGGACTCGCCGAGGGCCACTTCGATNNGTCGCGCGAGATGCCGATCAGGCCGGCGATCCTGCCGTCCGAGTCGCGAAAGGGGGCCTTCGTCGCCAGGTACGTACGCGTCTCGCCGATCGACGACGCGGTAATCGTCTCTTCGAACGTCGTTCCGCGCCCCTCATCCAGAATCGCGCGGTCGTTGGCGACGATCCGTTCGGCACTGGAGGCGTCGAACAGATCGCGATCATGTCGGCCGAGCACCTCGTCGGTCGTCCGTCCCATCACGCGCGCTGCGGCGTCGTTGGCGAGCAGATAGCGACCGTCCCGATCCTTGACGAAGACCGCATCGGTCGTCCCTTCGACGACCCCTCGTAGCAGACTCTCGAGTCGAATCGCTCCGGCGACCTCGCGCCGCATGAGCCAGAACAGCAGAATCGCCGTGACGCCGACGAACAGACTCCCCTTGGCCGCGATCGCCAGGAACCCGGCGGTATCGGTATGCCCCATCCAGACGATCGCCCAGTCGCTCAACCAGATCCAGAGGAGCCCGAAGGCGATGTAGATGCCGACGATGCGAGCCGGCGCGCGATGCAGACCGGCGCCGGGTCGTGAAGGATCGGACATGAGACGAAGCGACTCCGAATTGGAGGGCAGGAACCAACGGCCCCATTCTAGTTTCGGCGCCGCAGGGGATGTCTCGCGGAGGCGTTCGGATCGACCCGACCAGCCCGAAGCGAANNTCTCACGGAGGGACTGAGGAGCGCGAAGGCACGGGGGCCCCTTGCTGACGCGGCGGGCTGGAGGGCATTGCTCGTTATCGCTGCGAACTGGGGCGATGCTCGCTTCCGGACGGGCCGACGTACTCTCTTGCGATCACCACATTGTCGAAGACCACGATGTTCTCCGACTGCTTGGTCCAGCGATCGGTCACGTAGCTCTCGAGCGTGAACGCATTCGCGAACAGCGTCGGACTGGTCCGCCATTCGAAGCCGCGCCAGTGCCCCTGCAGCTTGCCGTCGATCCAGAATGCCTGCTCGCCGTCGGTCTTGCCGGGCGCGTTGTGTTGCAGCATGAACTCGACGCAGATCCAGCGGCCTCGCGGTATGTCCTCCTGCTCCGCCGGACGAAAGCCGTTCCCCCAGTACTTGCCGTCGGGACTGGCCGACATCGTGTGCCAGTAGCTGTAGAAGTTCCAACGCCCCGGCGGAGGCCAAACACCCCAGTTCCCCCACGGCTCGATCGCCGTCGAGAAGCGTTCGTCCCCCTCAGGCCGCTCCCCTGCCCCACCGAACCCGCTCCACCGCTCTCCACCGCGCAGCGACTTGTTGGCCCGCAGCGTGCAGAAGTGATGCACATAGTCACAGTCGTCGTCGAACTTCGTGTAGAAGCGGATGAAGAGACGATCGGAGGACTCGAACCACTTCGTCAGTCCCCCGCCGGTGTTCTCCCCGAGCGTTGCCGTCACCTGCAGCGAACGCCGGCCGAGAAGCCCGGGGGTATCCGCGGCGACATCGCTCGAGGCGTCGATCAGCGCGAGCGCCTTTCCCCGGTCGTTGATCTCGTCCCACGCAGCGCCGAGCTCTCCCGTTTCGAAGTCGTCGGCGAAGATCACGTCCCGATGCGTTCCGATCTCGCGATCGCCGACAAACGTGGCCGCGAGCCCCTCTCCTTCGGGCAACGTCCGCTCGCGGACCTCCTCGATCGATGACGCTTCCTGAGCCGACAGCCGCGGGAACGACGACGCGAGGGCAAGCACGGCGACGAACGAGCCGACGACGCGCCCGATCACGAACGAACCGCTGCAGGACTCGAACCTTCGCCGTCGCATGATCGGATCCCCGAGGAGAAATGGGGCAAACGGAAACAGCCACCCTGTCCGAAGCCATGGTATCGCTCGCGCGCGTTCCGATCACGCTTCGGTGGCCTTCGCGCTCTCCTTCGTGCCCTCCGTGATCTCCGTGGTTAGAACCTCCCCCACCGCCCCTTCGTCACCGAGAGCTTGCGGACCGTTTCGGCATGCGGTCCGATGGCGATCCACCCTCGCTCCCACCCCCTTCTCTACCGCAAGCGGAACGGAACCGAACGATGCCTCAATCCGCGCGAATCGTCCTCGGCCTGCTGACGGCTTGGCTGCTCTCGTCGCTGTCGATGCCGGCCCGTGCACAGACCCTGACCTACGAGCCGCTCGACGGTCCGGGCCTCGGCAAGCACATCGTCTTCATCGCGGCCGAGGAGTCGTATCGCTCCGAGCTGTCGATGCCGCTGATGGCCCGCATTCTCTCGCGGCAAGGATTCCGCTGCACCGTGCTGTTCGCCATCGATCCGGCGAACGGTCGGATCGATCCGCGCGTCCGCAACAACATCCCGGGACTCGAGACGCTCGACTCGGCCGACCTGCTGGTCGCTTTCCTGCGCTGGCGGGAATTGCCCGACGAGCAGATGAAGCACATCGTCGACTACGCGGAATCGGGGCGACCGATCATCGGGCTGCGCAACGCGACGCATCCGTTCCGCTATGCCGATCGAACCGACAGCCCCTACGCTCGCTTCGATTCGGCGAGCAGCGATCCGCCGGGAGGCTGGGGGCGCGCGGTGCTGGGCGAGACGTGGGTATCGCACTACGGCGTCAACCTGGTCGAAAGCACTCGCTGCGAAGTGGCACCCGATCAGGCCGGCCATCCGATCCTTCGCGGCGTGCCGGAGCGATTCTGGTTGCCGGACGACGTCTACGGCATCAGCGAGTCGCTGGAAGGAGATGCTCAGCCGCTGCTGCTCGGTCAGCCGTTGACCGATTGGACTCCCGACGCGCCGGCGAACGCCGAGAAGCCGCCGCTCCCGATCGCCTGGACCAAGACCTACACCGGATCGGCCGGCCGCGCGGCCCGCATCTTCACGTGCACCATGGGGCATGGCGATGCGTTCAAGGTGGAGCCGTTCCGGCGTCTGCTGGCCAACGCCTGTTACTGGTGCCTGGAACTCGAAGAGCAGATCGACCCGCTCTCGGACCTGTCGATCATCGGTCAGTATCAGCCTGGTCCGGTCGGAATGGTCGGCTTTCGCGAAGGGATGACGCCGAGCGATCCGCTCTTCGCGAATCCGGCGGACGAGAACTCCGACACGCGTGCGGTGATCGACGACACGCAGCCCGGTTGGCGAGCATTGACCGAAGCGGACTTCGCGCCGGTCAACAGCGCTGCCGACACGTGGCGTTGGCACGACGGCCAGCTGCACTGCACCGGCCAACCGGTCAGTGTCCTGCGCACCGCCAAGACCTATCGCAACTTCGAGCTGGTGGTCGAGTGGATGCACGAACGGACGGCCGGCAACAGCGGCGTCTTCGTCTGGGTGACTCCCGAATCGATCCGGCGTCTGACCGAAGCCGGAAAGCCGGGGTTGCCGCAAGGGATCGAGGTGCAGGTGCTCGATCACGGCTACACCGAACTGATGCGGTCCCAGGGACAGGCGACCGATTGGTTCGGCACCAACGGCGACGTCTTTCCGGTCGGCGTCCGCATGACGCCGTTCCCGCCGCTCTCGCCCGACGGCAGCCGCAGCTTCCCGCGCGAGCATCGCGCCAAGGGGCACGGCGAGTGGAACCATTACTACGTTCGCGCGATCGACGGCGAAGTGCGGCTCTGGGTCAACGGCGGAGAAGTCTCGGGCGGAACCGGCTGCGATCCGGCCGAAGGGTATCTCTGTCTGGAGAGCGAAGGCTCCCCCATTCGCTTCCGACGCCTGCGGATCCGCGAACTCCCCGGACCGGAGTCGACCGAGCGCTGAACGAGGTCTACCGACGTTCGATGCGATGTCGCGAGCGATCTCGCGGCGCACCGTTGCGCCGACGAGCGGTCGCAGCAACCGGCAGCGCCGTGCAGTCCTATCGCAGCAGCTCGATGCAGGCCTGCCGCAGTTCGTCGATGCCGCGCAGCGAGGCGTCGTCATAGGCGGCGGTCCCCGCATCGGCCTCGTCGACCTTTCGCACCTCGCCCGAGAGCGGCAGGTACTGCGCGACGAACGCGCGCATCCGACTCGGCGGCCAGTCGTGACGCTCGCGGACCAGGATCAGATACTCGATCAGTTGCTGCGCCTCGCGATACGCCTTGAGTCGCAGCGAATGTCGGATCACCGTGCGCCCTTCCGAGTCCCGGTCGAAGATGAACAGGCCGAGCTGATCGGCCTGAGTCATCGCCTGGCCGGTCCGGTCGATCGTCTGCCAGGGGACGAGGCCCGACGCGCCGCCGCACCACGCATCGAGTGCCCACGCCTGGATCTGGCGATTGCTCTCGTCCACTGGATTCGACGTGCCGTAGACCCAGACCTTCAGCCCGTCTCGCTCCATCCGATCGGTCACCAGACGCCGGTAGTCGCGAAAGGCGGACGACGACACGACCCATAGGTCGCCGCGCCCCGACAGTTGTCCTCGGCAGAATTCGGGGCGCGAGATGTCGATGCGATAGTCGATCGCAACGCTCGAAGCCGATCGCGTCCCTCGATCGGTCAGCTCGCCGTAGAACTGCAGCGCGCGATAGTCCCAGAAGGCGGCGGGCTCGTCCAGGATCCACGGCGCCTTGGCCGGATCGTCGAGCGATCCCTTGTTGTTGAAGTAGACCTGAAACCCCGCCTCGGACCACCCGCGCTGCTCGGCCAGTCGCGTGAAGTCGGCCAGGATGTCGACATAGGTCGCGGCGTACTCGGGAGTGTCGACGAAGGCGCGATAGGCGTCGGGATCGCCGTTGAAGTAGGCGCGGCAGTTGAGCGGCCAGCTCTCGTGAAACGTCAGATAGAAGCCCGGCGCGGCGATCGGGCCGCGGTGCCCGTCGCGAAAACACGATCCGTCCAGGTAAGGACCGAACGCCTCCGCGAAGTCCTCCCACCAACCCTGCTTCGCCCCCGGCTCGATCGCATCGTAGCGCCGATTGTCCATGCGGCGCCCCGATGCGAGTCGCATGTCGAGATTGCTCTTGCGAGCCCCCGGAGCCGCGGTGCCGTGCGAGTAGTGCAGCAGGTTGCAGTGCACCCGATGGTCGTACGCGATCTGCTGCAGCGCGTAGTAGTCGTCGACATGATCAGGCAGGCCGTAGCCGTTCATCTCGCACAGGAACGAGGCCTGACGCGGCAGGCGGACCGGTAGGACGGTCAGTTCGATCGGCACGACGCGGCCGTCCGACACCGTCAGTCGTCCCGCATGAGATCCGGAGGGGGCGTCGAACGGCACGAAGAGATCGACGACGATCGACCGATCGGTCTCCCGACTCAACGCGATCTCGCGCGGCAACGGGATCAACGGATCGGGGATCTCGCGCTCGTCGGTCGGAACATGCACGGCCAGGAAGCGATCGATTCGCCACGACCGCGAGTCCCAGGCGACATCGACCGTGACGTCCCCTTGGCCGCGAAGCAGCGTCTGGAAACCGACGACCTCTCCCGCCGCGGCCGTCAGGCGGATCGTCCGGCCGTCGAACAGTCGGTTGTGCGTCCGATGCTCCGGCGGCAGGTCGCCGACTGCAACTCCCGACCGATCGTACTTGTCCCCGAGCGGGATCACGGCGAGATCGGGGAGCGGCGTCACGGCCTCCGGCATCGCCGGGACGTCGGGAAAGTCGACGGAACTCGCCGCGACGATCGCATCGACCTGCGCGCTGGTCGAAACGCGGCGACCGATCCGATCGAGGGTCGTGACGGTGATCCGCCGAGGGCCGGGCTGCCGCAGGCGTTCGGGAAGATCGCGCAGGCGGATGGTCTGGACCCGTCCCGGCTCGACCCACGGCAGTTCGTGGCGACCGAGCGGATGATCGTCGATCAGGACTTCGTAGGCGAAGCCTTGCTCGGGAGCTCGCAGCGAGAGCCGCCCCTCGAACGGATCGATCGGTTCGACCTTCAGCACCGTCGCGACGGTCGGCTCGGGCTCGTCGGTCGGATCGATCTCGACGACCAGCAGCGGCGCCTTGCCCGATTGCTCCCGCGAGAAGATCGTCGGATTGCGGCCATAGTCGGCGTCATGTTCATGGATCGCCAGTCCGTACGCCGCACCGATCGCCATCGCGTGGACCATGTCGCCGGGGACCTCCCAGCGATAGCGTCCGTCCTCGAGCACCGACGAAGGGGCGTGAACGAGCGTGAACGCATTGCCTCCGCAGACCGCCGGAAAGCGTGCGCCGTCGTATCCCCAACCGTCGACGCCGTCGATCCCTGCCGTCAGCCCGTTCGAAGTCGACTCGTCCCAGGGAACGGCGATCGTCGAGATCGTCACGCCCGACAGCGTTTCGGCGTCGGCATGACAGACGAGTTCGGCTCGCTTCACGCGCCGCCCCGCAAGGGGCGCGAGATCGAAACTCATCGCGACGACATGCTGATTCCCCTTGATGCGGATCCGGCCGCTGCTCCCGGCATTCTCGCGCCACTCGCCATCGACCATCACGATCGAGTTGTCGCGGGTCGCGGCGAGCTGCAGCGTCTGAGCCGACACTGCCGAGGGCACGACGACCGGAATCGACGAAAGCCAGGCGACGATCATCGCGGCGGCCGACAAGCGCAAGGGCATGAGCGTCCTCGTCAGGCGAAAGGGGGCGGGAGCGGACGGAAGAAGGGACGGGCGCGAGCGAAGGAGATCGCGAAGCGGCGCCGAGCGTCCGAGTCATGCCTCGCATCGAGCCCTGCCGCGAAGCATCCAAGGTAGTCTCGAACCGACCTCTCGATGTTCGACCCCTCTCTCGATTCGTCGCCGGATCGAGCGCGATCGTCGACCGCGGATCGTTCCCTCGACGAGATCGATGGCGATAGGGCAAGACAACCGCGGCCGCTGCCGACGGACTGCAACGATCGACCATCGCGCCGATCGACCATCGCGCCGATCGACCTTCGCGTCGATCGACCGCTCCGTCGCTTCAGCCCCACAGTCCTCTCAGCTCTTCGTCCGGATCGACTCCCAACGGAAACTGCTGACTGTGAGGATGATCGGCGATCCCGGCGAGTCGCCGGAGTGCCTGATGCAGATGCTCGGGGCGCACGCGGATCCCGCTCTCGGGCGCAAGGGCAAGCGTGCGCGGATCGAGCGGAACCGCGAACTGCCCTTGGTCCGTGGCGCCGATCACGCGATTCCCTGCGATCCCCGGACCGAGCATCGCGATCGAACCGATCGACCAATGGTCCTTGCCGTTCCCGGCATTGTACGTGGGAGTCCGTCCCATCTCGCTCTGAGCGATCACGACCAGACGCTCCCGAATCCCCAACTCCTCGGCCCGGTGCAGGGCATACGCGATCCCCTCCAGGAACTCCGGAATCAGCTTCATCTGATCGGCGTCGTTGTTCGCATGACTGTCGAACTGACCGATCGTCAGGTTGGCCGACACGCCGACTCCCGCCTTGAACGACGCCATCGCGATCTCGACCTGCTGAGCCAGTCGCCCGCGCGGCATTTCCGTCGGAAGATGCGGCGTCACGCGCGACAAGGTCTTGGAGTTGACCTGCGCGGCGTAGAGCATGTTCTCGGCCCGTGCGGTCCGCGGCAGTCGAGCTTGCTCGTTCCGTTCCTCGCGGCGTTCCCGCAACGTCCGCTCGATCGCCTCCAGCGCGAAGTCGTCGTGATACGGCGATCGCTCGTTCCCCTCGATCGCATCGGCGAGGGCGATGCGTCGAAGCGAGGGCAAGTACGGGACCCGAGACATCGCGATCAGGTTCCCGGTCGCGGAATAATCGCCGAACGTCAGGAACGACAAGGGACAATCAGGCCCCTGGCACGCCGCCACGAGTGCCGCGAACGTCGGATAGGCCAGACTGTCGAGCTTGCCGGTCGCCATGTACCGCGCGCCTGGCGCGTGATTGTTGACCGAGTAGTCCAGCCCGTTGAGCACCAGCAGCTCGGCGCCGAACTCGGCGAAGAACTCCTCGTTGCTCAGCCCCTGTTGCTTGTGCGCCGCCGTCGGTGCGAACCGATGCGCGCCATGAGTCAGGATGTCCCCCTCCTGATACAGGCGGTTGATCCCGTCCACTCCCTTGGGATCCATCAGGTAGGTCGTGTCCCAGCCTCCCGACGCGTTGAACACCAGATAGTACGGTCCGTCGTAGGGAGGTGGTTCCGCTCCCTGCCGAGCGAAGCTCGACGCCGTCGTCGGTGCGGGTAGTGCCAGCCCCAGACCGGCCCAGGCGCATCGCTTCAGAAAGTCGCGTCGCATACCCGCTTCCCTTCGCGTCACTCGTACAGGAATTCGTGTTGCCGAAGCAGGTAGGTCACCACGGCTCGCCACGCTCGAATCGTGTAGTGCGGGTCGTCGACCGTCGTGTTCTCGGGATCCGGCCGACAGTGATAGATCTCGCGCGGCTCCAGCCCCTTCCGCGCCGCCGCCTCCGCCACGAGGCCTCCGAACAACCCGAAGGTCCGCTGCACTTCGGGCGAACTCGCATCGTCCTCGCGCCCCAGAATGCGGCGATGCAGATGGACGATCGCCGCTCGGATCCGCGCGTCGTCCTCTGCCGAGACGCCGGGCAACGTATCGGGCTCGATCTCGGGAAACAGAAGACGTTCCCGAGCCGGTCGCAGGAAGTCTCGGGCGACGTTTCGACAGGCGACCTCGTTCGAGAGCATCCGCTGGATCGCTCCCATCGCTCCGCCGGGATCGGTCGCCCGCTCGGTCACCTCCTTGGAATCGATCCCGCCGTAGAGCAGCGCCGTCTGTTCGGTCAGGCCTCCCCACTGACTGCCGAAGATCGCGGCGACCTTTCGTTCGAGTTGTTCGGGAGACAACATCCGCACGACGCCGACCTCCTCGAGCTCGGTCAGCCGCGACGGATCCTCCGTCTCCGACATCGCTCCGTCGGCTCGATAGAACTCCGACATCACCCAGCCGGCAATTGCCTCGCGAAAGTCGTAGTTCGAGGCGACGAACCGCTCGGTGATTCGACGGACCTCCTGCTGCTGTTCCCGATAGGCGCGCCACCGGACCTCATGCAGCGGATCGCTCAGGTCCTTTGGAGCCGACATCGGTCGGCGGCCGCTCAACAGGTACCAGGCATGGCCCACCATCGTCTCGGCGAAACGCGGGTCTTCGGCGATCCGCTCGCCCAGCCAGGGCAAGGCGCGCCAGCGTTCGTCGGACGGGAGCGTCTCTTCCTCGAAGCCGGCGACGAACATGTCGTCGAACCAGCCCTCCGGACGACGCCCGTAGATCGCGAAGTTCGGATCGAAACGCCAATAGTCCTGGAACAGGCCGGCC
This sequence comes from Planctomycetaceae bacterium, assembly GCA_003455945.1. GTDB lineage: Bacteria > Planctomycetota > Planctomycetia > Pirellulales > Pirellulaceae > UBA11682. The sequence continues at coordinate 9,334 of DMPQ01000003.1, forward strand.
AGCGGATCGAGCGTCCGATGGCAGACCACGCACTCCGAGGCCTCCATCGTCGGATTCTGGTATCTCGCCGTAACGGCCGCCGCATCGGAAACACGAGCCGCCAGTTCCAGCACGTCCACACCCAGGAAGTGCCGATACACCATGCGGGCACGAAGTCGGTTCCGATTCGTTTCGGTCGTCGGATAGCGGCTCAGGTACTGGAACGTGCTCAGCAACCCCGCGTGCGGATATCGTCCGGTGAGAGACTCCTGATTCTCTCGCTCGCTGCGCCCCCGCAGCGCATCGAGCGTCACCGGTCGGAACTCGAACGGATCGTCGGGATCGACGAAGCGATCCTTCACCTGGTCGAAGATGCCGTAGCCGCGCGCGGTATACGGAGAGACCAGGATGTAGTCGGCCGTCACGATCTCGGTAAACGGGCGATCGTTCCGGACGATGTAGTCGACCAACCGCATCGGTTCGTCCAGCAGCGCGGCGCGATACTCCCGGGCGAGCTTGTAGCCGGCCTGAAGTCGTTCCTGCTCGTCGGTCAGGTGACTCAGGTCGTAGTGCTGGTACCACTGCCGAGACATCTCGAAGTGCTCGTACGACAGCACCGTCTGGTCCGGATTTCCGTCCACTCCCTGCGTCAGGAAGAGGTCGTTGAACGCTTCGCGCAGTCGATCGTAGAACGCTTCCTCCCGCATCAACGCGTCCAGGATCTCGCTCAGCCCCTCCGATCCGCGCTCCCGGACCGCGGTCCGTTCCGCGTCGGTCGGCAATCGCCCGGCAAGCGAGAGCGTCACGCGTCGCAGCAGTCGGACGTCGTCCACCATCGCCACGCCGTCGAAGAACGGCGTCCCCTCCGCGTCGCCCGGAGGATCGGCNNAACGCCGCGGAGTCGCCCGCCAGTACCTCGCCCCCTCCATGCTCGAGCTTTCCCGTCGCCTTGAGCAGCAACGTCGGTCCCTGGTCACCGTCGCGCAGCGCGGCACGCAGAAACGCATCGCGGTTGGCCCGCATCCCGTCGGCTCGCTCGGAGACCGCCAGGCGATTCAGGTCCGACAGCACGAGCTGCGAGTCCTCGGCCTCACCGCCGGACTTGTGACACGTCAGACATTCGCTCTCGGCCACCTTGGGCCAGAACGTCGTTTCGAAGAACGCAGAGAAGCGTCCGTCGTCGGTCGACGGACAGGCGTCGAGTTCGGAACCGCGCGCCGCAGGCAGACCCGGACAACCGATGACGCACGCGAGGCATATCAGTCGCCGGATCGTCCCCGAGAACATCCCCCTCAGCCACGCACGCGATGACGAAGGCCCTCGAGGCGGCTCGGCGGTCCCCGAGCCCGCGGCAGTGCTCGCGAGTTCGGCGCAACGAAGCGGCGTCGGTCGACGTGCGAACATCGATGGCCTTTCGCGCAAAAACTGCCGAACGAACGAGCCGGACCACAACGCCGGCGGTCCACGCCGAAGACGCTGCGCGGAGCACCTCGATCCGACTTGCCTTTCGGACCTGCGGAGCGGTCGCGACCTGACGGCCGGCATCGAACGTTCCGACGTTCTTCGCCGTCGGCGGCAAGAAATCGACGCCCCTCAGCGAAGCCGCTCGATCACCGCTTTCGCCGACATTCTAACGGTGGCAGCACGGCGCTTCACTCGGAAACTCCCGCCCCAGATCGAGGTGACCTCGGTGATCAACGTGAACTCTGTGGTCATGAAGGGTTTCCTGACGAAACGGAGCCGCACGGTCCCCATCGCTACGGCAAGGTCTCTCCGAAGCCCCGACAACAGCCCTCTCTCGAGGCTGGGCAACCGCGGAGCGATCGACCAGACTTCACTCCCCCTTGCCTGCCGACGACGAACGACTTCCGGTAGCGCGACTCGACGAACTGGTCGCGACGCTCGTCGGCAGCAGTTCGCGGCAACGTGAAGGGGAAGACGGCCCAGCTCTTCAACGGATCGGNNTCGGCTCGCGCTCAGTACGACGACTGGGCGCATCACGGAGCGTTCGTCCTGCTGACGACGCCTCAGGGAGCCGACCTGCCGGCGACGGCTCGTGTCGAGGACTTTCCCGTGCTCGTCCGTCTGAACCGCGAGACGTTCGACTTCGACCAGGCGCGATCCGACGGAGCCGACATTCGGTTCTCGGCGGCGGGAGTCCCGCTGGCTTACGAGATCGAACGGTGGGACGCCTCGCAAGGGCAAGCCTGGATCTGGGTGCGCGTGCCGCTGATCGTCGGCGATTCCCGCCAGGAGCTGGCGCTCCACTGGGGCAATCCCGATGCGATCGCCGCATCGGACGGCGCCGCGGTCTTCGATGCGTCGAACGGGTTCGTGGTCGTCATGCATCTGGCAGAAGCAGCGGGCGACCCGCGCGATCAGGTCGGTAGCGTATCGCCCGAGGACAAGGGAACATCGCCGTGCGACGGCGCGATCGGTCTGGCGAGACGCTTCGACGTCGGCCGCGGGATCGCCTGCGGCGAACAGCTGACGACGCTGCCGACCGGAGTCGGTCCGTTCACGACCTCGACATGGCTCAGGGCCCGCCGAGTCAACGGGACGGCGATCGGTTGGGGGAACGAACAGGCGCGCGGCAAGGCCGTGCTTCAGGTCCGAAGTCCGCCTCATCTGCGCGTCGACGGCTACTTCTCCAGCGGTACCGTCCGAGGAGAGCATCCGCTGCCGATGTCCGAATGGGTCCACGTCGTGCAGGTGGTCACCGAAGGCGAATCCCGACTGTTTCTGAACGGGCAACCGGACGGAGTGACGGTCGATCGCGGGAGCGCGTTGGACATTCGCCGACCGGCCCGAATGTGGCTCGGCGGCTGGTACGGCAACTACGATTTCGACGGCGATCTGGACGAAGTTCGAATCTCGAACGTCGAGCGATCGGCCGATTGGGTGAAACTCTGCTACGAGAACCAGCGTCCCGATCAGCGGCTGGTCGGAACGCTGCGTCCGCCCGGCAACGAGTTCACGGTGTCGCCGGTCGAGGCGACGATCGACGAAGGAGGGCATGCGATCTTCACGGCCCAGGCGGGCGGAGCCGACAAGGTCGCCTGGTCCCTGGTCTCGGACGACCACGAGATTCCGCTCGCCACCGACCGCTTCTCGTATCGGTTCGATGCGGGCCGAGTCGGCGCCGACTCGAACGGTGTCCTCCGCTTTCGCGCCGTGTACGCGGACGGAGTGAAGACGGTCGACGTTCCGATCGCGATCCGCAACACGATCCCCGAACCGGTCGTCTCGCTCGAGGCGCCCGCGACGTGGGACGGTCGCGAAGCGATCGAGGTCATCCCGCGTCTCGAAAACCTCGCCACCCTGCAGGCTGCCGACGCGGACCGAACGAACTATCGGTGGGAGGTGTCGGCAGGGGCGGTGATCAAGGAGATCGCGCCCGATCGGCTGATCCTGAAACGGTCCCAGTTCAGTGGCTCGCTACGCATCACGCTTCACGTCGATAAATNNACGGCCGAGATCGCCGTCACCGAACCGAACGACGATCCGTGGATCGAACGGATCCCCGACGACGACGAACGACCTGAAGAGGGGCAGTTCTACGCGCGCGACGATCGGAATCGAGGGACCTTGTTCTACCGCGGCTCGCTCGATGGCGATGCCGATGCGGTCTTTCTGCGCGTGTTCGCCGACGACCGGCCGTATCGCGCCGAGACGCAGCGGCTTGCGGCCGACCGACGCTACGCCTTCGCGATCGATCTCGAACCCGGCCTGATCAGGTATCGGATCGAGTTCGGCCGCAGGATCGGCGAGCAGGCGGAGGTGCTCGACCGAGTCGGTGATCTCGTCTGCGGCGATGCGTTTCTGATCGATGGCCAGTCGAACGCGCTGGCGACCGACACGCACGAGCAGGCACCGGCGGAAACGAGCGAGTGGATCCGCAGCTACGGCGGGCCGACCGGACGAAGCGACGGCGACGCGTGGGTCAGTGAGCGGATGAATCGGGCGCAGGCCGCGGGACTCGCTCGCCACAACCTCTGGTGCCGACCGGTCTGGAAACGGACCGAGGCGGGCGAGACGGCGGAGATCGGCTGGTGGGGCATGAAGCTCGCCGAACGACTGGTCCGAGAGCACGAGGTCCCGATCTGCATCATCCAAGCGGCGGTCGGCGGAAGTCGCATCGACGAACACCTGCCGTCGCCCGGCGATCGAACGGCTCTCGCGACGATGTACGGACGGATGCTCTGGCGTTTGCGGCAGGCCCGGCTGACCCACGGCATTCGCGCCGTGATCTGGCATCAGGGAGAGAATGACCAGGGGGCCGACGGTCCGACCGGCCGCTACGGCTGGGAGACGTATGCGTCGTTCTTCGTCGATCTGTCGGCCGCATGGAAGGAAGACCTGCCCAATCTGCGGCACTACTACCTCTTCCAGATCTGGCCCGATGCCTGTGCGATGGGAGGGCGAGCGGGATCGGGAGATCGACTGCGCGAAGTCCAGCGCACGCTGCCGCGATTGTTCTCGCGGATGCAGGTGCTGTCGACGCTCGGTATCCGTCCGCCCGGAGGCTGTCACTATCCGCTCGAAGGCTGGCAGGAGTTCGCGCGGTTGTTGCAGCCGATGATCGAACGCGATCGGTACGGGATCGAGCCGACTCGGTCGATCTCTCCTCCCGATCTGTTGCGGGCTCGCTTCTCGACCGACGAGCGGACCGAGATCGCGCTGGAGTTCGACCAGCCGGTCGTCTGGCGCCCTGAGCTGACTCGCGAATTCTATCTGGACGACGAGTCGGGAAAGGTGGTGTCGGGCGAGGCGACCGGGAACGTCGTCACCCTGCGACTCGCGTCTCCGTCNNGCCGCGTCGCGGATCACGTACCTGAAGGAGCGCGATTGGAGTCAGGATCGGTTGCTGTGGGGAGCCAACGGATTGGCCGCGCTGACGTTCTGCGACGTGCCGATCGCAGCACGAGGTGACACGCGATAACCATCGCAGCGAAACTCCATGAC
>DMPQ01000124.1 GCA_003455945.1 Planctomycetaceae bacterium
CGACGGGCATCTCTTGCCTCGGCTCGTGCAGCGATCTCGCACGGGGGCGCTGCGCCGCGTCGGGAACGGCCGAAACCTCGTCGACACGATCTTTGTCGAGAACGCGGCGGATGCTCATCGCTGGGCAGCGGAGCGGCTGGTCGATGGGAGTCCGGTCGGCGGTAAGCCCTATTTTCTGAGTCAGGGGGAGCCGGTGAACTGCTGGGAGTGGATCGATCGCCTGTTGGCGCTCGCCGGCGAGCCGCCGGTGCGGCGAAGGATCGGCTATCGGACCGCCTGGATCGCCGGTTCGATTCTCGAACGGGCGTACCGCCTGGCCGGTCGGACCGACGAGCCGCGAATGACCCGTTTCCTTGCCGCTCAGCTCGCCACCTCGCACTACTATGCGATCGACGCGGCTCGACGCGATTTCGGTTTCGAACCGCGGGTGTCGACCGACGAGGGACTGGCTCGCTACGCCGCTTGGCTCGCCGAGCACCCGATCGTCGCGGAAGGCTGAGGCGTCGAGGTCCGGAGTCGCTGCGGTGCGTTTCGAGTTCGGAGGCAGGTGAGCCGAGAGCGCCCGTTGCGGACCGCTCCCCCTTTCGCTAGCTTCGGTCGTTTCCCCTTTTTCAGTCGGTCTGATCCATGAGCGAAACTCCGGCCTATCGGCGACTTCCGGACGACCAGCGGATCGTGCTGACCGGCATCGGCATGACGTCGCCGCTCGGGGACGATCTGCCGACGTATCGTGCGGCACTGCTCGCGGGGCGCAGCGGCGTCTCGCCGTACGAGATCCGCTACGTCGGCAAGACGTTGGCGGGAATCTGTCGGTACGAGGCGACGAAGTACCAGTCTCGGAAGGATGTCCGGCGCGGGACTCGCGCAGGAAGCATCGGGATCTTCTGCGCGAATCAGGCGGTTCGCGAAGCGGGGATCGACACCGCTTCCTGGGATCCGTCCCGAGTCGGCGTCTATGTCGGCGTGACCGAACACGGCAACGTCGAGACCGAGAACGAGGTCTACGAGCTGTCGCAGTTCAACTACGACACCAAGTTCTGGTCGCATCACCACAATCCGCGCACCGTCGCGAACAATCCGGCCGGCGAGATCGCCCTGAACATGGGGATCACCGGGCCGCACTACTCGGTCGGCGCCGCTTGTGCGGCGGGGAATGCCGGGCTGATCCAGGGAGCTCAGATGCTTCGCCTGGGCGACTGCGACCTGGCGATCGCAGGAGGGATCTCGGAGAGCATCCACACGTTCGGCATCTTCGCGAGCTTCGCCAGCCAGGGAGCGTTGGCGACGCATGAGGATCCGACCAAGGCGTCGCGGCCGTTCGACACCGCCCGCAACGGGATCGTGGTCGCCGAAGGGGGCTGCCTGTACGTACTTGAGCGCTTGAGCGACGCGAAACGCCGCGGTGCTCGGATTCTGGGAGAGCTGGCCGGGTACGCGATCAACACCGACGCGACCGACTTCGTCCTGCCGAATCCCGAGCGACAGGCCGAGTGCGTGCGGTTGGCCCTGAAGCGAGCCGGTCTCGAACCGAACCGGATCGGGATCGTCAGCACGCACGCGACCGGAACGTCGTCGGGGGACGCCCAGGAGTGTCGGGCGCTGCGCGAGGTGTTCGTCGACTGCGGCCGAACGGCGTTCAACAACACCAAGAGCTTCATCGGGCATGCGATGGGAGCGGCCGGAGCGCTGGAACTGGCCGGGAATCTGCCGTCGTTCGAGGATGGGATCTGCCACGCGACGATCAACGTCGACGACCTGGATCCCGAGTGCGCCCTGGACGGACTCGTGCTCAATCACCCTCGGGAGGTTGGCAAGCCCGACTACATCCTCAACAATTCGTTTGGTATGCTGGGCATCAACTCGGTGGTCATCATCGCGAGGTACGACGGGTAGGCCCGACAGACGGCCCCGACCCCTCGACCGGTCCCGTCGGACCTGTCGCGAAGCAGCTCGACCGCCGATCCCGGCGACTCGATCCCCGAGTCGCCGGCTACGTTTCCGGAACGCTTGGGAGAGAGGCCGAATGACGCCGGTCGAGATCAGGGCAGCCGTGTTGGATATCCTGGAGGGGATCGCTCAGGACGACGATCTCTCGCAGCTCGACGACGGCACGGCGTTCCGCGAGCAGCTGGAACTCGACAGCATGGACTTCCTGGACATCGTGATGGAACTGCGGAAGCGGTACCGAGTCCAGATTCCCGAAGAGGATTACCCGCGGCTCGGCAGCATGGCGAGCACCGTGGAGTATCTGACGCCGCTGATGAAGGACATCTCGGCCTGACGCGTGGAGACGCGGCCCCTGACGGCGGATCCATGTACGACACGATCATCATCGGCGCCGGCATGTCGGGGCTGGCTGCCGGCATCCGGCTCGCCCACTACGACCGCAAGGTCTGCGTCCTCGAACGTCACACGACGATCGGCGGACTCAACTCGTTCTATCGCCTGAACCGGCGCGACTACGACGTCGGTCTGCATGCGGTGACGAACTTCACGCCCCGAGGCACGAAGAAGGGGCCGCTCGCCAGGCTCCTCCGACAGCTCCGTTTTCGCTGGGAAGACTTCTCGCTCTCGGAGCAGATCCAGAGCGCCATCGAGTTCCCCGGCGTCTCGCTCCGCTTCGACAACGACATCGAGCTGCTCCGGTCCGAGATCGCTCGGTCCTTCCCGACGCAGGTCGACGCCTTCGAGACGCTGCTCGGGCGGATCGTCGACTACGACGACCTCGATCAGGAGGTCTATTCGCTGTCGACGCGGGCGATCCTGTCCGAGATCTTCACCGAGCCGCTGCTGGTCGAGATGCTCCTGTGCCCGCTGATGTGGTACGGGAACGCCCGCGAACACGACATGGACTTCGGGCAGTTCTGCATCATGTTCCGCAGCATCTACCTGGAAGGGTTCGCGCGACCCTTCAAGGGAGTGCGGCTGATCCTCAAGAACCTGGTCCGTCGCTTCCGCGAACTCGGCGGCGAGCTGAAGCTCCGCAAGGGAGTCGCTCGCATCCGAATGGAAGGGGGGCGAGCGGTCGGCGTCGTGCTCGACGACGGAACCGAGATCGAGGGGAAGGTCATCCTCTCGTCGGCCGGTCGGACCGAGACGATGCGGATGTGCTTCGGTTCGGCGACGCCGCTCCCCGAGCCGGGGCAACTGTCGTTCATCGAGACGATCGCGGTGCTCGATCGGCAGCCGCGCGAGATCGGCCACGATCGGACCATCGTCTTCTTCAACGACTCGCCGCAGTTCCATTGGCGCCGTCCGACCGATTCGCTCTGCGACGTGCGGACCGGAGTCGTCTGTTCGCCGAACAACTTCCGTTACGCACCGGAAGACGGCGATCTCCCCGACGGCGTCATCCGGATCACGGCGCTGGCCGACCATGACGCCTGGCGTCGGCTCGACGAACCCGACTATCGCCGCGAGAAGGCGCTCTGGTTCGATCGGACCGCCGAATCGGCCGTCCGGTTCGTTTCGGACTACCGGAGCTACGTCGTCGATTCGGACATGTTCACGCCGAACACGATCCGACGGTTCACCTGGCACGACAACGGCGCGGTCTATGGCGCGCCGGAAAAGGTGCTCGACGGTCGGACGCCGATCGAAGGCCTGTACCTGTGCGGCACCGATCAGGGGTACGTCGGCATCATCGGTTCGATCATCAGCGGACTGACGATCGCCAACCGGTACGTGCTGGCGAACTGACGCCGCGGCGCGAGCTCGTCCCTCTCCCTTTCCGACCGATCCCTTCACGACCGATCCTGCTCCGGAGCGAACCAAGATGCCGAAGGACTTTCTCGCCGGCGCGAAGTCCCGTTATGACGTGATCGTCATCGGCAGCGGCTTGGGAGGGTTGACGACCGCCAACATCCTGGCACGCTCCGGCTACGACGTGTTGCTGCTCGAGCAGCACTACAAGCTCGGCGGCATGGCGACCTGGTTCAAGCGTCCCGAGGGTCGGATCTTCGACATCTCGCTGCACGGCTTTCCTTACGGGATGGTCAAGAGCTGTCGGCGCTACTGGTCGCAGGAGATCGCCGACCAGATCGTGCAGCTGGAAGGGGTCCGCTTCGAGAACCCGATGTTCTCGTTGACGACGACCTACGACCGCCGCGACTTCACGCGACTGTTGACCGAGCGGTTCGGGGTGTCGCAGCAGCAGGTCGACGCCTTTTTCGACGTCGCTCGCGGGATGAACTTCTACGACGATCGTCGCGAGACGACCGGCGAGCTGTTCGAGCGGTTCTTTCCGGGGCGGACCGACGTCGTCCGCCTGCTGATGGAGCCGATCGTCTACGCCAACGGCTCGACCCTCGAAGACCCGGCGATCACCTACGGGATCGTCTTCTCGAACTTCATGAGCAAGGGGGTCTTCACTTTCCGCGGCGGGACCGACGGACTGATCCGTTCGATGCACGACGAGATGAAGAAGAACGGCGTCGACGCGAGGATCAACTGCGGCGTCGATCGGATTCTGGTCGAAGGGGGACGAGTCGTCGGAGTGAGTGTCGGCGGGCGGCGGATCGAAGCTTCGGCCGTCGTCTCGAACGCCAACCTCAACGCGACCATCTTCCGTATGGTGGGCGAGGAGCATTTTCCGTGCGACTTCGTCGAACAGGCTCGCGCCGTCCGTCTGAACACGACCAGCACGCAGGTCTACATGTCGCTCCGCGAAGGAGACGACATCGATCGCTCGACGGGAGACCTGCTGTTCAGTTCGACCGCACGCGACTTCTCGACTGATCTGCTGCTGGGCCGCGACATCACGAGTCGGACCTTCTCGTTCTACTACCCCGAGTCGCGACCGAATCCGAGGAACCGGATCTTCATCGTCTCGAGCACCAATGCCCGATACGAGGATTGGGCCGGGATGCCGGCCGAGGAGTATCGCCTGGCGAAGGAAGATCTGGTCGAAACGACGTTCGAGGCCCTGGAGCCGTTCGTGCCGAACTGTCGCGATCGGATCGACTTCGCCGAAGCGGCGACGCCGCTCACCTTCGAGCACTACACCTGGCACGAGCGCGGCGCGAGTTTCGGAACCAAGTTCGAAGGGCTCGAAGTGAGCCGTGCGCTCCCCGAACGGATCGAGGGGCTTTATCACGCGGGGAGCTGCGGCATCATCATGTCGGGCTGGCTCGGGACGATCAACTACGGCGTGATCGTCGCCAACGATGTCGATGGGCTCCTCCTGCGCCGCGGGACGCCGAAGGTCGACGAACTGTCGGCCGGCTGATCCGTGCGGAAGTCGCGGCGATCGACGAGGCGTCGCCGCGCTCGACCCTCGCCGTACTTCGTCAACGAGCCTCGCAACGCTGGAGACCTGATGTCCGTCGATCCGCTCGCCGAAATCACCGCCGCGATTCCTCACCGTCCGCCGATGCTGCTGCTCGACGAGATCGTCGCTCGCGACGAGACGTCGATCCGTTGTCGACGCACCTTTCGCGAGGACGAGTTCTTCGTCCAGGGGCACTACCCGGGGAACCCGATCGTGCCGGGGGTCATCCTCTGCGAATGCGCGGCTCAGGCCGCCGCCGTCCTGCTCGCATCGATCGTCGGCGATGCGCCCGGCGTCCCCGTACTGACTCGGATTCAGGACGCTCGCTTCAAGCGGATCGTGCGTCCCGGCGAAACGGTGGAGATCGAGGCGCATCTGGAGGAGCGTCTGGCGAATGCCTTTTTCGTCACGGCCAAGGTCTCGGTCGGCACCTCATCGGCCGTTCGAGTCCAGCTCAGTTGTGCGCTGGCTCCTTCCGAGACCTGAGCGACTCTTGTTCTTGCGCCTGTTCGTTCCTGACGTTCGCCCACTCCGGGCGTTCGAGTGATTCGTGCCGAGGAATCGACGATGGACTACCTGCAGCTTCAGGGGAAGACGATCGTCGTGCTGGGAGTCGCGAACCGCAAGAGTGTCGCCTGGCACGTCGCGACCGGTCTGGAAGCGTGCGGCGCGACGGTCGTGCATGTCGTCCGTAGTCCGGAGCGGCGCGAGAGTCTGACGAAGCTGATGGGGGATCGCGAGGTCCACGTCTGTGACGTCGAAGATCAGACGCAGATCGAGCGAGTCGCTGCCGAGATCGGCGAACGTCATCCGGTGATCCACGGTCTGCTGCACTCGATCGCCTTCGCCGACTACGAAGGGGGCATGAAGCCGTTCCACGAAACGGGGCGCAAGCAGTTCCTGCGGACCGTCGACGTCTCGTGCTTTTCGCTGATCGCGGTCGCCAACGCCTTTCGCCCCTATCTCGATCGCCAGGCGTCGGTCGTCACGATGTCGATCTCGACGACGACGATGGCCAGCGAGAACTACGGCTTCATGGCTCCGGTCAAGGCGGCGCTCGACTCGTCGCTCGCCTTCCTGTCCAAGAGCTTTTCGGCCTTCTCCGAGGTCCGGTTCAACGCCGTCGGTCCCGGGTTGCTCAAGACTTCCGCCTCGGCCGGCATTCCCGGCTACGTCGATGCCTATCTGTTCGCCGAAAAGGTGATTCCGCGACGTCGAGCCGTTTCGACTCAGGAAGCGGCCGACGTCGCCGTCTTTCTGCTCAGCCCGCGCTCGTCGGGCATCGTCGCTCGAACGATCGTCGTCGACGCCGGCATGGCAGTGAACTACTTCGATGCGGAGATCGTCGACCGAGTCGTCGGTAGCGACGGCTGACGGTCGCGGTCGATTGCGGCATTCGCCGTCAATCGCGCGGAACCCGATTCATCGTGTAGTACGCCTCGGCGGGAAACAGGGGGTCGTCGATGGCGCTCGCATCGAGACTCAACCGATAGACGAACCCGGCTCGCGGAGCATGTTCGAGTCGCAGTTCGACCGACCGACCGTCGTCGCTCGGCTCGATGCCCGCTATCGGTTCGCTCCGCTGATCGAGATCGGGGCCGCCGTAGGCCGGCGTCGATTCCCGTCGGAACGATCGGAGCGAGTCGGCGAAGAGCGCTGCCAAACGCTCCGGAGCGATCGGTCGCGTGAACTCGACGCGAAGTCCTCTCGCGGTCGCCCGTAACTTCGCGATACCGGTCGGAAGCGACTCGGGACGAAACGACAGACGAACGAGGCCGCCGATGTTCCCTGCGCCTCCCCAGCCGCTGTCGCGGATCGTGCCGATCACCAGATCTCCCTCCGGCGATACGCCGCACGTCAGCGGACCCTGCAGCAGGGTTCCCGATCGCTCGTCGTCGCGCGAGAACGGATAGACCGCTCCCTGAAGCGTTCCGTCGACCTCGTCGAGCGACATCCGGACGAGTCGCCGCGTGTCGTATTCGCAGCCGATCACGTCTCCCGCGAACGGACCGAAGACCTGCTCGTCGTCGACATCGTCCCGTTCCAGCACGGCGATGCCGTTGACGCTTCGGGTCCACGGGTGAGGAATGGCGATCGACGGAGGGGTCTCGGGAAAGGAGAGTCCCTGCTTCCGCTCCCAGGCGTTCGGGAATCCGAATCGCAGTCCTCGCTCGACACGGTTCAGTTCGTTGAACGGATTGAAGTTTCCCTGGTTGTCGGTGACGAGTACTTGGCCGGATCGCGTCCTGACGATTCCGATCGGAAAACGATGTCCGGCGCTGATCGGATCGATCCGATAGACCGATTCCGGTTCGCTCGATTCCGGTACCAATCGCACGACCGTGCCTCGCAGGAAACTCGCTGCCGCCGAACGTTCGTCCTGCTGACAGGGCAGGGCGATCCAGTAAGCGCCTTCCTCGTCGCGCGGCAGGCCGACCGCCCAGTCGTGATAGTCGGCGGTATGTCCCCAGCCCGATGCCAGGCGTCGTACCCGATCGATGGTGCCGTCGTCATCGTCGTCGTGAAGCCGAAGCAACTCGCTCTTGTGAATCACGTCCAGAAAGCGATCGCCGGCGTACAGTCCGAACGGAGCCGCAAGCGTCTCGCCAAGATCGCGAATCGAACCCGAATCGGGTGATCGATCGAAGTCGACTCGCCCGNNCGCCCGACGCGTCCGTCGAGCGATGTCACGAACAATCGGCCGCGCGGATCCCAGGCGAGGCCGGTCGGCATCCAGTCGGCCGAATCGACGATCCGCGTCGCGCGGAAGCCCGGTACGGCATCGAGATTCGGCGGTTCGGACGCATCGACCTCGTTCGTCGGCGCATCGGCGAGCTCGATGCCTCGATCGATCGACAGGTCGGTCAGGTAAGCGAGTTGCCACGAGACGCTTCCGTTCTCGTGATCCAAGTGCAGCGCTCCGGTCGAGTCGAAGGTCCGCGACGGATCGCGACGATCGGTGGAGTGTTCGACCAGGCGGATTCGTCGCCGAGGCTGTCCGAAGACGAGCGTCGTGCGATCGTCGTTCACCA
>DMPQ01000111.1 GCA_003455945.1 Planctomycetaceae bacterium
CCCCGCTTCGTTGGGACCGAAGACCAGATGCAGTCCATGACTGCCGCGCGACAGGTCGAGCTGCGCGTCGGTGAACGGGCCGTAGGCGATCAGGTCCAGGCGATCGATCCTCATCGCGTCGTCTCCCCGCCGCCGATCCGCTCATGCAGCAGCGGAAGCGCCTCGCCGAGCAGTTCGCGCCACCGCTCCGGAGCGTCCCACGCGCGCCCCGCCTCGTCGACCGTCAGCTCGCGAGGGAGCTTGGCTCGCAGATCGTCGAATCCCGCGATGAACCGGCGGAGCTCGTCGTCCGACCCGAGCAGCTCGGCGAGCACCCGATCGAGTTCGTCGACCGGCGAAGGGGCATCGACGTCGTGGCGCACCGCGCCGGTGCTTCGAGGTGCCGGGGAGGTTCGAGCGACGATCTTCTCGAGCCAGATCGCTTCGTGCCCCGTCATCAGCGCCGCCGCTCGCAGCTCGTCCGCACCCCGTCGCGGGTCTCCTCCCCAGATCCGATGCAGCGGTCCCGCTCCCGTCAGTTCGATGCGGGCCGCAAGCGGACGCCCTTCCGCCTGACGGATGCTCTCGTCGGCTCGCTCCCGGAACCGTTCGACGAGCGCATCGAGCGACTCGAGTCCGTCGATCGGCACCTCGATCCGCTCCCAGCGCACCGCATCGAACGCCTCGAACTCCAGCCGCGGACGTCCTCGTTCGACGGTCACCACGTAGGCCCCCTTGGGGCCGGTCTCGCGCGCATGTCGTCCCTGAAGGTTCCCCGGAAAGACGATCGGCGGCGACTCGCGAACGATCGCTCGACGATGGATGTGCCCGAGCGCCCAGTAGTCGTACTCGCAGCGGAGCAGATCGTCGATCGAACACGGAGCGTACGACTCGTGCCCCTCGCGCCCTTCGAGCGCGGTGTGCAGCAGGCCGATGTCGAACCGATCGCTCCGCCCGGGCGGATAGTCGAGGACCAGGTTCGTCCGGACGTCGCGCTGCGCGAAACTCCGACCATGGATCGCGACCCCCAGCGACGACAGTTCGTACGTCTCGGGGCGTTCGGACGACAGCAGCGTGACGTTGTCCGGAAACCGGACATGATTCGTCATCCGATTCTCGGCATCGTGGTTCCCGCGAATCGCGATGACCGGGATCCCCGCATCACGCAGTCGCGCGAGCTGGCCGACCAGAAACAGTCCGGTCCGACTCTCGTCCCACGATCCGTCGTAGAGATCGCCGGCGATCAGCAGAAAGTCGACCGACAGTTCGATCGCGCGATCGATCAGCGCGACCAGCGCGGCCCGAGGGGCCTCACGAAAACGCTTGACCGGCGCCTCGTCGTAGCGGGCGAGCCCTTCGAGCGGACTGTCCAGATGGATGTCGGCGACATGCAGGAAGCGAAAGTCGGTCATCGGTTTCGCCCGACTCGGACAGTGATCGGATCGCTCGATCGCGCGAGCGGCAACGACCGAGAGTTTCGCAGCCTCGGCCCGTTCTGGGGAGCGGGGCAACCGCCGGGCAGGCGGAGGTCGCGGGAGTCATCCGGTCGCGACGATGCGGCCCTGCGCCGAGCGGCGGCGGTGACGCGGCCGTTACCCTACCGACGTTGTCCCCTGGGGCGTTCCGCACTCCAATGGATCGAACGAAACGGCGGCGAGCGGTTCGACCTCGTCGGTTCGTCCTTTCCGGAGTCTTCGACATGCGACGGCCTGATTTGCTCTCGGCGTGCGGCCGATCCGATTTCGGCGTTCGGCGAGGGGAGGCGAACGTGGCGAGAAGCGTTGCGCGAGGATGCGTCGCGCTGGCTTTGGGACTCGGAGCGATCGGTCCGGTGACTGCCGAGGATTGGCCGCAATTCCTGGGTCCGAACCGCGACGGAACGAGCGCCGAAACCGGACTGGCCGATGCGTGGAGCGCCGAGGGGCCCAAGGAGCTGTGGCGCGTTCCGGGGGGCATCGGCATGGCAGGGATCGCCGTTCGCGAGCGACTGGTCGTCACGACCGCTCAGGACGATCGCGAGCAGTTCGTGATCGCTCTCGATCTGACCGACGGAACGACGCGATGGCGGACGCCGATCGGGCCCGCCTACGAGAATCAGATGGGGGACGGACCGCGAGCGACGCCGGCGATCGATGGAGGGCGAGTCCATGTCCAGACCGGCGACGGCAAGCTGATCGCTCTGTCGAGCGACGACGGCCGTGAGCTCTGGCGGCGCGACGTGATCGAAGCGACCGACGGCAAGGAGGCCGACTATGGCATGGCCTCGTCGCCGCTGGTGATCGGCGATCGAGTCATCGTCACCGCCGGCGGCCCCTCCGGAACGGTCGTCGCCTGTGATGCGGCGAACGGCGACGTGGTCTGGAAGGCGGGAGACGATCGGGCGGGCTACTCCTCGCCCGTGCTCCGCAAGGTCGGCTCGGGTGACGCGGCGACCGACCAGGTGATCGTCTTCAGCGCGGGGATGGTGAGCGGCATCGATCCGGCGACCGGCGACGTGGCGTGGTCGTTTCCCTTCGAGACGCCGTACGACTGCAACATCGCCGCGCCGATCGCTCTGGACGGCGACCTGCTGATCTCCGCCGGCGAGAACCACGGATCGGTCCGATTGGCGCTGACTGCCTCGGGAGATCGCTGGAAGGCCGAAGCGGTCTGGGAATCGCTCGGCCCGCGAGCGGTGCTGCGGAGCGAGTGGCAGACGCCGTTGCTGGTCGACGGGCTGCTGTTCGGCTTCGACAACGTCGGCAGCGCCGGCCCGGTGACGCATCTGACCTGCATCGATCCGGCGACCGGCAAGAGTCGATGGCGCGAGGAGCGATTCGGCAAGGGGAACGCGATCGCCGCCGACGGCAAGCTCTTCGCGACGACGATGGACGGCGATGTCGTGCTGATCGACGCTTCGGGAGAAGCGTTTCGTGAACTCGGTCGAGCCCGCGTTCACGGCGGAACGCGTCAGGCGCCGTCGCTCGCCGACGGCATTCTGCTGATCCGCGACGACGCCGAGATCATCGCGCTGGACGTTCGGCGCTGAGTCGATCGAGGAGCGTCAGGCGGCGCTCGATGGAGCGCCGCCGAGGACCCGAACGCGGAACGGCTGGCGGATGAACCGGTCGGGATCGCCGAAGCTCCTCAGTCGCTTCAGCAGTGCCGCGGTCACCTCCTGCCCCTTCGGCACCAGGATCCCGCCCGCGACGCTCTGCAGGTGATCTTCGAGGACCATGCCGACTTCGAGGCCGGCGAGGTCGATCGCGCGGATCTCGAACCGTTCGCCGACCAACGCGGCCAAGGCGCGTCCGACTTCGGGATCGTAGCGTCCGGAGCGATCGCCGGTGATCGTCCGCACCGCTTCGGCGAATCCGCTCCGAACGGCGACCGCATCCTGATCGAGCGCGACCTTCAGGATCGCCGCTCCGCGCCGCTGATGATCGTCCAGGTCGGGACGCTCGTCGCCGACCAGAATGTCGAACCGGGTCCGCTGATGGGCGATCATCTTCGCGACGCCTTCCAGACGCGGGATGCGCCCGACCAGTTCGGCGCCGACCTTCGGATGGCCGATCCAGAGATCGGCCTCGGCCTGATCGAGCGGTACGCCGTCGTTCAGCTTGCGCAGCAGGCTCTCGGGGAGCGCGATGCAGCCGACCTGCGACAGCATGGCGGCGATCTCGATGTCCCAGGCCGACTTCTCGCCGAGCGCCTCGCACAGGCGATGCACGACTCCCTTGACCCGCATCGCGCGGCCGAACGCCAACGGGCTCGACAGCGACAACACTTCGGTCATCAGCGCGACGCTTGCCGAGAGCGTCCGACTGAGCAGATCCCGCTCCCCACGGATCAGTCGATGCTGTCGGATCCCGTCCTCGATCGCGGTCCGCAGCGTTTCGGGGGAACACGGCTTGTTCAGAAAGCGGAAGATGCGGCCGTCGTTGACCGCGTCGACGGCGGTCTTCTGATCGGCGTTGCCGGTCAGCACGATCCGGATGGTGTCCGGATGATGCTGACGGACGTGAGCCAGCAGCTGCAGCCCCGACACCTCGGGCATCCGAATGTCGCTGACGACGACGGCGAACGGCCCTTGCGAGCCGAGCGATGCGAGCGCCGCCGGTCCCCCTTCGGCCAGCACCAGATCGAATACGTTCCTCAGGTGACGCTGATAGCCCTTCAGGACATGCGGTTCGTCGTCGACCAGCAGGATCCGTTCGGTAAAGACCGGCGGCTCGTCCGACGTCGAGCGCGATTCCGAAGAACGACGTTCGCGAGGCGTTTCGCGCGTCCGGCGATCGGCGATGTCAGGTGCGCGAATCGTGCGACCCGATTCGTTCGACTCCGGAGCGTGCGGGAACGCCGTCGATTCGGTCAGCAGCGGTTCGGACATGAGGGCGTCTTTCGCGGCGAGCAGGTGCGGTGTCGGCGGATGCGTGCAGGCGGAGTTCGACGCCGCGTAAGGCAGTCGAGTCCCGCAGCGCCTCGCGCGACTCAGGCGTCTCCGACCTCGATCAGGCATTGCCAGAAGCCGTTGGCGCGGTGGACTGCCTGCAGGGGAAGTCCGAAGCCGGTCCCGACCGCTTCGGGCGACCGGAAGTGGCAGATCGCTTCGATGATCGGTTCGGGGAGCCCCCAGAGTCCCATCAGATAACTGCCGATGTCGGCATGCCCCGCGTTGAAGGCATCGTGCTCGGCCATCCAGAGCGGGATGCGGTTCTCGGCGGCCGAGCGGATCGCCTTCTGATACTCGTCGGGGAACTGAGTCGCCAACACGATCTGTCCGACGTCGTGCAGCATGCCGGCCAGGTACGCATCGGCTCGCGTCTGGGGATCTTCCGTTTCGGCCGAGACGATCCGCCGCGCACATTCGGCGACCTCGATCGCATGGCGGTTCCGTTCCGACATGTCGATCCCCGGAACCGACGACTCGTCGAACGCGGCGAACGCGCTCCCCGATCCGAGCATCTCGCCGATCGTCTCGAGACCCAGGATCTCGACCGCCTGGACCGCGCTGCGGACCCGCTGCGGCCGACCGAAGAAGCTGGTCGAGACGACCTGCAGCACCTTGGCCGTCATGCCGATATCCGACGCGACGATCTCGGCGACGGTCGCCAGGTCGGGCGTTTCGGAGGCGAACTGTTCGACGAGCGCGGCATAGCTCTCGGGAGCGCTCGGGACGCGGACGACGGTCGAGACGGCTCGCTTGAGCGGCGTGCTCGGCAGGCGGTCTCTCAGACGAACCGCCTGGGCGACCGTGCGTCGCAGCAGCTCGGGATCGCACGGCTTCGACAGGTACTGATGAGCCGTGGCGAGCGCCCGTACGATCCGCTCCCGTTCCGACTGGCCGCTCAGCACGATCCGGACCGTTCCGGGACAGATCGTCGCGACGTGCTGCAGCAGTTCGGCTCCGTCCATGCCGGGCATCCGCATGTCGCTGACGACGACGTCGAAGCGGCGATGCTGCAGCAGTTCGAGCGCCTCGTGGCCGCTCGACGCGAACGCCATTTCCCACCCCTTCCGCTCCGAGCGGAACAGACGGCGGAGTCCGTCGAGCACGTTCGATTCGTCATCAACGAAGAGCAGGCTGGTCATGAGCCACCTCGCGAACATGAGTGGCCGAAGCGTCCGAGAAGCGGCGTTCGGTCTCGTGGATCTCGCCGAAACAGGCGAGGAACGCGTCGACCACCGCCGGATCGAAGTCCTCGCCCGCCCCGCGGTCGATGATCGCCAGCGCCTGTTCGACCGGAAACGGTTCCTTGTACGGCCGACGACTGCGGAGCGCGTCATAGACGTCGGCGACGGCGACGATCCGAGCGGCGAGCGGAATGTCGGTTCCGGAAAGACCGAACGGATAGCCCGAACCGTTCCATCGCTCGTGATGCCCGAGCGCCACCGCGGCGGCCATCTTCAGCACCGGACTCGGCGGCAACGGATCCATCGAGCCGAAGGGACCGGCGGCATGCTGCCAGGCGACGTCCAGCAGGCGACAGTCGTCGGTCAGGATCGACGCGCCCATCTCGCAGTGACGGCGCATCTGTTGCCGCTCGTCGTCGTCCAGCGGTCCCGGCTTCAGCAGGATCGAATCGGGGATCCCGATCTTGCCGATGTCGTGCAGCGGAGCGGCCAGCAGGAGGTCATCGACGAACTCCCGATCGCACCCCATCCGCGCCGCGATGGCACGCGCATGACAGGCGACTCGCACCACATGATTGCCCGTCTCTTCGTCGCGGAACTCCGCCGCCTTGCCCAGACGCCAGATGATGTCCAGACGCGATGCGGTCAGCTCCAGCGTCCGCTCGCGAACGCGCTGTTCCAGCAGTTCCTTCTCGCGGCGCAACTCCAGTTCGTTGCGCCGCATCCGCAGGGCGTTCCGCAGTCGAACGCGGAGCACTTCCTGGTCGACCGGCTTCGGCAGCAGGTCGGTGGCGTCCAGATCGAGCGCCTGTCGCTTCAGCGTCCGATCCGCCTCGCCCGTCACGACGATCACCGGAATGTCCTTGGTCCGCTCTTCGCGCCGCAGACGCTTGAGCAGCTCCAGGCCGCCCAGACGCGGCATGTAGACGTCGGTGACGATCGTGTCGTACATCTCGGTCCGGATCATCTCCCACGCCTTTACCGGACAGTCGACGAAGGTCATCTCCCAGGTCGAGCGGAAGTCGCGCAGCGAGCGACGATAGGCATCGAGGACGTGGATCTCGTCGTCGATGAACAGCACACGAGGATTCATCGGGCGGGTTCCTGAGCGACGTTTCGGGGGCGTCGATGATCGTTGGCGTTGTCGGTCGTGGCAGATCGCGGAACGGAGTACGGAGCAGGGAGTTCGGCGGCGGGGCTACAGCGGGAGCCGCAGGATGAAGGTGGTCCCGCGTCCCGATTCGGTTTCGACGTCGATCGTTCCGCCGTGCTTCTCGACGACGACCGAATAGGTGATCGCCAGTCCCTGGCCGGTCCCCTTGCCGACCGGCTTGGTCGTGAAGAACGGGTCGAAGATCCGCGGAAGGACGTCGGCCGGAATGCCGGTGCCGTCGTCGGCGACCCGCAGCTCGACCTGATCGCCGACGCGGCGGGTCGAAACGGCGATGTGTCCCAGCTGGTCGACGTTCCGTTCGACTTCGCGACGCTTCTCGATCGCGTGCGCCGCATTGACGACCAGGTTCAGCACCGCCTGGTTCAGGTCGCCGGGCAGGCAGCGGACGAGCGGCAGGTCGGGATCGAGATCGGTCGCCACTTCGGCGACGTACTTCCATTCGTTGCGCGAGACGGTGACGGTACTCTCGATCGCGCGATTCAGGTCGATCGCCGTCTTCTCCTCGACTCCCGGGTGCGAGAACTCCTTCATCGCCCGAACGATCTTCGCGACGCGTTCGGTCCCTTCGAGCGATTGGCGAATCGCCTGAGGCACCTCGTCGCGCAGGTAGTCGAGATCGGCGGCATCGGCCGCGCTTCGGACCGCGGCGAGGGTATCGTCCGAGACACGGCCGCCGGACGATTCCTCCAGCAGCTTGCCGATCGCCTCGAAGAGCGCATCGAGATCGCCGAAGGCGTCGTCGAGAAAGCGGGTGTTGTCGCCGACGTACTGGATCGGCGTGTTGATCTCATGGGCGATGCCGGCGGCGAGCGCACCGACCGATTCCATCTTGAGCGCATGCGCCAGCTGCGCTTCGAGGGCCCGGCGACGCGACACGTCGCGCAGCATCCAGGTGTAGCCGTAATCGTCCGCCAGCTCGCTGGCGATCAGTTCGATCGGGAACTCGGTTCCGTCGGCATGACGCGCCCGCGACTCGCGGGCATCCAGATGGTTCTTGGCGACGAACGCCTGCAACCGTTGCGTCTCGTCCGGCGCCTGAAGCTCGGGGATCAGGTCCGAGACCTTGCTGCCGACGAGCGCCGCGATCGGACGCCCGAAGATCCGCTCGGCCGCCGGATTGACCGAAGCGATCGTCCCGTCGCGACCGAGCGTCAGGATCGCTTCGGGAGCGGTGTCGAGAATCGACTGGATCCGCTCCGCCTGTTCGAACAGACAGTCGGCGAGCAGACTCTGCTGCTCGTTCGACTGGAAGAGTTCGCGACTCTTCTGTTCCAGCAGCGACTCGGCTTCCTTGCGGGCGCGGCGTTCCCGATCCAGCTTTCGCTGCAGCAGTTCGATCTCGTCCACGGGAACCTCAGCGGCGACGGGTCAGGGTGAAGCGAGCCGAGGTGCCGTCGAACGGCGGCAGATCCTCGCGAGCCACCTGCAGATCGTCGCCGTAATGTCGGATGCACGCCTCGATCAGCCCTTCGGCCAGATCGGCGAACGGGCGACTCGAGCGATAGACGACGGTCAGCGAGTCGTCTCCCGATCGCTCGTACTCGAAGTCGGGAAGCTCCGCGTCGGGATAGAGCTTTCGCATCTCGACATGGATCGCCTGTTCGACCGACGGCAGGAACTCGAACGTCGAGCGACTCGACTCGAGCACCCCGGGGTAGCCGTCGCGAAAGACGTCGAACAGGTGGCCGCCGAACGCCTTCACCAGAGCCGAGACGGGGAGGCCGGTTTCGGTCGCCAGCTGCACGACCATCCGAAGCAGTTCGCGATGGTCGTAGGTGCCGACGGCCGTGTAGGCACCGTTCGTCGCCGTCTGTCCGGCGTCGAGGACCCGTTCGACCGTTTCGAGTCCGAAGCGGTTCTCGACCAGATCGAGAAACTCGGTGAACACGACCCCCTTCATCCTGCACCTCGGCACGCGGCGATGATGCGGCGGGATTCGCGGCGAATCCGCCGTCGAACACGATTCGTCGGATGTCGCAGAGGCGAGCCCCGCGGTTCCGCCAAGCCGTATCCGAACGCTACTGCGCTTCGGGACCGAGAGCAAAACGGCCGGACAAGAACGGCCCGAGGGGGTGACGAATCGGCGCCGGAATCGAGGCGGCACGAACGATCCGGCCGATCCTGCGTTCGACACCGGATCGAACGGCGCGCCGCCGAACGCCGACCGATGATGCCCTTTCGCGACATCGACGCTGTCGAAGGTCGCGCTCGTGAGACGCCGCGAGGCGAGAAGACCGCCGATGGCATCGGCGCGGCGGCGGGCGTATCCTGCCCTCCCTCGGTGATTCCCGGTCCCGAAACGAGTCCTGGGCAGGAGACGACGATGTCGGGCAATCCGTTCGCCGAACCGACCGATTCGGACAATCCCTATCGAGCCCCGGCGTCGTTCCCTCCGCTTGCCGTGCCGGCCGACAAGAGCGGCGAGATCGTGCGCTATCGTCAGGGGAAGCGATTGGTCGTCGGCAAGGTCGGGACCTTTCCGCCGATCTGTCCGATCACGAACGAGCCGACCGATCGGACGCTGAAACGGCGGATGACCTGGCATCACCCGGCGGTCTATTTGGCGATCCTGCCGGGCTTTCTGGTCTACATCATCCTGGCGATGATCCTGCAGCAGAAGGCGACGCTCGTCGTGCCGATGGCTCGCCGCGTACTCCGGCGGCGCGCGATCGTGATGACGATCGCCTGGCTCGGCATTCTCGCCTCGGCCGCCGCTCTCTTCGGCGCCTGTGTCGTCGATCGCGGGCCGCCGGTTTGGGGACCGACGCTCGGCATCGGCGGGCTGATCGCCCTGGCGATCTTCGCGGTGTTCGGCGCGATCGGATCGCGCACCGTCTGGCCGGCGAAGATCGACGAGCACTTCGTCTGGCTCAAGGGAGTCTCGCCTGACTATCTGGCGACGCTCCCCGAGTTCCCTTACGCGGTCTGATGCACGGCAGGAACGATCGCCGCGAGACGTGAGGGTCGGACGGAGACTCGTGGCGACCTTTCTCCCCCCTGCTCCGCGACGCGGATCGGCTCACTACAATCCGCGATCCGGCGCCCGAACGTCTCGTTCGGTCACGGTCGCGCCCGAACGTCGGGCTCCGATCGACCCGCGTTCGGCCGACGCCGTTTCGAGGAACGCTCTCCGATGAACGCCCAGGATGTCATCCGCACGTCGCTCGCCACCGCCGACATGATCGCGATGGCCTATCTGTCCGATCTGACCGACGCCGATCTGATGCTTCGGCCGCACTCCGCCTGCAATCATCTGAACTGGCAGGTCGGTCATCTGATCGTCAACGAGCACCAGCTGATGTCCAAGGTGCTCCCCGGCGCGATGCCCGAGTTGCCGGCCGGCTTCGCGGCGCGCTACGACAAGGGGACGATCGGCAACGACGATCCCGCTGCCTTCGCCGACAAGGCGACGCTGATGGCTCAGTACCAGGCGCAGCGCAAGGGGACGCTCGCCGCCCTCGAATGGGTCTCGGCCACCGAACTCGATCGCGTGACCGGCATCGACTATGCGCCGACGGTCGGAGCGATGTTCCTGTTGCAGGCCGATCATTGGCTGATGCACTGCGGTCAGTGGGTCGTCGTCCGCCGACAGCTCGGCAAGCCGGNNTCACCGTCTTGTGCTCGGTGTAGTTGTTCAGCGCCGCCTCGCCGAGCTCGCGGCCGATGCCCGACGCCTTGAAGCCGCCGAACGGAGCCGCGGCGTCGAAGACGTCGTAGCAGTTGATCCAGACCGTGCCGGCTCGCAGCCGATGCGCGACATGGTGAGCCCGAGCTCCGTCGCGCGTCCAGACCGCGGCCGCCAGTCCGAACGCCGTCCGATTGCCGCGCTCGATCACCTCGTCGACGTCGTCGAACGGCAGCACGCACAACACCGGACCGAAGATCTCGTCCTGAGCGATCCGCATCCCGTCGGTCACCTGGTCGAAGACGGTGGGCGCGACGAACCAGCCCGTGTCGCCGACTCGCTCTCCGCCGGTCAGGCAGACCGCTCCTTCGGCCTTGCCTTGCTCGATGTACCCCATGATCTTCTCGAACTGATCGCGATCGACCTGGGGGCCCTGAGTCGTTTCGGGGTGGAACGGATCGCCGACCTTGCGCTGCCGCGCCCGCTCGACCACCTTTTCGACGAACCGCTCGTGGATCGAGCGCTCGACGAACAGACGGCTCCCGGCGCAGCAGCA
>DMPQ01000176.1 GCA_003455945.1 Planctomycetaceae bacterium
GGTCGGTCGCACTACGGTGATCGCACTACGGTGATCGCACGACGGTGATCGCACGACGACCACGTGGCCCCGGGCACTCCGTGCCCGAGGTCGGGTTCGCTCGGACGCCGTTCACGCTTCGAGGCGGTTGCAGCAGCAGCGCCGAAACCGTGCCTCGGCCTCGGAGAGGCCGGGCCCACGACGGGGCGACGTCCATTCAGTGCGACCGNNCCTCGGAGAGGCCGGGCCCACGCCGGAACGGCTCAGATCGCGATCTCGCGCCCTCGTCTCGGGAAACGATGCTGACTCTGAGGGCGGAATGCTTCGAGCTCGTCGAAGTACATCCAGTGCGTGATCCGGAACTCCCGCTCCTCCACCTCGATCACGTTGAACGAGTTCTTTTCCTTTTCCCGCCCTCGGCCGCGGCGCGAGGTGCTGGTGCCGCACTGGACGATCGTGATTCCTCGGTCGCGGCGATCCCCCGGGTAGAAGTCGAGCGAGTTGCCGATGTACGCGCGATGCAGATGACCGCCCAGGATCATCTCGACTCCCAGCTTCTGGAAAGTCGCCATCGCCCGCTTCGACTTCGGCATCGTCTCGTCATGCAGATAATCGGGAGCGGGAGCGAAGTGATGGTGAGCGACCACGACACGCGCCGTGCCCGAGGGCACGTCCGCGAGCGATTCGCGACAGAACTCGAGCTGTTTCGGATCGATCCGCCCGTTCGAGATCGCGCGACGCGGCGAGGTCGAATTGAGTCCGACCAGTCGAACGTCGCCGATCTGCATCGCCAGATCGAGGCGGTCGTCGATATGACGGCGATAGAGAGCGTAGGGATGGAACCAGCGTTCCCACAGTCGATGGAGCGCGACGTCATGATTCCCCGGCACGATCAGCTTCGGCACGTCGGGAAGCCGATCGATGAACGCCTTCGCCGCCTCGAACTGAGCCGGTCGAGCTCGCTGAGTCAGATCGCCGCTGACGACGATCCCGTCCGGAGCGGCCTCGGCCGCCCCCCTCACCAGCGCCTCGCCGACCCGCGGCAGAAACGGAGGGCCGAAATGCAGGTCCGAAATGTGCAGCAGTCGCGTCATGCGTCGTTACCTCGGTCCGACCTCGGCTCGACGGTCATCGTCAGCCGATACGAAGATCGGAGTGACTCGTTCCCCTGCGAACAGCGCGCCGTTCCGCTCCGAAGCGCCGCTTCCGCTCCGGTCGGTCCCGTCGCTCCCCGCGTCTTGCCGCGCGGGCCGTTCCCGCTGTCCGCCGAGCGGTCGTTCGACTAAAAGAACGTCGCTCGCGGCACCGGCATCATTTCCTTTGCCGATCCCGTTCGCTCCTGCCCGGAACGCGGCATGAAGACGGTCCTCTTCTACAACACCACCGCCGGCAATGCACCTCTGGTCGCCGAGACGGTGCGCGAACTGTCGCGCGAGGCGATCTGTCGCGTCGTGCCGTTCGACCGCCACTCGAACCGTCAGGAGGCGATTCGAGCGGCGATCGGTTGGATGGCGACTCGCTGGGTGGTCGCCGGAGGGGACGGGACGATCCATCAAGTGGTCGACGTCCTCGGCGAGCGCGCCGCCGAGATCGAACTCGGCATCGTGCCGTGCGGCACCGGCAACGACTTTGCCCGGTCGCTCGACACGCGTCCGGAAGACCTCCGCTCGCTCTGCCTGGATCCCGAGTTCGGCACCGCCGCGCTTGTCGATCTGATGCGCCTGACCGACCTCACCACAGGCCGCTCGTTCCGCTGTCTGAACGCGGCGACCGGAGGGATCGGCGGCGAGATGGCGGAGCGGATCGGGAGTGCGGACAAGCGGACTTGGGGACCGTTCGCCTACTGGGCCTCGGCGATCGGAGCCCTGACCGAAATGCGCGAGTTCCTGATCGAACTCGGCGGCATCGACGACCAAGGGAGAGCGTTCGATCCCGAGACGATTCCGCTCTACGGCCTGGTCGCGAGCAACGGCCGGTTCATCGGCGGCGGCTTCCCGATCGCTCCGAGCGCCTCGCTGGACGACGGTCGACTGGACATCACGCTGATCCCGGTTCTGCCGGTGCTCGAGCTGGTCGCGGCAGGGATCGCCGCGGCGACCGGCAACATCGAACACTCGTCGGCCATCATCCGCCGTCGCGTCCGCGAACTGACGATCGCCAGTCGTCCGCCGCTCCCGCTGAGCGTCGACGGCGAACCGCACGTCTCGTCGGCCTGGCGATTTTCGGTCGAACCGGACGCGCTCCGCCTGGTCCTCCCCCGAGTCGCGCCGGGGCTCGGCGGGTCATCGAGCCTGCTGCCGCCGCCGTCGGTCGATCCGGTTCGTTCGTCCGAGTTCGGCAACGTCCGAGATCCGGAATCGGGAGAGAGCCGATGAGCCAGTGGCTGTCCGAGCTCGGCCCGATCGTCCCGATCACGTTCGGTGTCCTCGCGTCGATGGCGCTCGGCACCGTCGTCCGACTGGCGACGCTCGGTTCGCTCGAACCGCCGAAGCGGCGCGATCGTCTGGCGAGCCTCCGGACCTGGTGGCTGATCGTCCTGACGATCGTCGCCGCCGCGTGGATCGGCCCGCTCGCGATCGGCATCGTACTGGCGATCGCCGCTGCGGTCGCGCTGGACGAGTTCCTGAAACTGACGATGCCCGAGTTTCGACCGCGGATCCGGCGAGGCTGGATCGCGTGGGTGATCGCCGTCACCTTCGGCCCCGCCTGTCTCGTTCCGTCGAGCGACTTTCGGGCGGTCGCGCCGCTGCTGATCGTCGCCTCGCTCGTCGTCCCGCATCTGCTCAGCGACTCGCCGCAGCGTTACCTCGATCATGTCGGCCACGCGATGTGGGGCGCGATCGTGCTCGCCTGGGGAATCGCTCACGCCGCCTGGCTCACGACTCGCCCGCTGCCGGCCGATGACGTCGCGACGCGCATCGCCTGGTTTCTGGTGCTGATCCTGCTGACCGAAGGGAACGACATCTTTCAGGCGCTGGTCGGCCGATCGATCGGGCGGCACAAGATTCTCCCTCGCGTCTCGCCGCACAAGACGTGGGAAGGCTTTCTCGGCGGACTGGTACTCACGACACTGGTAGCCGGAGCCATGCAGTTCGGCCTGCGACTCGAACCGCTCGCCGATCTCGAACGCTCCGCCCCGGTCCCGATTTCGACCGCCATGTTGCTGGGAGCGATGATCGCGGTCAGCGGCTTCGTCGGCGATCTGAACATCTCGTGCGTCAAGCGGGATGTCGGCGTCAAGGACGGGAGCGACCTGTTGCCGGGGATCGGCGGGATGGTCGATCGGGTCGACAGCCTGAGCTTCACCGCGCCGGTCTTCTTGCTCGGCCTCTCGCTGCTGACCTGAGACGTCGTGCTTCGTCGGCCAGTTTCGACGATCCGCTTGCATGAGCCGAACGCTTCGGGAGATCCGATGACCGAACCGCGATCGAGTCCCGACGCGACGACGCGGACACCGCGCGACCCGAGTCGCCGCTGGGCGACGATCCCCAACGCACTCAGTCTGTTCCGCTGGCTCGGTTCGCCCCTGCTGATCGCGATCGGAGCGGTCGGGGAAGCGCGCGGCTTCGTGCTCGCCTACCTGGTGCTTGCCCTCAGCGACTGGATCGACGGCAAGATCGCCGTCGGCTGGAACCAGCGATCGCGACTCGGCGCGCGACTGGACAGCTTCGCCGACGCGACCCTTTACGCGTCGCTGCTGATCGGCGGATTGCTGCTGTGGCACGACGTGCTGACCGACGAATGGCCGTGGCTCGTCATGGCGGTCGGCTCGTACGCGGTCGCGACCGTCGCCGGTCTGATCCGGTTCGGCCGTTGGCCCAGTTACCACACCCGCTCGGCCAAGCTCTCGTGGGGCTTCATGATGGCCGGAGTCGCCGGGATCGCCTGGGCCTGGTCCCCTTGGCCGCTGAGAATCGGCCTGGTCAGCGTCACGCTGGCGAATGTCGAGTCGCTGGTGATCACGCTCCGCTCGAGTCGCTGGCGCAACGACGTCATCGGCTTCTGGGTTCCCGAGACTCCGCTCGACCCCGACGCGACCGCCTCGCCGGAGCCGAACGAACAGCCCCCACTCGGCAAGAGCGCACCGCAGCACGCCCGCGACAACGACCGCCTCTGAAGCGATTTCGCTCGGCTCGCGACGCTCAATCGACGAACGCGAACTCGTTCGTCGCCATCAGTACCCGAGCGAGCGCCGCGAGCCCCCGGCGTTCCCGCTCCGCTTCGTCGACCGTTCCTTCGTCGCTCAGCTGCCGTCGATACGTCACCAGAAACTCGGCTCCCCGAATCGTCTCGTCCGGCCGCGCCGCTCGTCCGAGCACTTGGCGCACGAGCCATTCGATCCGAGCCGCTTCCCCGTCGATCGCCGACGCACGCGAAGCGAGTCGATCCGACGCCTCGACCGCCGGCTTGCCGTTGAGCGCGAAGAGTGCCTGAGGCGCGATGGTGCTCGTCGCCCGATCACCGTTCGCGACCGCCGGATCGGGAAAGTCGAATGCCTGCAGGACGTCGTACACCGCGCTCCGCAGCACCGGCAGATAGACGGTCCGCTGTTGCGAGGCGTAGGTCGCGGGATCCTGAGCGGTGCCGCTGACATATTCTCGATTCGGATTGCGGAGCGGTTGGCCGAACATCCGCCAATCGAGTCCCCCCGAAACCATCAGCAGCGAATCGCGCATCTCCTCGGCACTCAGTCGCCGACGCGGCACATGCCACCACATCAGGTTCTCGGGATCGACCGCCGCGTTGTGCGCATCGACCATGGCGGCTCCCGCATACACGCGACTGGTCACGATCCGACGCTGGAGACGCTTGAGCGACCAATCGCCGCGGACCAACTCGATCGCCAGATGATCGAGCAGATCGGGATCGGTCGGCGGAGAGCCGAGCAGACCGAAGTTGTCGGGAGTCCGCACCAAGCCGACTCCGAAATGCCAGCGCCACAGTCGATTCGCGATCACGCGTGCCGTCAGCGGGTGGCGACCGTCGACGAGCCACTCGGCCAGTTCCGCGCGACCGCTCCGCTCCGCGTCGATCGACGATCCCGCCTCGACCGAAGTCATCACCTGCGGCCAACCGCGCGGCGCCGATTCCCCGAGCGTCAGGTAGTTCCCGCGAATGTGAATCGGCAGGTCTTCCGGCTTCCCTTCGCGCACCCCCATCGCAAACGGATAGGTCGGCACGCTCCCCTCGAGTTCACCGGCGCGAGCCTCCAGACCGTGGATCGTCTCGCGTTCCTCGTCGGTCCACCACGCGGCGAGATCGTCGCCCGGATGGGCCGCTCCGCCGGGCTGCAACATGACCGCGAGGCTCTTCAGAGCTCGAACCTCGTCGCTCGGCCCGGTCCCTTCCGCGTTCTCGTCGGAGGCCGCGATCGCATCGTTCAGCGCGGCGACGAACGAGTCGGCATCGTCCGTCGCAAGACGACCGAGCGATCGACGCGTCTCGACCGGCGCGGTCGACGACCATCGCTCGAATCCCGCGGCGATGATCGCCCGTCGCAACGATCGCTCCGCCGCGACCGTCGTCATCGGGTCGTCGCTTCGATCGATCCGAATCAGCGCCCAACGATCCAGATGCGGGACGTCCCCCTCCCGCTCGAGACGCAGCACATGCTGACCGGCCGTCAGCTCGAACAGCCCCTCCGCCGACCAACGCTGCTCCGCTTCGCCCCAGCCGCCGGTCGTCTCGGCCGCTCCCGTCCCGACTACCGGACGGCCGTCGATCAGGATCCGGATCGGACGCGACTCGGCCGCCGCGTAGCGCAACTCGAGTTGATAGCGCCCGTCGCGCGGCACCGTCAGATCGTATTCGGCAAAGCCGGACTGGAGCAGCACGCCGATCGACTTCCCCCAGTGCTCCCGATCGATGACCAACGAGCCGCGGTCGTAATCCTCGGCCTGACGTTCGATCACATCGCCCGGCCATCGATCGCGTTCGATTTCGGCCGCGATCGAACGTCGTCCGTCCGTCGTCTCGCTCGCCGGTCGACCGCCGAGTTCGGCGATCGCGAGCGCATAGTCGTTGCGACGATCGACCGCTTCGCGATTCGCTCCGTCGTTCGCCTGCTGTCGTCGCTCCGCGATCTGCTGACGTACCGCAGCGATCTCGCCGCGCAGCGCCTCGCGCGAGGCGACCTCCGACTCGGTCGCCAATTCGTGTTCGTGCCAGACGGCGACGACGTTGAAGTTCTCCATCGTGCGNNTCGACCTGCTCGTCGATGATGTCGAGCTCCATCTTGCGGCCGTCGTCGCAAGCGAGCATCTTCGCGCCGATCGACAGGAAGCCGGTCGCGATCCGCGCGGCGAACCGTTCGTCCCGCGCCCGTTCGGCGAGCGTGCCGACGACGTCGAGCTGATCGTGAGCGGATCCGCCGCCGAGCGAGACGGCTCCGGTCGGTCGTCGATCGTCGCCGAGCAGATCCCCNNGGCGAAGCGAGCAGCCGATCGACTTCGCGCACGAACGCATCGGGGCGACGATCGTGCACGAACGAGTCGATCCGATCCGGCTCGGGAGGCAAACCGAGCAGGTCGTACGTCACGCGGCGAAGCAGCGTCTCGGCCGAAGCCCGCTCGGCCGGAACGACCGGCGAGTCGCCCATGCGAGCCGTCCACCAGGCGTC
>DMPQ01000494.1:0-8438 GCA_003455945.1 Planctomycetaceae bacterium
AGACGCCGATGTCCGAGACGCCGGCGACCGAGGCGCCTGCTCAGGAAACTCCGGCTGCCGAAACTCCGGCTGCAGAAACTCCGGCTGCAGAAACTCAGGCTGCAGAAACTCCGGCTGCTCCCGCTGCCGACGACAAGCTTTCCGGATCGTGGAGCTGCCGATTCCTCGGTGATCGCTTCCCGGCCGATCGCGCCTCGTTCGATCTGATCCTGCGTCGCGATGCCGAAGGGAAGGTGACCGGAACCTATCGTTCGACGCAGCTCGAAGGGACCGTCTCGGGCGGGACGTTCGAAGCGGCGACCGGCACGGTGACGCTGGCGATCGAGACCGAGCGATCGGCGATCGCGGTCACCGCCAAGCTCGAAGGGACCAAGCTGACCGGTTCGCTCGACGTCAACTCGGGCTCGATGGTCATCGAGTTCGAAGGGACTCGCGCCGGCGACGCGCCGGCCGCTGCCGACGAAGCTCCTGCGAGCACCGGACCGACGGACCGTCTCGGTGCGCTCGTCCCCGGTCCGCGCTGGGTCAGCTCGATCGAGGCGTCGCGGTTCCAGGCGGGCCGGATCTATCTGACGCTCGACGGTCATCGTTCCGACGACCTCGAGCCGTACGTCTTCGCGTCGGAAGATCACGGCAAGTCGTGGCGGTCGATCCGCGCGAACCTGCCGACCGAGGCGGGGACCTGCCACGTGATTCGCGAGGATATGCGCCGTCCCGACATCCTGTACCTGGGATGCGAGATGTCGCTGTGGGTCTCGCTCGATCGCGGGCTGTCGTGGCATCCGTTCCGCGACAATCTGCCGACCGTCGCGATTCACGAGATCGCGCAGCATCCGACCGCCGGCGAGATCGTGCTCGGCACCCACGGCCGCAGCATCTGGATCGCCGACGTGACGGCGCTGCGTCAGTTCGACGCCGACGCCTTCACCGAGCCGGTGGTGCTCTTCCGCCCGAACACCGCGATCCTCTGGCGGAGCGTGGTTCAGGCGGGCGACAGCGGCACGCGTCGTTTCATCGGCAGCAATCCGCCGAGCGGCGCCCGCATCAGCTATGGGCTGGCCGATGCGGTCGAGACCGTCTCGATCACCGTCCAGGATCTCGAGGGGACGGTGCTCGCGAACCTGACCGGTCCTGTCGAAAAGGGTTTCCATACGGTCAACTGGGATCTGCGACGCGAGGTGCGTCAGCGCGGCCGAACCGGTCGCGGCCAGACGGCCGCTCCGGGACGCTATCTGGTCGTGCTGAAGGCCGGCGACGTCGAGAAGCGGACCGTCCTCGAGGTCGAGGCCGATCCGGATCAGCCGGTGGACGATGCCGCGACCGAGGATCTCGACGCCTTCTTCGAGGAAGTGCTCGGCAGCGGCGAGGAAGACGAGGGAGCGGATGATGACCAGGACAGGATCGAGTGAGATCGGACGCGGACTGAAGTTCGGACTCTCGGCAGCGGCGCTCGCGCTGCTCGGCGGAGCTCCGTTCCCGGCGATCGGTGCGGCGGCTCAGGAGGGAACCCCTCCCGCCGCCGCCGCTCCGGCCGCGCAAGAGACGCCGACCTCCGACGACGGCGCCGCACCGGAACTCGATGCGGCGACCAAGGAGCGGTACGAGAAGTTCGAGCGGATGATGAACGGCGCGCGACTCGTCGGGCGCTTCTCGATCATCGGCCGCAACGAAGGGGCGGCCGATCAGGAAGAGGAGTACCTGATCCGGCGCGTCACCAAATCGACCGAAGGCGACCTGTGGGTCTTCATGGCCCGCATCAAGTACGGCGACAACGACTACACCGTTCCGCTGCCGATCGAGGTGAAGTGGGCCGGTGAGACGCCGGTCATCACGCTGACCGACTTCACGATCCTGGGTCAGGGGCCGTTCAGCGCGCGAGTCGTGCTGCATGACGGCAAGTACGCCGGCACCTGGTCGCACGGCGAAGTCGGCGGGCATCTGATCGGCCGGATCGTCAAGGACGAAGCGGCCGATCCGCCGCAGCCCTGATCGCTCCGGCCATCGCCGCACACCGCCACGCTTCCAGCCTCTGCACGGGACGATCGGGCCCCAGCCGACGAGCCGTCACGACAAGTTCGCCGGATGATGCCCGATGTCGGAACTCGTTCTTTCGCTGCTGGTTTCGCTGGCGGCGATTCTGATCTGTGTCGGTGTGCACTTCGAAGGGCTGCTGTTCGCGTCGTGGGTCGTGAAGCAGATCGCCTATCGGCGGCTCAGGGTGGCGGTCGTGGTGACGATCGCCATCCTGCTGCACCTGGTCGAGATCGTCATCTTCGCCGTCGGCTGGTGGACGATCGCCCGTTCCGCGTCGGAGGAGATCGGCTTCGAGGTCCGGACCTTTGCCGATGCGGTCTACTTCTCGGTCATCACCTACACCACGGTCGGCTACGGCGATATCGTTCCGGTCGGCTTGGGACGGATGCTTGCCGGCATCGAAGCGCTGATCGGACTGGTGCTCATCGCCTGGACCGCGAGTTTCACCTTCTACGAGATGCAGCGTTACTGGGGGCCCGTGACCGAGCGACGCCATCACTGACCGGCATCGTGATCCGGTAGGAACTCGAGCGCCCAGCGTTCGACCACGTCGACCGCCGCTTCGAGTTCGTCGATCGCGATCCACTCGTCGATCGTGTGCGCCTGATCGATCGAGCCGGGGCCGAAGACGACGACCGGCCCCCCCAGCTCCGCATACCGCGGCGCGTGCGTGCCGAACGGGACTCCGATCGGAACGGACGAGCGCCCGAGACGTTCGACCTGGCACGCGAGCGCGGCGGCGAGCGAACCGTTCCGATCGTCGACCAGCGGTAACGACTCGGTCCATGCCTCGCCGCTCGTCGCCCGAGCTTCCGGGATCGACGCGAGCAGCGCCGCCGTCTCGCCGCGAACGCTCTCGAACGTCTCGCCCGGAACCAGACGGCGGTCGATCTCGATCTCGCAGCGATCGGGAACGATGTTGACCGCCGTACCGCCGACGATCCGGCCGATCGACGTTCTCGGCCGGCCGCAGCGCGGATGATCGAGACCGCTCGTGCGAAGGCGCTCCGCGAGTCCGCTCCACGCGGCGATCACCAACCCCATCCGTTCGATCGCGCTGACGCCGAGTTCGGGGCGCGAGCTGTGAGCCGCGCGGCCGTGCGTGGTGATCGTCCAGCGCAGCACGCCGTTGTGCGCGACGACCGGTTGCAGGCCGGTCGGCTCCGCGACGACGACACCGTCGACGCGCTCCGGCACGCATGCCGCGAACTCGCCGCGCTTCCAGCGCCGGACCACGTCGATCGCTCCGGCCTGTCCGAACTCCTCGTCGCACGTCGCGACGAAGGCGATCGGCGGGCGCTCCGACGGCGAAAGAGCGGACAGACGCTCGAATGCGACGAGCATCGCCGCCATCGGTCCCTTGACGTCGCACGCTCCACGTCCGCACAGACGCCCGTCGACGATCCGCCCTTCGAACGGTCGGTCGCTCTCGGCCGCCGGCGGAACGGTGTCCTGATGGGCATCGAGAATCAACGTGCCGCGTCCCGGTTTGCCGGGCAACGTCGCGACGACGCTCGCTCGTCCGAAGGTTGCCTCGACCGCTTCCGCTGCGATCCCGCGCTGCGCGAACCAGTCGAGCAGGAACTCGGTCATCGCCCGTTCGCACGGCGGATCGTCAGGCGCTGCCGGACGCATCGGGCTGACGCTCGGAATCGCGATCAGTCGCTGCGCCAGTTCGAGCACGTCCATCGATCGACTCCTTGCCCCGCGGTTTCGAGTGATCGGTTTACCCGTTGCACCGACGATCGGCCAGAGGCACCTCGGGAAACCGAGCGCCGCTCCGTCTTGGCCAACCGCTCGTTCGGCGCAACTCCCGAGTCCACAGGACCTCGCTCCCGTGACCGACGCGACTCGCTTCCGCTTCTTCCGCCGAGTCTAATGTCGCGGCCCCCTCCCCTTCTCTACCACCGACTTTCGGGAGCGACCGAGCATGCCGCGCCGCACTGATGACTCGACTCGAACGATCGATCGACGGACCTTTCTGGCGAGCGGCGCTGCGGCGGTCGGCGCCACGGCGATCGGCAGCGCGACGCTTTCGGCGACGACCGATCTCGCCGCAAGCTCGAACGACGGCGCGCGAACCGGCTACATCGACTCGCATGTCCATGTCTGGACCGACGATGTCGAGACGTATCCGCTCGATCCGAAGTGGCGCCCGGAGCAGATGGAGCCGCGGGCGTTTCTGCCCGAAACGCTCCTGTCGCACGCTCGCCCCTGCGGCGTCGACCGGATCGTGATCGTGCAGATGAGCTACTACGGTTCGGACAACCGCTACATGCTCGACGTCATGCAGTCGGCTCCGGAGAGTTGGGGCGGCATCGGGATCGTCGATCCGAACGATCATCCGGCCGAGGCGATGCGGCGACTGGCCGCGAAGCGCGTGCGAGGCTTCCGAGTCCAGCCGCACGACGCGACTCCCGATCGCTGGCTCGACGACGATGCCTCGACCGCGATGTGGCGCGCCGCGAACGATCTGGGAGTCGCGATCTGTCTGCTGATCGATCCGCCGTTCCTCGCGTCGGTCGAGCGGATGCTGCGCAAGTTCCCCGCGACGCGCGTCGTGATCGATCACTTCGCGCGGATCGGCATCGACGGGATGGTTCGCCCGGCGGATCTCGACGCGCTCTGCGCGCTGGCCGAGTTCGAGCAGGTGCACGTCAAGGTCTCGGCCTACTACGCGCTCGGCCGCAAGACCGCGCCGTACGACGATCTGGGACCGATGATCCGCCGCGTGATCGATGCGTACGGTTCGTCGCGCGCGATGTGGGGGAGCGACTCGCCGTACCAGGTACTCGAAGGGCACACCTATGCCGACAGCCTGGCGCTGCTGACCGATCGACTGGAACTGAGCGAGGCGGAGCGGAACGATCTGCTGCGAGGCACGGCGGAGCGACTGTTCTTCGCCTGAGTCGCCGTAGTTTCGTGAGACCGGCCGATGGCCGGAATGCCGAGTCGTCACGACGACGGCGGCCGAAACCTCGGAGTTCAGTCGCGGCATTCCCGAGCTGCGCCGCAGCGCAAGCCGTCGAGCGCCCGCCGTCCGAAAACGCTCGGGGGTCGAAGAGGTCGCGATGGTCGTCGTCTGGAACATCCTCCCCGGGTTCGTCGACTCGTTCTGGACCACGGCGACGCTCGTGATGGTCCTCCTCGGTCCGTTCCTGGTCGTCCGCCCCTCCTTGCGTACCGCCGGATCGCTCCTCTCGGGCGCCTTGGTACTGCTGGCCGTGGCGCTGTCGGTCGAGTTCGTCGGCAAGATGGTGGCGCCGCTCGTTTCGTCGGGGCCCGCTGCGTTCGTCGACGGAACGTCGATCGTCGCGATGTTTCTGGTCGCGCTGGCGGCGCTTCGCGCCAGGAGCCTCCGCACGCCGCACGGTTCGGTCGAACTGCTCCGTCATGAAGGGGCAGTGCCGAGCGAGCTGCCGGTCGTCCGGAGCTGGCAGCTGAGTCGTTCGCAGGGGGCGTGTCGTTGGCCGAGCGTGCTCGGCCGGACGCTGGTGATCGAGGCGGGGGAGATCCGGCAGCGAAGCGACGGGCATCTCGAGATCGGCGGCTGGGCGTGGGAGGCGGGCGGAACCGGAGTGACGGTCTTGGCCGCTGCGCTGCTGTCGCTGATCGGATGCCTCGTTTCGCCGGCGTTTTGGTTGGTCCTGCCGATCGTCTATTTCGGGACGTGGCTGCTGGTCCACCGGATGCGTCGACGCCGGCTGACGATCGATCTGGCGACCGCCGACCGGATCGCCATCGATCGGACCAAGCAGGTCGTCGCGATCCGCTTTGCCTCCGCGGGACAGAGCCTCAGTTACTCGGCTCGGCTCGAGGAAGGGATCGAGACGCTCGAAGCGGCGATCGGCGGCAAGTATCCGCGACGCTTCGATCCGCTCGAACTCGAACGAGTTGCGGATCGCGGCCTGCTCGGTTTGGCGGTCGTCCTGGTGCTCCTCGCCCTGATTTCGTTTCAGGCGATGCTGATCTTTCCGATGCGATGGTGACGCGCCCCGCGGTTCGACTGGGGAGTCGGCGTCGGGGCGAGACGCCGCACGTGAGGTCGATCGCGAGCGAAACGAGAACGGAGCGGGCGATGATCCGGACCGAGGAATGGCCCTGGCTGATCGCGGCGCTGGTCGTCGCGGCGTTCGGACTGTTCGTGACGCTCGCCTGGCCGGCGCATCGCGGGAAGGCGTTCTGGCCGCTCGCGTTTCTCTTCTTTGCCCTGTCGCAGTCCTTGCCGCGGATGATCGAGGTGTTGCCGAACGGGATCTGGCCGAACCGTTTCTGGGCCTCGTGGCAGGTCGCGGCCGGGCTCGCCTCGCTCTTTCGAGCCGCTTCGGTCGCCTGTCTGCTGGCCGGAGCGATGTCGTTTCGGCCGGTCGAAGCGACTCTTCCGTCCGAGCTGCGGGAACCCGACTCGGACGATTCCCGGACTGGTCGATCGGGCGACGAAGCGTAGAGTTGGCTGGCGGAGGGGAACGGCCGTGCGGAGCGGCGTTCGCCCGAGCCGAGGTCACTCCCCCTTCCCCGCCGCTGCTCCTTCCCGAGTCGTTCGATGTCCATCGCGCCGACGGAACGAACCTCGGTCTCTCCCCCCTCCCGTCGGCGCAGCGCGCCGGACCTCGGGTCCGAGCGGTCGCTGGCGGCGGAAGCAGCCGAAGCGGTGAAGCAGGGGGCGTCGATTCGCGGCGCGGCCGACGTCGACTTCGACTCGGCCGTTCTGGAGTCCGCCGTGGGGGAGCCGGACAGTGCTTCACGATCGAACGCCCCTCCTGCGTTCGTGCGGACCGTCGACGGTCAGCGGCCTAGCGAGCGGCCTGATCGAGTCGTTCGTTCGACGGTGATCCGAGGACTGTTTACGGCGGCGACGTTCCTGTTTCTCGGCCTCGCGGCGGCCGGAGCCTTCTTGCCGCTGCTGCCGACGACCCCGTTCCTGCTGTTGGCGGTCGCTTGTGCCTCGCGCGTCTCGACGACCTGGCGCGAGCGGCTGTTGGCGTCGCGGTGGGGGCTCCCGGTCCGGCAGTGGCGCGAGCATCGAGGGATCTCGCTCGATGTCCGCCGCCGAGCCGCCTTGGCGATCGCGCTCGTCGCCGCGTTCGGTCTCTGGGGAGCCGCGGGAGATCTGCGTCTGCTCGTGCCGGTGACGCTCGGCTCGACGATCGGTCTCGTCGCGCTCTACCGGCTGCCGCTGATCGAGCGGCGGCGCGGCTGAGTCGCGACGCATCGAGCCGTGCGGCGGGAGCTGCTTCGGCGATGCTTGCCGCGGCGTCGCTCGCTACCGCGACGCACTCGGCGGCTCTCACCGCGGGGACTGGATTCCTTCGTTCCGTCTCGGCAAGATGATCGCTCGACCCACGACCATCCTCTCAGGCGAGCGACCGCGATGAACGGACAATCGACCCCGCGTACGGACTTTCTTCGACGATCGATCGGCAGGGCTTCGGCCGCCGTGATGCTGCTCGCTCTCATGACGATCGCCGCTCGATCGGGCGCCGCTCAGGAGAATCGCGAGCTGATCGGCCGCTGGGATCTGACGGTCAGCGGCGTCGACGGCGACTATCCGTCGTGGATCGAAGTGCGATTGTCGGGGTACCGCACGTTGGTCGGTTCGTATGTCGCGCAGTTCGGCAGTGCGCGACCGATCGCGGAAGTGACGACCGACGGGAACGCGTTCCGCTTTTCGGTCCCTCAGCAGTTCGAACGGCGGAGCGAGCCGGTGGAGGTCGAGGGGACGGTCGACGGCGACTCGCTGGTCGGGCGTTTGACCGACGAGCGCGGGGAGTGGATCGAGTTCCGCGGGAGTCGCGCCCCGCGTCTGGCTCCGCCGGCGGCCATGCGAGACGGCGAGACGATCGAGTTGTTCGACGGCCGTTCGCTGAATGGTTGGGTGACTCGCTTTCCCGACCGGGAGAACGGCTGGAAAGTGAAGGATGGGTTGCTGGCGAACGTCCGGCCGGGGAACGACCTGCGGACCGAGCGGACGTTTCGCGACTTTCGACTGACGGTCGAATTCCGATATCCCGAAGGGAGCAACAGCGGGATCTACCTGCGCGGTCGGCATGAGGTGCAGATCGAGGACAACTTCGGTCGGGAAGCCGACAGTCATCGGATCGGCGGCGTCTATGGTTTTCTGACCCCGTCGATCAACGCGGCGAAGCGAGCCGGCGAATGGCAGCAGATCGAGATCGAACTGATCGGTCGCCAGGTGACGGTGGTACTCAACGGCGAGCGGGTGATCGATCGCCAGACGATTCCGGGGATCACCGGCGGCGCGCTCGACAGCGACGAAGGGGAGCCGGGCCCGATCCTGCTGCAGGGAGACCACGGCCCGGTCGAATACCGCCGCGTCACGCTGACCGAGCTGCTCGAAGCGAAGTGACCGGTCACCGCTCCGCGCCCTCCCAGCCTCCCAGCCA
>DMPQ01000494.1:8451-10270 GCA_003455945.1 Planctomycetaceae bacterium
GCGACACGTCGTAACGGCGCGTCGTCTTTCGGCCGCGCGTCGGGGACGACGCGGGCCCACGCCGAAGCCGGCTCGCTCCGCTAACGTTCGACCAGAACGCCGGGGCGAGCGGCATCGAACGCGGCAATCGCCTCGGCGCCGAACGGAACGTTGACCGCCTTGAGCGCTCGCAGCTGACGCAGCTCGGCAATCACCTCGAGGTGCCGATCCGTCAGACGCGGCGAGTCTCGGACGTTCAGCTCCTGCAGCCCCGTCATCCCCGACAGTTCCCGAAATGCTTCGGGAGACGCCTCGCAGAGGTTCAGCGTGAGCAGCTCGAGACGGTCGAGCGAACCGCAGCGGCGGACCATCCGGTCATCGGCTCCGACGATGTTCAGCCCCTTCAGCTTCGTCATCGTTCCGATCGCGTCGAACGCGCGCTCCGTCGCCTGAGACGGCTTGATGCTCAGGATCTCGAGGTGCGGGAGTGCGGCGGCGTGCAGCACGCTCTCGTCCGTCATTTCGGGACTCAGCCCGACTTCCTTCAAGGGATGATCGACGGCGCAGATCATCGCGAAGCCGGCGTCGCCGATCGACGTCTCGTTCAGTCGGAGCGTTTCGAGTCGAGTCAGTCTCGCCAGACGCTCCGCGGTTTCGTCGTGCACCGGAACGAAGGAAAGGTCGACGTACTTCAGTCGGGACAGCGAGCCCAGAAAGTCGAGCCCTCGGTCGGTGATCCGGCGACACTGAGGTAACGACAACGATTCGATCTCGGTCAGCGCGGCGAGACAAGCGATCGATTCGTCGGTCACTGCGTCGAGGTCGGCCGAGAGGAAGCTGACGAACGTGCAGTCGAACGGACCGGTCGGAAGCGTCCGCCCTTCGGGCGGCGCCGGAACGGAGTAATCGATGAAGTGCTCCTTGCCGGCAGCATCACGAAGCACGATCGCACCTCGTACCGATTCGATCCAGTCGAGCGCGGCGTCGACGGTCGAGGCTCGATCGGAGGCGTTCGACGAATCGGTAGGACTCGGGCTCGGAACCGGTCCTGCCGGCTGGGACTGGCCGTCTTCCCCTTCGGCCTCGGGATCGTCATCGAGCTGACGGATCGTGACTTTGGAATCGGGAGGTGCATCGACGTCGATCTCGACGCCTTCCGGAACGCGGATCACCGTTTCCTTCCCTTCCCGGTTCCGAATCGTGATCACGATGATGCCGAGGAGCAGAAGAAAGAAGAGCCCTCCGCCGCCGAGCAGAATGGCGGCTCGTCCGGCAGGGAGTTTCGGCGGTGCGGCCGCGCGGGGACGCAGCGTCGCCGACGCCTGAGGAGCGGTGCGAACGACGGGAAGCGAAGCGCTGAGGTCCCCGACGCTCGGTGCCGAGGCTCGGGCATCGGGGCGAGAGGCCTTGCGGATCAGTTCGGCTAGCCGACGAACGACTTCGGCGGCACGCGCGGGGCGTTCTTCCTTGGCCTTGGCGAGCAGTCGACCGACGAGCGCGGTCGTCTCGCTGCTGACGTCGGAGCGAATCGTCTCCAGCGGCTTCGGCGTCTCGTTGATCACGGCGAGCAGGACAGCGGCAAGGGTCGTCCCCTGGAACGGAGGCTGACCGGCCAGCAGGTGGTACATCAGGCTGCCGAGACTGAAGAGATCGCTGCGGCCGTCCAGTTCGTGTCCGAGCGACTGTTCGGGGGACATGTACGACGGCGTTCCGAGAACGGAGCCGACGCGAGTCAGTTCCGATTCGGCCGAGTCGAAGCGAGCGAGACCGAAGTCGAGCACCTTCACCCGCCCCGACTTGGCTTCGAGCCAGATGTTTTCGGGCTTGATGTCGCGATGGA
>DMPQ01000107.1 GCA_003455945.1 Planctomycetaceae bacterium
CCCAACGTCTCGGGAGCGGGCGGGACCGCACCGCTCTCGGGCGGATTCGTCCGCAATCCCGCCTCCGGTTCTCCCGCCTCGACGACTCCGCCGCCGACCGCGGCCGTTCCGGGGAACGGTGCGACCGTTTCGACGAACGACCGACGTGAACTCCCCTCGAGCGCCGCATCGATCGCCGACGCCCAATTCGCCGTCCGACTGGATGCCGCTTGGACGCGAGTCGACGAGCTGGTCGAGAAGGAGGAGTTCGGCGAAGCGCTGCAGGAGCTCTCGTTCTTCTACGGCGATCGCCGGCTGAACGCGCAGCAGGAGACGGCGCTTCACGAGTGGCTCGATGCCCTCGCCGCCAAGGTGATCTACTCGACCGAGCCGCACCTGGAAGAGATCTACATCGTCCGGACGAGCGACACGCTCGCGGGGATCGCGAACGCCTTCGGCATCACTCCCGAACTGCTCTACAACATCAACCAGGAGAAGATCCCGGGGCCGATGGCCGATCCGACTCCCGGTACCGAGCTCAAGGTGGTGACCGGCCCGTTCCGTTTGCGGATCGAAAAGCAACGCGGTCGGGCGACGCTGTTCGTCGGCGGTCGCTATGCGGGGCGGTTCGAGACGCGTGAGCTGGTCGGTGTCGAACCGGGGACCGAGCTGCTGGTCGTCGAGCGATCG
Source organism: Planctomycetaceae bacterium (assembly GCA_003455945.1). Classification (GTDB taxonomy): domain Bacteria; phylum Planctomycetota; class Planctomycetia; order Pirellulales; family Pirellulaceae; genus UBA11682. The sequence continues at coordinate 670 of DMPQ01000107.1, forward strand.
AGCGAAGGGATGGCGTTCGAGTCGCCGAGCGGACCGATCGCTGCGCTCGACGGGACCAACCCGCTCGGACGCCACGTCCTGAAGCTCAGCGACGGGACCTACCTGCACGAAGCCGGCCTCGGCAGCGACAAGCCGACGCGTTCGATCGGCCTGTCCGGCCCGCACGCCCTCGATCTCTATTCGATCCTCGGCGTCGGTTGCCGCATCGACGTCATCGACTGACGATTCGGCGGCCGAAATGCGACGAGCGTCGGCTCGCATCGCATCCCGTCCGACACGACACCGCTATCGACGAGTCCGTCGCGCTGCCGAGCACGACGGACTCGTTCGCTTCTTGCCGTCTTCGGTCGATCGGGACCGCTCGGAGCTTCGACGTTCTCGCACGTCGCTCTCTCGCAGGACTCTCGCGCTCCCCCTCGGTCGACCTCCCGTCCCCCGGCCGTCCGAAAGACGCCATACTGAGGATTCCACCACCACGCAGATCGCGGAAGGATCGCCTCCCGAGCGAGCGATTCGAGCCGCGGCGGCGATCCGCGCATCGATGGTCCTCGGGTGACGAAAGAGGTCGGACGTGAATTCGGGCGAGCAGCTTCGGGGAGCGGCATCGCTCCCGGTTTCGACGGGGGAATCGTTCGGCGAGCGGGTCGCTCGCACGCTGGGAATCGAGGTGGGGCGACGACTCGATCCGGCCGAGACGGCGGCGCTGCGCCGTCAGCAGCGCGAGCGGATTCGTCTGTTGCTGGCCGCCGGCGGTTTTCCGGCTCCGGCCGATCCGGAGGACGATCCGATCCGCGGCGAGGCGATCGCGCTGCTGCAGCGGATGGCGCGGCGACGCCGTTCGGCGACGTCGGTTCGCTCTCCGGTCGATGCCCGCATCGAAGCCTATCTGGCCGACACCTACGGCGATCTGGCCGATCCCGATTCGTTTCGGCTGCCCGAGCGGACGCTGATCCTCGATCACCCCGGAGTCGCTCGGGAGCTGTCGCTGCCGTTCGATCGGGACGAGTATCGGAACGATCTGGTCGAGTCGTATCGCGTGCTCAACGGCGTTCTCCATAACCCGAAGCACGATCGCCGCACGACCGTCGGAACCTTCCATGTCGCGGAAGGAGGGCTACCGATCTCGGACGACAAGCGGACCGTTCCGCGACTGACCTTCGTCCGGTTGCTGCAGCGCGCCTTGGCCGGAGATCCGCAGCTCGACACCCTCCCCTACACCAGCACGACGGCCGATCCGGTTCGCGGCTTCGTCAGCCTGCTCGTCCGCCCGATCGTCTCGCCCGAGATCCCCGGCTTCTCGGCCGAACGGACGATGGAGATCCGGTTCTTCGCTCCCGGCGGTCTGGTCTCGAACCTGGACTTCGTCGAATCGATCTTCGGCAACGGCGCCAATCCGTTCGATCCGGCGGCCGATGCCGGACTGGATGTCGAGCACTGGTCGGGGCATACCGGCTGCGTCATTCTCGCGCCGCATCTGATTCGGCTGACGAAGCGCGAACTCGGCTTGCCGCACGTCGACCAGGCGACCGAACGGAAGAAGGCCGATCGGATGTGCTGGAGCGATCCCGACGAGAAGTACAACGACGGCCAGGCGTTCAAGGTGACCAGTCGCGACGCGTCGGGAGTCGTCGTGACGCTGATCGCCGACAACTACTTCGGCTACTGCAAGAAAGAGGTGAAGACGCAGCTCTCGTACGCGGCGAACCTGATGGGGAACGTCGAAGAGGAACATGCGGGAGGGGCGATCGCCTTTCAGAGCTACTCGTTGGGAGACGAGTTCGCGTTCGACAGTCGCCGCTACAACGATCGGACCTTCGACGACGTCGTCCGCGACTACGGCGATCAGTTGGAGGTCGATGCGCAGCTCGGTTGCGCTCGGCATCGCCGCTGGGCGCAACTGCGATTGGTTCCCGAGAACGACGTCGTCTCGATCAAGGAACAGTCGGTCCGCTGGAAGCATCACGGCGAGGAGGTTTCGATTCCGCTGTTGCCCGGCGAAATCTACATGGGACCGAGCGGCTATCGGGTCCGACTGGAGCGGCATCCGGCAGCGCCGAGCTGGCGGCTGATCGGGACCATGGGAGCCGGTACGTTCTGTCACAAGCCGTGCACCGTCAGCGGCGGCGGCAAGAGCGAGATCGGCAAGTCGCTCAAGGACTTCATGCTCTACGGGCCGATCTTCGTCGCCGATCTCGAGAGCGATCTCGAGCAGGTCGAAGCGATCTTCCGACGCGACTATTCGGATCGCTGGCGAGCCGATCTGCCGAATCGTCCGAGCTATGCCGCGATTCCCAGTCGCGGCGTGCTCGATCCGGAACGCTCGCTCGGCAGCGTCATCAAGCTGCTCACGCCGAGCGACGATTATGCTCCGGCCTACAACGCGTGGCTGAGTTCGATACCGAACCATATCTACGCCATCGTCTTCATCATCAAGCGGTTCCAGCGGCCGGGGTGGGATCAGGAGTGGCGTCGGCACTTCTACGTCGACGTCGTCAACGGCCACCCGGGGCACGAGCTGAAGTTCGACGGCCGGACCCTCGTCGGTCAGTACCTGCGAGTCGGATTGCTGCGCGATCAGGCGTGGCGGACCTTCAAGCTGCGACAGGATTTCGCGCCGTCCGAAAAGCTGCAGCTCGAAGACGACATCACCGCGTCGGTCGTTCTTCCCGGTGAAGAGCTGCGGGCTCTCGGGCTGGATCCGGCGCTCAGCCACAAGTTCGTGGTCAACTGCGAGTACCGACTGTTCCAGCGGCCTGATGAAGCGATCCACCGCGGCATGGACAAGCAGGCCGAAGCCGACATGGCGGAGCCGAACAACTTCCTGTCGAACTTCCAGCCGCTGCAAGGGGATGCCGTCGAGAAGATGATCGACCACGCCGTCGATCTCGATCGCTTCACGCCGCCGATGCAGGAGCTGCTCCGCTCGATGCGCGGCAGCCGTGCGCGGTATGTCGTCAGCTCGTCCGATCCGCGCGTCATCGACGGTCGCGTCTCGAAGAATCCCCGCTACCTCCAGACTCGTCCCGATCTGGTCCGACCGGCCGAGTTCGGCGTGGCCGAGATGGGGATCCGGTTGTTTCGCGCACTGCCGCCCGACGTGCCGGTGACGATGCCGGTCGACGCGGTCCTCTTCGGACGACGCAACAATCCCCCCGAACCCGAAGCGGGGATCAAGGGGCTCTGCGTCTACAACCCGATCCACTACCAGCCGCTCCCCGAGCTGATGATCGAGTTCGCCGCGTCGCTGTCGGGCAAGAGTCCGTCGACCACCGGCTTCGGCAGCGAAGGGGCAATGACCAAGGGACCGTTCAACTCCCTTCCGCTGACGATCGATCTGAACGCGGCGCTCGTCTCGTACGCCCTGACCGGATTGAGCGGCTTTTCGACGTCGGCCGGACACATCGGCCCCGAGTTCCGCGTCGACCACGACATCAGCCTGCTGGTGCCGGAGATCTGGAGTCGGATTCGCCCCGAGGAGCGTGACCCGCAGCGGCTGATCGACGAAGGACTGCTCGAGCGTCTCGAGGACTACACCTTCCAGGGACGAACGATCCTTCAAGGGCGCCTGGGGTACCGGATCACTCGCGAGTTCGTCCGTCGCTTTCTGGGACGGATCTTCGACAACCCGGGGAAGGTCTTTGACGATCGGTTGCTCGAGCCCGAACTGCAGGACCCGGAAGCGTACGCCGAAGGGATCGACTATCTGACCGACGCGCAGCGCACGATCGCGCAGGCCTACTTCCGCGACGGCACGATCGAGCTGGCCTGTCCTCCGCTGCGTCGACTGCTGGAGCTCGTCGCCGAAGGAGCGCCGAGCGCGGCGTTCGACGAACCGGGCTTCCGCGAAGCGTTCACGCGCGAGGCGATTCTCGACAGCGAGTGGTATCGCCGCCGAATCGAAGCGGCTGCCGACATCGAAGCGTCTCTGGCGCGGCGCAAGGTCGAGTACGTCCGGCGAACGCTCGAAGCGCAACGCTCGTCGGGCGAAGCGGTCGGAGTCGATCTGGAAGGACGCTTGGCCGCCGCGACCGAGCTGTTGCGGCGCGCCGAATCGGCCGAGATGCGACAACGTCTGAGAGGGCGGATCGGGACGACGCCGCTGAAGGACTGAAAGCAGCGCGTCTCGACGAGCGACATGACGAACCGCAGCAAGCACCTGAGTCGCCCAGAGGCGACCGGAGAGGATGGTCGATGGGGCCGCAAGAGACCGCCGAACAGCGCCGCCTGACCGAGGATGCGTTCCGCGATCGGAACTGGAAGCGCTGGGGAGCCTATCTGTCCGAGCGACAGTGGGGAACGGTCCGCGAGGACTACTCGGCCGACGGCGAACCGTGGAACTTCCTGACGCACGACCAGTCGCGCAGTCGCGCCTATCGCTGGGGCGAGGACGGTCTGCTCGGCATCTGCGATCGGCAATGCCGCGTCTGCTTCGCGCTCGCGCTCTGGAACGGGAACGACCCGATCCTCAAGGAGCGGCTCTTCGGACTGACCGGTCCCGAAGGGAACCACGGCGAGGACGTGAAGGAGGTCTATCACTATCTGGATGCGGTGCCGACGCACAGCTACCTGAAGGGGCTCTACAAGTACCCGCAGGCCGAGTTTCCCTACGCGCGACTGGTCGAGGAAAACCGGAAGCGCTCGCGGACCGAACCGGAGTTCGAACTCGAGGATGCCGGAGTCTTCGACCAGTCGCGCTACTTCGACGTGCAGGTCGAGTACGCCAAGGAGGAGCCCGATCATCTGCTGATCCGGATCGTCGTCGCGAATCGCGGCCCCGAGCCGGCGACGATCGACGTGCTGCCGACCATCTGGTTCCGGAACACCTGGTCATGGCGGAGCGAGCGCGAAGGGAGTTGGCCGAGGCCGATCGCGTCGCTCGCGGCGGCGAACGGACCGGTCGAGCTGGAACATGCGACCCTCGATCCGATGGTGCTGCATGCCGATGCCGCATCGGACGGAACCGCTCCCGAGTGGCTGTTTACCGAGAACGAGACCGATCGCTCGCGGCTGTTCGGACAGCCGAACCCTCAGCCCTACGTCAAGGATGCCTTTCATCGGTACGTCGTCGACGGTCAGGCCGATGCGGTCAATCCGAAGCGAGTCGGTACCAAGGCGGCGGCGCGCTATCGACTGAAGATCGCTGCCGGCGCCAGCGTCTCGATCCGATTGCGACTGGCGAATCCGGGCGATATCCCGGTGCCGACCTTCGGGGACGGATTCGATCGGACCTTTGCCGAACGGATCGCCGAGGCGGACGAGTTCCATGCGGCGCTGGCCGCGGACGAGACCGATCCGCAGCGACGAGCCCTGATGCGGCAGGCCTACGCCGGTCTCGTCTGGACCGAGCAGTTCTACTACTACGTCGTTCGCGAATGGCTCGACGGCGATCCGAACGGTCCGCCGATTCCCGAGTCGCGACGGAGCGGTCGGAATCGGGATTGGTCCCATCTGTTCAATCGGGACGTCATCTCGATGCCGGACAAGTGGGAGTACCCCTGGTATGCGGCCTGGGATCTAANNTGGGAGTATCCGTGGTACGCCGCCTGGGACTTGGCGTTTCACATGGTCCCGTTCGCGCGACTGGATCCCGCCTTCGCCAAGAATCAGCTGCAGCTCTTCCTGCGCGAATGGTACCAGCATCCCAACGGCCAGATTCCGGCGTACGAGTGGGCGCTGTCGGACGTCAATCCTCCGGTCCACGCCTGGAGTGCGCTGCGCGTCCATCAGCTGCTGGCGAAGCGAGGGGATCACGACACCGAGTTTCTGGAACGCTGCTTCCAGAAGCTGTTGCTGAACTTCACCTGGTGGGTCAANNGCTCGTCGATGCTGCAGATCGCGATGGAACTGGCTCGGACCCGACCGCCGTACGACGACATGGCGTCGAAGTTCTTCGAGCACTTCTTCGCGATCGCCGGCACGATGAACGCCGACAACGGTCGCGGCTTGTGGGATGAGGTCGACGGCTTCTACTACGACCATCTGAACATGGGGGGCGAGCCGATTCCG
>DMPQ01000184.1 GCA_003455945.1 Planctomycetaceae bacterium
CAGCAGCCGGGTCAGGGACAGCAGCCGGGTCAGGGTCAGCAGCCTGGTCAGGGTCAGCAGCCTGGTCAGGGACAGCAGCCTGGTCAGGGTCAGCAGCCTGGTCAGGGACAAGGAGAGTCGTCGGGAGCCCCGGGGTCATTGCGTGGCGATCGGACGACGGGGACGGGCGGAGGGAATCCGAACGGTCGCGGCACCGGCGAACGTCGCGATCGCTCCTCCGGCGTCTCGCCCCTCGTCGGCGACGACTTCCGAGATTGGTCCGAGCGGCTGGAGGACGTCGAGTCGTTGATTCCGTCGGGGCCTCTCCGTGACGAGGCGACTCGCATTCGCGAGCGGGCCGAACTGATGCGTCGCGACTATCTTCGACATTCGCTGCCGCCGGACGAAGCGACGATCGGCACTGCGATCGCGGAGCCGCTGGAGCGACTGACGCTCGAGATCGCGGCGGAACGTCGTCGTCTGGAAGGGAAGGACGCCGCCGTCCGTCTCGACCGCGACGAGATCCCTCAGCGATTCGAAGATCAGGTGCGCCGTTATTTCGAACGCCTGGGAGCCGGTCGGGAATGAGCTCCTGGTACTGGGATTCCGAACGCCTCCCCTGGGTCGCGATCGCAACGCTCGTGGCGATCGTCGTCGCGGCGATGTTGGCGATGCCTCGCGGCGGTCCCCTCGGCCGCCGCTGGGGGCTGATCCTCGTTCGGACCGGCGCTCTGATGCTGCTCGCCTGGTGCCTGCTCGATCCGGCGCGAACGGTGGTCGAGCCGATTCCGGGGCGCAATCGGATCGCCGTCGCGGTCGATCGAAGCCGAAGCATGGAGACTCCTCCGGGAGACGGCTCCGCGTCGGTCTGGGAGCGTCTGGAGGGAGAGCTGCGAGAGGCCGACGGCTGGCGCGCCCGTCTCGAAGGGCGTTATCAGGTGAGCGATTTCGTGATCGGAGAGCGGCTGCGCGTTCATCCGAGCGGCAGCGCCTGGCCGCCGGCAGCCGGCGTCTCGCCCCTCTTTTCTCAGACGACCGAACTCGCCTCACGCGTTTCGGGCAATCCGTTCGCCGCGATCGTGTTGCTGACCGACGGCGTCGCGACCGAGCCGTGGCCCGAAGAGAATCGAACGTGGAACGGTCCGCCGGTCTTTCCGGTGCTGCTCGGCTCGGAGCGCGAGACGCCCNNCGAGACGCCCGACCTTCGTCTGACGGCGCTGACGGCGACGCCGACACTATTCGAAGCGGCTCCGCTGGTCGTCTCGGTGACCGTCGAACAGCAGGGGCTGGCAGGGCGACCGATCGTGGTGCGGATCGTCGATCAGTCGACCGGCAACGCCGTGACTCGCGAACTCGAGCTGCAGGATGGTGCCCCGGCGATCGTCCGGATCGAGTTGCCCGAGGCGAACGGTTCGCCGGTTCGACTGACCGCCGACATCCGTTTGAGCGACGAAGCACAGCAGAGCGAAGTGCGGAGCGAGTCGAATCGCGAGGTCGATGCCGACGGTTCGTTGTCCGCCGAGGCGCGGTCGATCGAACGGACGCTCGCCAACAACAGGCGGGAACTGGTGGTCGATCGGCCGACCGGACCGTACCGCGTGCTCTACGTCGGAGGGCGACCGAACTGGGAGTTCAAGTTCCTGCGCCGTGCCGTTCAGGATGACCCCGAGGTCTCGCTGGTCGGACTGCTGCGGATGGCCGATCGGGAACCGCGGTTCGCGTTTCTCGAGAACGGCGATGCGCGGAACCGGTTCTATGAGGGCTTTCGCGATCGCTCCGACGAACGCCTGGAAGACTATGACGAACCGGTGCTGGTTCGGATCGGTACCGAGGGCCCTGAAGAGCTGGCGGAAGGATTTCCGCGTCGCGCCGCCGATCTGTTCCGATACGACGCGATCGTGATCGACGACGTCGAAGCGAAGTTCTTCGACCAGGAGCAACTGACGCTGATCCGCGACTTCGTCGAGCGGCGGGGAGGTGGCCTGCTGCTGCTCGGCGGGCCTCGGGCGTTCTCCGAAGGGGAATGGAGCGACACGTCGTTCGCTTCGCTCTCGCCGCTGTACGTGCAGCGTCAGGCGGGGATCGTCGACGAACGGAGCGTCCGCTGGGAACCGACTCGTGAAGGATGGCTCGCTCACTGGGCTCGGCTCCGGAGCGACGAACCGGACGAACGGCTGGCGCGAGCCGGACTGCCGACACTGCTCGGCGTGAATCGAGTCGGGGGGCCGAAGCCGGCTGCGACCGTCCTGGCGTTGACGGACGGCGGAGACCCTTTGCTGGTGGCTCAGGAATTCGGCCGCGGTCGGACCGCGGCGCTGACCGCATCGGATCTGCATCGTTGGCAGTTGCTGGGCGAGCGAGCGGACCGAGGCTCGAAATCGGAGTTCGGCCGCCTGCAGGAGGACTTCGGTCGTCAATGGAGGCAACTGGTCCGCTGGCTCGTCTCGGATCTGCCGCGACGCGTGACGATCCGAGCCGCCGACTCGACCGACTCCGGTCAGACGAACCGTGAGCTGATCGTTCGCGTGTTGTCCGACGAGTATCTTCCCGACGATCAGGCGTTCGTGCCGATCGAGGTGACCGATCCGACCGGCGTGCGCGAGCGGCTGATCGCGCGCCCTGCCGAATCGCCGGGCGAGTACCGCGTGACCGTACCGACCGTCGTCGAAGGGGAGTATCGAGCCGAGGCTCGGGTCGAATCGTTCGACGGCGAACCGCTCGGTTCGGCAACGACCGGCTGGATCCGCGAACCGAGCATCGGCGAGCTGCTGGCGTCGGTCGCCGATCGGGAACGTTGGCAGTCGTTCGCGGAACGGACCGGAGGGCGACTGCTGGAGCCGTCGGAGCTGGCGAGCGATTCGTGGGTCGATCGGCGGACACTGACGCACGTGGCGACTCGCGAACGTTCGCTCTGGCATTCCTGGCCGCTGCTGCTGGCGGCGCTCGCCCTGCTGATCGGCGAATGGGGCTGGCGCCGGGCCAAGGGGCTCGCCTGAGAAGTGCCCCGGCATTCCCAGACCGGCCGATCCGAGCCAAAATCGCCGAGAGAAGTTGCCGCTCCTGCCCCCGCATTCCGCGCTCTCGAGGAGACCCCGCCTTGGCGAACGACCTGAGCCGTTTTCATCATCCGATCGGCGAACTGCTGCAGCTCCCGCGAACTCGCGACGAATGGGATCGCTATCGTCTGACGGACGAGCAGCTCGAGTTCTATCGGACCGAAGGGTATCTGGCCGGCATCCGGATCCTGGACGATCGGCAGATCGAATTGCTTCGCGCCGAACTGGCCGACGTGATGAATCCGGAGCACGACGGACGCGACCTCTGGTACGAGTATCACTCGAACGAGTCGGCCGTGCGGGACAAGGTCCTGTTCCATGCGCTCGGCGCCTGGCGGACTCGCCCCGCGCTGCACGACATCCTGTGGCACCCCGCCTTTACGGTCGCGGCGAGTCAGTTGCTCGGCGGCGCGATCCGGATGTGGCACGACCAGCTCTTCTGCAAGCCGCCTCGACATGGCGGCGTGGTCGCTTGGCACCAGGACTATTCGTACTGGACCCGCACCCGACCGATGGCGCATCTGACCTGCTGGATCGGGCTGGACGACAGCACGGTCGACAACGGCTGCGTCCACTACGTTCCGGGAAGCCACGAGTGGGACCTGCTTCCGATCACCGGGTTGGCCGGCGATATGGAAGCGATCCGCGAGGTGCTGAACGACGAACAGTGGGAGCGGTTCCGCAAGCCGGTTCCGGTCGAACTGAAGGCGGGAGAGTGCACGTTCCATCACCCGCTGACGATCCACGGCTCGTACGAGAATCGGACCGAGCGACCGCGGCGGGCCGTGGTGCTGAACGTCTTTCGGGACGGTGTCCGATCGGCGAGCGACGAGGAGCTGCTCAAGGGAGTGCCGCGCGTGCCGAACGGCGAACTGATGAGCGGNNTCGTTCGTCGACCGACGCGCGACCGACCTAGCGAGTCGGCATGTCGCAGCTGACCCCTCCGGCCGCGATCATGTAGCACGCTCGGGTGTAATCCATGACCATCCGGTCCGAGCTGAATCGCCAGGCGAGCCCGGCGATCGAGTGCATCATCATCCGGATCCAGTCGCGCGGCAGACCGTCGACGTCACGACGGTAGTAGGTCGGAATGACCTCTTCCTCGAGCACTCGATAGAGCGAATCGCCATCCCGTCGGTCGGTGATCTCGTCCGACACGTGACTCGTCCCCTTGCCGATGGCGAAGCCGTTGGTCCCGTCGTACGCCTCGGCCCACCAACCGTCGAGGATCGAGCAGTTCAGGCCGCCGTTGAGGACCGCCTTCTGTCCGCTGGTACCGGAGGCTTCGAGCGGCCGTCGCGGGTTGTTCAACCAGACGTCGACCCCTTGGATCAGATGGCGACAGACGTTGATGTCGTAGTCCTCGATGAACGCGACTCGGTTGGCGAACCGCGGATCGTGACGGAGGTTGGCGATCTTGCGGATCAGCGACTTCCCCGGCTCGTCCTTCGGATGCGCCTTGCCGGCGAAGATCACCTGGATCGGCTTCTCGGGATGGTTCAGCAGCCCCGAGATCCGATCGAGATCCTCGAACAGCAGGTGCGCCCGCTTGTAGGTCGCGAAGCGTCGACCGAACCCGATCGTCAGGATGCCCGGATCGAGCAGATTGCGGGCCCGCTCGACCGACTCTTCGTTCTCGCCGCGGCGGCGGAACTGACGGCTCAGGCGGCGGCGGACGAAGCCCAGCAGCAGCGTCTTGAGCGCGTTGTGAGTCTCCCACAGCTCGCCCGGATCGATCCGATGGACATGCTGCCACGCGTCCGGCTCGCCGATGCGGCAGATCCAGTCGTTGGGGAAGTAGCGGTCATAGAGATGCCGCATCTGGTCGGCCAACCAACTCTGGACGTGCACGCCGTTGGTGATGTGACCGATCGGGATCTCCTCCTCGACGCGCCAGGGCCACAGATGCGCCCACATGCGTCGCGAGACGATGCCGTGCAGCTGACTGACCGCATTGGCGCGGCGCGAGAGCTTCAGGCCGAGGACCGTCATGCAGAACGACTCGGCGCCGTTCTGCGGTTCGACGCGACCGAGTCCCATCAGCTGCTCGTAGCCGATGCCGAGCTGATCGCGGACCGGCCCCAGATGCTCCTCGATCAGATCGTGATCGAAGCGGTCATGGCCGGCGGGAACCGGCGTATGCGTCGTGAAGACGGTGTGCTGCGCGACATCGCGAAGCGCGTCGTCGAACGACATCCCGTCGTCATGCATCCGCTCGCGGATCACCTCCAGCGGACCGAACGCACTGTGCCCTTCGTTCAGATGATAGACCCCGGGCGTGATGCCCAGGGCGCGTAGTGCCTTGACGCCGCCGACGCCGAGCACGAGTTCCTGTCGGATGCGAGTCCGGACGTCACCACCGTAGAGACGACTGGTCAGCTGCCGATCCTGCGGGCTGTTCCCCTCGACGTTGCAGTCGAGCAGATAGAGCGGGACGCGGCCGACCTGCATCTTCCAGACCTTGGCGACCAGTCGACCCGAGCGCGTCTCGAGAGTCACCATGATCGGCTTGCCGTCGGCACCGACCGCCGGCTGCATCGGCAGGTTGTCGATCCGCGTGTCGNNGATGTACTCCTCGACCTGATAACCGCTCTCGTCGAGCTGCTGCTTGAAGTAGCCCTGACTGTAGAACAGTCCGACCGCGACCAGGGGAACGCCGAGACCGCTGGCGCTCTTGATGTGATCACCCGACAGGACCCCCAGACCGCCCGAATAGATCGGCAACGATTCGTGAATGCCGAACTCGGCCGAGAAATAGGCGACCGGCTTGGCGCCGAGAATCCCGGCGCGCGTCGACGCCCAGGTCTGCTTGTCGTTGAGATATTCCTTCAGCCGACGAAAGGCGTGGTTGATCCGGCTGTAGAGCACCATCTCGGCGGCTCGCAGATCGAGTCGCTCGGGAGTGAACTCCTTCATCAGCGCGATCGGGTTGTGGTCGAGCTGCCGCCACCGGATCGGATCGAGATCGCGAAAGAGGTTGCTGACCTCGGGCGTCCAACTCCACCAGAGGTTGTGCGCGAGCGCGACGCACTTGTCGTACAGCTCCTGAGCCGTCGTCCCGTCGGCGTTGATCTTCTGGGGATTCGTCAGGATCTGGGACGGATTCATGGCATCCTCATCCGTAGGAATGGAGCGAAGCGGCGCCGTGAGCGACCGCGTCCGATACCGGCTCGGAACGCGATCGATCGAGGCTCGCGGCCGGGAACGCGACCGTTCCGTCCCCGCCCTGCGCGATGGCTCCGACCGTCGGCAGTCCGATCTCGTCCGCTGCGTCGACGAAGGTCCGAAACCGGACGAGATCCGTTCGACAGTTGATCGGCCGTTTGGCGGACCGACCCCACGATCGTTAACATGAATCTCTTCGCCGCAACCGGCACCGCTTACCGACTTCGCCGCAGTATATCGATCGCGACCGACGACACGTCACCCCGAACGCACCTCGGACGCGAACGGTGATCGAGTTTCGCACGCGACAAGATCGCCCATCCGCCCTGGACCACCTTGTTTCCGCTCCTTCCGGCGAGATGCGCATGTCGGCTCGAATCTCCTTCGACCAATTTCCGCTCGCGACACTCTGCCGACGCCTGACCGAACTGGGAGACGATGCGGGGGGCTTGGATCGTTGGCCGCTGGCGGGACTCGCCGCTTGCGGTGACGCCGGAGTCTTTCGCTGGTTTCATGGTTCGGAGCAGGGGGGCTGGGAGTGGCCCGAGACCGACGTGCTGCGAGGCTATCTGGCGCTGTCGGCCGCCTGCCTGACGACGACGTTCGTCATCACGCAGCGGACCGCCGCCTGTCAGCGGATCGAACGAAGCGACAACGCGGCCCTGGGTCGACGCTGGCTCCCTCGACTCGTTTCGGGAGAGCTCTTCGCTACCGTCGGCATTTCGCATCTGACGACCAGTCGTCAGCATCTGGCTCCGGTGATGCGGGCCGAACGGACGGCGGGAGGCTACCTGCTTGACGGTTTCAGCCCTTGGGTGACCGGCGCCCGACATGCCGCACTGATCGTCACCGGCGCGACGCTTGCCGACGGCGATCAACTGCTGGTCGCGCTGCCGACCGACCGAGAAGGGGTCTCGATTCCGGAACCGATGTCGTTGGTCGCGCTGTCGGCGAGCGCAACAGGCGAGGTGCATTGTCGGCGGACCTTCGTCGCCGATGACGAGATCCTGTTCGGCCCTCGACCGAACGTGATGCAGGCAGGCGCCGGCGGAGGGACCGGCGGGCTCCAGACGTCGACCTTGGCGCTCGGCACGGCTCACGCCGGCATCGCGGCATTGCGACAGGAAGGGGAACGCCGCCCGGAACTGGTGCGGATCGCCGACGCCTTTCGGCGACGGTTCGACGAACTGGTCGCGATGCTCGAATCGCTCGCGTCGGGAGTCCCCTCCGGCTCGACCGAACGACTTCGCCGCGAATCGAACGATCTGGCGCTGCAGGCGACCCAAGCGGCACTGGCAGCCGTGAAGGGGAGCGGCTTTACGGCCGGGCATCCGGTCGGACGACGTGCGATCGAGGCGCTCTTCTTTCTGGTCTGGAGTTGCCCGCGCGGCGTGGTCGACGCCCACTTGTGCGATTGGTCGGCGGCCGACACGATCCTTCCGGCGGGCGACTGAATCCGAGCCTCCGGCCGCTGCGGCACGCGACGCTCTTCGGGGCACGCTCTCTTTCCGAATCGCGAGAATCCGACGATGACCGAATCGACCCTCGTCACCTGGCATGACCACGCGGTGCAGCGGCCGCGCGCTTGTGTCGTCTGGTTCACGGGTCTCAGCGGCAGCGGCAAGAGCACCGTCGNNGCTCGACGGCGACAACGTCCGTCATGGGCTGAACGCCTCCCCTGCGATGCTCGCACCGATTCACGGCGACGCCTTTGCGCAGCGATTCGGTCTCGGCTTCGGCGAGCAGGATCGGGAGGAGAACATCCGCCGGATCGCCGCCGTCGCCGAACTGTTCTGCTCGGCCGGCCTGATTGCGCTGACCGCCT
>DMPQ01000331.1 GCA_003455945.1 Planctomycetaceae bacterium
ATGGGTCGGCGACAGGTTCGCACTTTGCCGTCCCTCCGGTTCGTCCCGAGACCGATCGAGCCTCGACGCGTCAGCCGGATCGGCGTCCACCCGACCTCGGGCTCGGAGAGCCCGGGGCCACGTAATGCGACCGACCCCGGTCGCAGCATTTTCCGACAGGCCTGATCCCGGCGCTTCGCTTCGGGCTGGATGGGTCGGCGAAAGGTTCGCACCTTGCCGTGGCCGTCGGGCTCGAAGTGCCCGGGGGGACGTCGTGATGCAGCCAGGGGATGCCCGGCGCGCGGGTGGCTCACTAGAATCTTCCGAGCGGGCGTTGCTCCGCCCGCTCCCTTTCGCCCTCCCCGCCGGGTCCTCCATGCGAGTCGGACTCTTCATTCCCTGTTACGTCGACCAGCTCTATCCGGAGGTCGGTCTGGCGACCTTGCGGCTGCTGAGACGGCTCGGCTGCGAGGTGGAGTACCCCGAGGCTCAGACCTGCTGCGGCCAACCGATGGCGAACACCGGCGTCGTTTCGGCCGCGCGGCCGCTCGCCGAGCGGTACGAAAAGGTCTTTGCCGACTACGAGTACGTCGTCTGCCCTTCGGGGAGCTGCGTCTCGATGGTCCGGAACCACTTCGATCAGGTGCTCGGCCGATCCGACGACCACCACGGCGACGAAGCTCACGCTCCGCGGAACCCCTCCTGCGATGCGGCTCGCCCGTCCGGCAGGACCTGGGAGCTGTGCGAGTTCCTGGTCGACGTCCTTCGCCTCGATCGACTCGACGTCCGTTTTCCGCATCGTGTCGGCCTGCATCAGAGTTGCCACGGGCTGCGCGAATTGCGTCTGGGGAGTTCGAGCGAGCGAGTCGGTGCGCGATTCTCGAAGGTCCGTCAGGTGCTCGAGCTGGTCGAGGGGATCGAGTTCTGCGAGCTGTCGCGGGTCGACGAGTGCTGCGGTTTCGGCGGCACCTTCGCGGTGAGCGAAGAGGGGGTGTCGTGCCGCATGGGACTCGATCGCTTGGCCGATCATCGCCAGGCGGGGAGCGAAGTGATCGTCGGCAACGACATGTCCTGCCTGATGCATCTCGAGGGACTGCTGCGACGTCGCGGCGAGTCGACTCGCGTGATGCATGTCGCTCAGATTCTGGCGGGGTAGGGGAGATGGAACACGCGATCAACGCCGACCGCTTCACGGCCGATGCCGAGCGGACCGGCTGGCATGACCAGGCGCTCTGGTTCGTACGCGTGAAGCGCGACCGGATGGCCAACGCGCTGCCGGAATGGGAAGCGCTCCGGACGCGAGCGGCGGCGATCAAGGCGTACGTCAACGCGAACCTGGCCGAACTGCTCGAACGGTTCGAGACTCAGGCTCAGGCGCGGGGCATCGTCGTCCACTGGGCCGAGACGGCCGAGGACCACAACCGGATCGTGCTCGACCTCCTCCGCTCGCGCGGCGTGACTCGGGTGGTCAAGAGCAAGTCGATGCTGACCGAGGAGTGCCATCTCAATCCGTACCTCGAAAAGCACGGCATCGAGGTGGTCGATACCGATCTGGGCGAACGGATCGTCCAGCTCCGGAAGGAACCGCCGAGTCACATCGTGCTGCCGGCGATCCATCTGAAGAAGGAAGAGGTCGGCGAGACGTTCCGCGAGCATCTGGGGACCGAGCCGGGGGCGAGCGATCCGCAGTACCTGACCGAAGCGGCTCGCGGCCACCTGCGCGAGAAATTCCTGGCCGCTCAGGCCGGGATCACCGGAGTCAACTTCGCGATCGCCGAAACGGGCGGCTTCGTCGTCTGCACCAACGAAGGGAACGCCGACCTCGGCGTCTCGCTCCCGCCGATCCACATCGCCTGCATGGGAATCGAGAAGCTCCTGCCGCGGCTCGAGGACCTCGGTGTCTTTA
The DNA here is from genome assembly GCA_003455945.1 of Planctomycetaceae bacterium. Lineage (GTDB taxonomy): Bacteria > Planctomycetota > Planctomycetia > Pirellulales > Pirellulaceae > UBA11682. Next base: position 1,886 of record DMPQ01000331.1, read on the forward strand.
CCCGCCTGCTCGCTCGCAGCGCCACCGGTCAGCCGGTCACCACCTACACCAGTCACTTCCATGCCCCTCGGCCCGGCTGCGAACTGCATGTCGTGCTGGTCGATGCGGGGCGGAGCGAGATCGCGGCGAATCCGGCGTATCGCGAGGCGCTCAACTGCATCCGCTGCGGCGCGTGCATGAACACCTGTCCGGTCTATCGACGGAGCGGCGGGTTCAGTTACGAGAGCACCGTGCCGGGACCGATCGGCTCGGTCCTCGGACCGCTCCGCGAACCGAAGAAGTACCACAGTCTGCCGTACGCCTGTACGCTCTGCGGATCATGTACCGACGTCTGTCCGGTCCGCATCCCGCTGCACCATCAGCTGCTGAGCTTCCGCCAGACGCTCGCCGAGAAGAAGCTGATCCCGTGGACGAAACGGGTCGGCATGCGTCTGACCGGCAAGATGCTCGGCTCCGGGTGGGCGTATCGCCTGACCGGACGACTGGCGCGGTGGTGGGTGCCCAAGCTCCCGCGCTTCCTCGTCTACTCGCGTCTCAACGCCTGGGGGAAGCAGCGCGAGCTGCCGCCGATGCCGAAACGATCGTTCCGCGAACTCTATCGGATCGAGCCTCCCGATGACCGACGACGCTAGACGCCGGATTCTCGAGCGACTGAAGCGCGTCCGTCGCGCCGACGTGCCGCTCCCCGGCGAGCTCCCCGAAACGATCGTGTTCGACGATCCGCGCGCGAAGTTCGCCGAGATGCTGCGGCTGGTCGGAGGGACTCCGCTGGACGTCGCCGATCGAGATGCGGCGCGAGCGATGCTGGCCGAGTTGCCGGTCGTCCGCCAGGCGAAGCAGATCGTCTCGTACGTCCCCGACCTCGTTCCCGGCACACCGGAGCTCGACACGGCCGACGATCCGCATGCGTTGGCCGGCGCCGATCTCGCGGTCTGTCCGGCCGAGTTCTGGGTTGCCGAGAACGGCGCGGTCTGGGTGACCGATCGGCAGATCGGCCAGCGCGTCTCGCTCTTCCTGGCGCAGCACCTGATCCTGATCGTCCCCGGTTCTCAGTGGGCCATGCAGATGCATGACGCCTATCGCCGCATCGGCTCGATCGATCGCCCCTTCGGCGGCTTCATCTCGGGCCCCAGCAAGACGGCCGATATCGAACAGTCGCTGGTGATCGGCGCTCACGGTGCCCGCTCGCTGCACGTGGTCCGGATCGGCTGAGACGAGCGCCCACGACTCGTACGCCCGGACTCGCACGGCGCGACTCGGCGCGCTTCTGGCCGAACGCCGAATCGTGCGGATTCGGTTCGGTGGGGACGGCGATTCCGCTTCGCGCGGCTTGACCCTGGTTCGAGCCCGTAACTACGCTCGTTGCTCGGGCTTCCGTTGCGGTGGCCCGCAGCACTGCGAGCGCTCGGATCGTGCGGGGACGATCGACTCCGGTGCACCGATCGACCCAGCGATGAGGTGAGTCATGAGGTTCGGTAGCCTGGCGGTGCGGCGTTGCGTCGCGATCCTGGTCGTTGCGGCTGGTGCCGCGTTCGCATCGAGCCCGGCGAACGCCGACGACTGGATGGCCTTCGGCGCGAGTCCCGCGAATCCGAACGTCTACGTGATCGGTTACGGAAACGACGAACCGGGAGCCAAGGCGTGCGTTGCGCGGATCACCGGCACGACCGACGGCGTCACGGCTCACACCGTGCCGTACGATCTGCCGGACTGTCCGCATCCGGAAGGGGGCGGCGCGGGAGGTCCCGGCGGCCCCGGCGGTCCGGCTCCCGCAGGACCTCAGTATCAGCTGTACGAGTTCAAGTTCTCGGTCTCCGGATTCCCCGGCGGCCAGCTCAGCTATCGGCTGACGATGCCGGTCGATGCGGCCGGCTCGAAGTTCAACGAAGAGGTGATCGCGCCGCTCGCCGGTCGGATGATCGCCATGCAGATCGTCAAGGCGACGCCGTTCTTCGGTACGCTCAAGGGATTCTCGATCGAGACGGACGGAGCGCCGAGCGCCTCGCCGGTCCCGGCAATCGGCACTCCTTGATCGATTCGATCGCCTGAAATCGAACGTGCGCCGCGGCGCGAAGGACTCCGGAGAGGCTCCGCTTCCTTCGCGCCGCCGTTCTCGCACGGGAAGCGCGCCCGTTCGGCGCGATGACGATCGCTAACGCAAGCGAGACGCTGCCTGACGAGCCGCTTCGAGCGGGTCCCCCGGCAATTCGAGCAGACCGCCGGTCGAGGTGACGATCCACCACGAGGCGGTCGCTTCGTTCCAGCGTAGGCGCGACTCGGGCGATTCGCCTCCCGGCGTGACCGGCCCGATCTCGAGACCGTCGATCCGGGTCTCGGCCCGTTGCGGTCCGACGAGCAGCAGGGCATCGCGCCCCACGAGCGCCACGCGATCGCCATCCGCAGCTGCGCCGAACGCGACCGCTCCGTCCAGGCGTGCCCGCTCCTCGACCGCGCCGTCCGCTCCCGACGCGAGCAATCGGCCGTCGCCCGTCAGGATCGCCACCGTGGTCGGATCGAGCCAGCCGATCTGCCGCACCTCCGCCACGCCGTCGAGCACCGTCGTTCGACGATTTCCCTCGAGATCGGCAATCATCAGACGCGGCACCGGTTCCCCGCTCGGGATCCACGCCAGACGATCGCCGGCCGGACTTGTCGCGAAGGCGACGAGCGATTCGGCCTCGAGCGGTACCGTGACGGAACGATCCTGTCGATCGTCTCTGCGGATCCACTCCCCTCCGTCCTTGACGACCTCGATTCCGTCGGACGTCACGGTCAACTGTCGGATCGGCCGATCTCCCGCCACCGTTTCCGATGTCGGCGGCACGACGGCAAGGTCCCAGAGCACGATGCTTCCGTCATGAAGCGCGACGGCCAACGAACGCCCGTCCGGGGACGATGCGACGTGACGCACCGATGACTCGTGCTCCAGCGGCTCGCCGATCGGCTCGGCCNNCGGCTCGGCCTTCGGACCTCGAGGGGTCCGAGTCACCTCCCAGAGACGAACGGTCTGATCGAGCGAGCCGAGCGCCCAGACCTCGCTTCCCTCGCGCGGAACTCGAGCGCAGGAGGTGACCGGCGCGGCGTGGTCGCCGAGCCGAAGCGTCTGGTCGCTCGACTCCCCGGCGGCGATGCGTTCGATCCCGTATGCCTCGGTGCCGAGCACCCAGCCTCCGTCGCCGGCCGGTTCGATCGACGTCACCAACCCGCCTCGCCAGACGATCGTCCGGTTGACGTTCGCGCCGGCCTCTTCGCGGTCTCGCAACGAAACGCGAACGATCCGCTGCGTCTGGCGGCGCTGCATGATCCAGCCGTACGGTCCGGCGCGAAACGGACTCGGGCCATTCGTCTCGTCGATCATCACCGCCGCCAGCTCGGCGCCGTCGCGCGAGACGGTCGCAGCGGCACACTTGCCGCCGAGCAACTCGCGAGGGGTGCCGCCGACCGGCCAGAGTCGCGGGCCATGATCGAAATCGACGACGACCAGATCGTCGCTCCCGGGAATCGCGAGCATTCTCGCACCACCGCCGGCCGCCATCGATTCGGTCGGCGTCAGCAACGGGAGTTCGTCGAAGTTCGACGCGATGTCGGTCGACTCTGAGGCGCTCGGCGCAGAATCGCTCGGCGGCAAGTCCATTCCTTCGAAGGGCCAAGCGACGATCGAGCCGTTCTTCAGCCGCGCAACGACTCGGCCGCCGGCGGCGGAGAACATCAGCAGTTCGATCCGTTCGGCCGATCGAGCGATCGGCTCGGCCGTCAGGGGTCCGTTCGCAACGGGATCGATCGCCAGGCGGCGGATCGTCCGCTCCCGATCGACCAGCAGCAGTTCGCGACCGCCGGGATGCCATGCCGCTCCCGTGATCCGAACGGGCAACGAGCGGTCGACCTCGTTCGCGCGGATCGGCTGCGCCGTGACGGCCCCGTCGACGAACCTGACCAGCGACGCGTTTCCGTTCGGCTCGACCGCGATCATTCCGCTCCCCAGGGGCGACCATTCCAGCCGAACGGCCAGGCTCGGAGGGCTTCGCCACAGCAGCGTGCCGTCGCTCGTCCGATGCGCGACGACGCCTCCTTGCAGGTCCTGCAGAACGTAGATCTTCCGATCGGCACTCCAGAGGCATCGGTTGTATTCGGCCGAGCCGCGATGGGTGCGCAGCACGTTGCCGGTCGTCGGATCGATCAGCTGAGCCGCCCCGAACGGAATCGCGTCCCTTCGAGCCCCCTCGTCCGACTCGTCGGTCGCCAGATCGGCTTCGGTCGCGCGAAACGGAGCATCGCGAAACCGCGTTCGACGCAGGACCAGGCGAGGAGCGAGCGGGTCGTCGTACACGTCACCGGCCGCGTCGCCGAACGGTCCATGCCCCGCCATCGACGAGCGGACCCGGCCGGTCGAGTCGATCTCGACCACCGCCTGGATCGCCGGCACGCTGATCGCCACGTCGCCCCCCGCGATCGTCGTGATCGTTCCTCCCGGCGTCTCGTGATGATCGGGGACTCGGACCAGTCGCGATTCCCGATCGCCGGGAACTCGAATCTCGATGCGCCCCGCGGCATCGATCGATGCCAGGTAGCGACCGTCGCTCGACCAGGCACGCGCGAGCCAGCGTTCGGCGACCTTCAGCGAACGTGTCGCGGCCTCGATCCGATCGGTCTCGACGAACAGCGGCGCCGGCGGGGCTCCCCCAAGCCGTTCGGCGGACGGCTCGATCAGCAGGCGCGAACCGGTCCGATTCGCCGTCACCCGTTCGAACGACGGCGTCGCGATCCGGTCGACGACCGCCCCATCGTCGGCCGAGACGAGGAGCAGATCCTTGCGGCCGGAATACCAGACAGCGATCCGTTCTCCGTCGCCGAGAAAGGTCCCTTCCCAAGCGACTGCCGCAGGAAGTCGCAGCGTCTGCGGCCCGGACGTCCCCTCGGCCGCCACTCGATAGACCATCAGCCCGTCGTCGAGCGTCGCGACGAGCAACCGCGAGCCGTCGTGCGACAGTGAGACGCGGCGGACGCGAGAAGCACCGCCGGCTGCGGGACCGGCGAGATCGATCGCCGTCAGCGTCTCGCCGGTCACCGCCAGGACGCGCACCTGGTCGGCCGTATCGACGACCGCCAAGCGACGGCCGTCTCCCGAGAACTCCGCCGCGCGCACCGGCCGCGTTCCTCCCGGAAACGACGCGATGCGAGCGCCGCGCGAGACGTTCCACAACAGCGTCTCGCCATCCGGACCGCCGGTCAGCACCGAGCGGCCGGTCGGATCGAAGCAGCGTTCTCCGCCCGCCAGCACGTATGCTCCCGGCAGTTCCGTCGACGCGCCGCTTTCGAGCGTCATCAGTCGAGCGGTCGGTGCAGTCACTCGCTCGGCTCCTGCGGCGACCGACGTGCCGGCGAGCAGGTGGGTCCGATCGGGAGCGACCGCAGCCACCGGCGCCACGTTCCGATCCTCGGATTCGCTCCGTCGCAGGTCGCGACGAAACNNAGGACGAAACCGCTCGCGAACTCCTTGCTCGTCGAAGCGAAGGCCGAGCAGACTCGCCTGACCGTCGCTCGCCGTGACGGCGATGATCAGTTCGGCCGAGCGATCGTCGATCGCACCGACCCACAGGCCGGTCGGTCGCTCGTTCCTGTCGAGCGAAGCGGACCAGCGGACGTCGTTCCTCAACCAGGCATCGACCAGCAGACTCCCCGAATCGGCATCGGGAGTCCGCCGATGCAGTTCGGCCGCCGCGACGAGGGCGCGAGGAGGATCGGTGGCGGCCAGTCGCCGCGCCTCGGCTCGCAGCCGTTCGTCTTCCGCCTGATCGATCCGCTCGCGGAACTCTTCGCGATCCGCTTCGCGTCCGGTCCGCTCTCGATCGGCATCGGCATACGCGCCGCGGGCTTCGCCGAAGGCCCAGCCGGTCGCGACGAGCGCGCCGACGAACCCGATCGCCAGACTCGCCAGGACCGCCGTCGCGCCGATCCAATGCGTCTGGGCTCGTCGCAGCAGGCGCTTGGGGAGCGGAATCGGACGAGCCTGGACCGGCCGATGGTCCAGGTAGGCCTGCAGATCGGCGGCAAAGTCGCCGGCAGTCCGATAGCGATCCTCCGCATCGCGACTCATCGCCTTGGCGACGATCCGCGCCAGCTCTTCCGGAATTCGGCGATTGATCTTCCTGAGCGGGATCGGATTCTTCGAACCGATCGCGTGTCGGATCTCGTGATGCCGCCGTCCGCGGATCGCATGCTGCTGCACGAGCAGTTCGTAGAGCGTGACGCCGAGCGAGTAGATGTCGGTCCGATGGTCGACGATCGGCGAGTGGCCGATCACCTGCTCGACGCTCATGTAGCGGAGCGTCCCGATGATGTCCCCTTCTCCCGTCAGGCTCTCCGACTCGGCGGTGAGCGCAAGACCGAAGTCGGTGATCCAGACCTTCCCTTCGGTGTCGAGAATCAGGTTCGACGGCTTGATGTCCCGATGGACGACGCCGCACCGATGCGCATGATCGAGCGCCCGCGCGACCTGGACACCGATCTCGGCGACTCGTCGGCAGAACGCCGCTCCGATGTGCGACGACGCGGCGGAACGAGTCGTGTCGTCCTCGCCGTCCGAGCTCCGTTCGATTCGCGACGACGGGCGATGAGACGAAGGGCGATGTGACGAGGGGATGACGGCGGTCGGCATGTCGCCGACTCCGGCCCGCTGTGTCGCGCTGATCGGTCGCGTCTCGGCGGCGACCAACAGACGCTGGGGATCGGGGGAGCTGCGGACATCGTCGATCAGCTCAGCGAGATTCCTCCCCTCGATCCGCTGCATGACGAAGTAGTGGATCCCCTGATCCTGCCCCGAGCCGTAGATCGGCACGATGTGGGGATGATGGAGCTTTGCCGCGGCGCGAGCTTCGTTCTCGAACCTCAGACGCCGTGTCGTGTCATAGCCCGAGACCTGCGGCAGGATCTTGACGGCGACGGTCCGGTCGAGTCCGACGTCGAGCGCCGCGAAGACGACTCCCATCCCGCCGCGACCGATCTCGCGCTTCAGCCGATAGTCGCCGAACTCCCGAGGAATGCCCGGAACGATGTCGGGCGTCGCGAAGTCGGTCGCTCCGAGCTCGGACCGTTCGAGAAAGCTCCCCGAGTCGTCGTTGCCCCGCTCGAACATCGGAACGACCTCGCTGCTGCGGAGTTCGGCGTTGCCGACAGCCCGAGGTTACGGGGTGGTCGCCGATCGGCCAGCCTGCGCCGTCGTGAAGCGACGACCATCGGAAGCGAGCCGACCTGACGATTCTAGGCGGACGAGTCGGTCGGTTTCATTCGGTAGAAACCCTGGCTCGGGCGAGAAGGAGAAGATTCGTCGCACGATCGCGATCTGCGTTGCCGCACGAGGCTCAACGCTCGGCCGGACGCCAATCGACCAGATGGATCTCGGCACTGCGCCGTCCCGCGAACTCGTTGATCACCGGGCGATAGGCGACGTCGAGCGGTCCGTCGACGGCAGCGATCTCGTCGGCCCACTCCCCTTTGCCGAAAGCGACTCCGCGGATCTGCGACTGGTGCTGCTTCAGGCGGATCGCCAGGTGGCGCTCGCCGCCACCGATCCGACGCGGCGGCTCCGCAAGTTCGACGCGGCGCGTGCAGAGGATCGGCCGCGGGTTTCCCTGGCCGAACGGCGCCAGCCGCTCGATCTCCTCGACCGCGCCGACCGTCAGATGGACCAACGGCGTCTCGGCATCGATGTCGAGTTCGGGCGTCCGATCCAGGGCCGACAATCGGGCCTCGGCCACCTCGCAGAACCGCTCCCGAAACGCCTCGACCTCCTGCTCGTCGATCCGCATGCCGGCCGCCGCCTGATGACCGCCGTAGCTGACCAGATGCGCCGCGCACTCGTGCAGCGCCGCGTGCAGATCGAGCTTCCCTCCGGCCCGAGCCGAACCGATGCCGGGCTTCGACCCGTTGGCGTCGAGCGAAATCATGACGACCGGTCGGTGGTACTTCTCGGCCAAACGCCCCGCGACCACGCCGATCACTCCCGCATGCCAACCTCGATCGGCCAGCACGAAGGCGGGAACCTGCTCGGGATCGAACCGCAGCTTGATCTGTTCGTGAGCCCCCTTGAGGATCGAGCGTTCGAGACTGTCCCGATTGCCGTTCAGCTCGTCGATGTAACGAGCCAACTGCTCGGCCCGCTCGTCCGATTCGGTCAGCAGCAGTTCGACGCCGAGCGGCGCCTGACCGAGACGACCGGCCGCGTTCAGTCGCGGCGCGAGCATGAACGCGACATCTTCGCTCGACAGGGCAGGGCGGTCGGCGAGCTTGGCGAGCGTCATCAGCTGGCGCAGTCCGAGCGGCGGCGCAGCTCGCAGCGCCAGCAATCCATGCGCGACCAGCACCCGATTCTCGCCGACCAGCGGGACGACATCGGCGATCGTTCCGACCGACGCGAGCGCCAACGCGCGAAACAGAAAGTCGCGATACTTCTCGTGCACCCGCGCTCCGGACTCCGAACCGCCGGCGAGCTGGATCAGTCGCCAGACCAGCTTGAACGCGACTCCGGCGCCGCACAGGTCGCCGCACGGATAGTCATGCCCCGGCAGACGCGGATGGACGATCGCGACCGCCGGCGGAAGCTCCGAAGCAAGCTCGTGATGGTCGGTGACGATCAGGTCGAGCCCCAACCGAGCCGCGTGCTGCGCCTGGTCGATCGCCGACACGCCGCAGTCGACCGTGACGATCAGGCGACAGCCGCGCTCCGCCAGCAGGTCGATCGCGTCCCGGTTCAGACCGTAACCGTCATCCAGGCGATTCGGGACGTGGAAGATGACGTCCGCCTGAAGTCGCTTGAGAACGCCGACCAGCATCGCCGTCGCCGTCATGCCGTCGGCGTCATAGTCGCCGTAGACGGCGATCTTCTCTCGCCGCTCGATCGCGACGAGCAGCCGGCGAGCCGCCGCATCGCAGCCGGGAAGCAGCGCCGGATCGTGAAGACCGGTCAGCCGGTTGTCGAGGAACTCGCGGCACGACTTGGGATCGCGCAGCCCTCGCGAGGCGAGCAGATGAGCGACGACCGGAGCGACTCGGCAATCCCGTTCGAGATCCGCCACCAGCGTCTCTTCGAACGGTCGGAACTTCCAGATCCGTCCCGGCATGCCTCGCTCCGACCTCGCAGGCGTCGAAACGGTCGTCGCGTCGCAGGGAGGAGGACGAGATGACCGCGCAACGTTCGAGGGGGAACGCCCGGCGGACCTTCCCCCTCGCTTCGATCCCTTGTCAGGCGATCGCGATCACTTCTTCTTTTCGTTGTGCACCGTGTGACGGCGCAGCCGCGGCGAGTACTTCTTGACCTTCAGCTTCTCGCCTCCCGGCTTGCGACGCAGCGAGTAGTTGTAGTCCCCCGTCTCCTCGCACACGAGGAAGACCGTCTCCGCCTTCTTCTTGCTCTTGGCCATCGGATCGCACCTTCGGACTCGATACGGACTCGCTCGCCAACCCCCGGAGGGCGCAAGCGGCTGTGGACGAAACGGGCGAGTCTAAGGGAAAGCGGCTCCGGCGATAAGTGGGAAATCGGGTCAAAAAATCGTTCCGCCCGTTCGCGGCGGCGGGAACCGAGGGGCGAGAAGCGAAACCTTCCGAGTTCACTCGCTTGCGACGCCCTCGCTGTCTCCCTGCATTTCCTAGNNGCCTGCTTGCCTGCGCTCCGCGATGCCTGCTTGCCTGCGCTCCGCGATGCTCCCGACGACAAGCGGAAGGACCGAACCGAGCCAGACGAGAATCGACCGACGGCGTGCCGGCTCGCCACGCCCCCCCGGAACGACTCCGCCGGAGCCTCGATCGCCCCCCTTCCGAGAAGTGAACGTTTCGAACGTTACCAAAAAGGGGCTGTCTCGCCGAATCCGCTGCCTCCGCGCGAACGTTTCGAACGAATTAACGGAAGGAATCGGTTGACCGCCGCGTCGAAACGCGGGAACATGACCGAGCAGACGCCGAATCCGAGGTCGAAGCGATCTCGAATCGGCGGAGCGACTTGAACGTTTTGACCGTTTTGGAGCCTCAGCGATGGGAATCGGGACTCGGACCGGAGGGTCGGCAGCGGGAACCCGGAAGGCACCTCGTGCAGCGGCTCGGAAGGTCAAACGCGCGGCCGAATCGACCTCCGCTCGGCCGAGCGGGACGAAGGAGCTTCGCGAGCGAGCGGCCAAGCTCGCCGAGCTGAATCTCGACTTCGTCCGGAACCGGAAGTTCTCCCGCGCCGGAGCTCCGGAGACGTGGGGGCCCGAGGTGTTCCGCGGCTGGCGAACGCAACTCGACGGCGGGTCGACCGGCGTTTCGGCCGACTTCGAAGAGACCGACATCTCTCGGTTGTGCGACACCGGCCTGCTGACTCCGGCCCTCGAGGCGGAGTTGTTCCGGACGATGAACCTGCTGAAGTACGGTGCGGCGATCCTCCGCGGCCGTCTCGATGCGAACCGCCCCAGCCGCGTGCTGGTCGAGCGGATCGAAGCGTACTCGGCCGAGGCGGAGGGGATTCGGAACCACATCGTTCAGGCGAACGTCCGGTTGGTGATCGCGATCGTGAAGCGGCTGGTCGGCCCGCAGCATCACTTCGACGAGTTCGTCAGCGACGGCATGCTCTCGCTGATGCAGGTCGTCGAGAAGTTCGATTTCGATCGCGGCTTCCGCTTCAGCACCTATGCCTACCGAGCGATCACGCGGACCGTGTATCGGAAGATGGTGCAGGTCCACAAGCTCGAGAGTCGGCACGGGACCGGGATGGATGAGGTGCTGATGGAGATTCCGAACCGGAACGAGCGGAGTCTGTCCGAGCGAACCTGGTCGAATCTTCGCGAACTGCTCGGCGAGTTCCTGCAGCAACTCGATCCGCGCGAGCGGCGAATCATTCGGGCTCGCTACGCCCTCGACGACGAGTCGAAGGGGGCGACGTTCCAGTCGCTGGCGGATGACCTGGGCGTGTCGAAGGAGCGGGTTCGCCAGCTCGAACGCCGCGCTTTCGAGAAGCTCCAGGCGCTCGCATCGCAAGTCGATCTCGATCGATTCGTCGAGGCGAGCTGCGCCTGAGCGAACGCCCGAACGCCCGAACGCCCGAACATCCTGACGACGCGGCGAACGCCTTCGTTCGCCGCGTTGTCGTTTCGTGGGGGCGGCGCGTTCGAACGCTTCAGTCGGGCCGGTTCCACCCGCGGGCGTCGCCCGGGACGCGAGGGTCTCGCACGCCGATCAGCACGTTTTCGGCCGGGTCCCAGGCGACCGCCTGGCTCACGCCCGCACTGCGACTCCATTCGATCCGATGACCGCGCCGTTCGAGTGCTGCGGCGAGTTCCGGATCGTAGCCGCGTTCGATCGTCAGCCGATCGGGCGACCACTGATGATGCAGTCGCGGCTCGGCCAGCGCCTCGGCCGGATCGAGTTGCCGATCGATCGTCCCGATCAGTCCCCACAGGACTTGCGTGATGATCTTCGGCCCTCCTGCCGCTCCGATCGCCAGCCGAGGTCGATCTCCGTCGAGCACGATCGTCGGACTCATGCTCGACAGCGGCCGCTTCCCCGGCTCGACGGCGTTCGCATCGGCTCCGATCAGTCCGAAGGCGTTCGGGACGCCGGGGGCGACGGCAAAGTCGTCCATTTCGTTGTTCAGCACGATGCCGGTCCCCGGCACGATCACCTTGGAGCCGAAGGTGGTGTTGATCGTCGCGGTGATCGCGACCCAGTTGCCGCGGGCATCGGCCGCGGCGATGTGCGTCGTATGCCGCTCGAAGAACGGTCCGTCGACCGCCGGCGGGGTTCCGTGAGCGAGCACGGGGGTCGAACGCGTCGGGTCGATGCGCGACGACCGTTCGGCCAGGTAGTCGGGATCGAGCAGGCCGAGCGGCACGTCGGCGAAATCGGGATCCCCCAGCCAATGGGCGCGGTCGGCGAACGCCGACTTCATCGCCTCGATCACGACATGATCGGCCGCGGCTCGATCTTCCCGATACAGGCGAGCGAGATCGAATCGCTCGAGCATGCCGAGTATCTGCGCGACGTGGACGCCGCCGGAACTCGGCGGCGGAAAGCCGACGATCCGGTAACCGCGATAGGTCGTTTCGATCGGTGTCCGATCGACCGGTCGATAGGCGGCCAGGTCGGCCGCAGTCATCAGCCCTCCCTGCTCGCGCATCCAGGCATCGACGGTGCGAGCGAACGGACCGCGGTAGAACCAGTCGCTCCCCTCGGCTGCGATCCCCTGGAGCGTGCGCGCCAGATCGGCCTGCACCAGCCGCTCCCCTTGGGCATAAGGAGATCCGTCGGGATGCAGCAGCACGGCGGCGGAACCGGGAAAGGTCGCCAGCACCGGCGCTTCGCTGCGCAGCGCAGCGGCGAGCGACGCATCGACCTCGAAGCCGTCGCGGGCGAGCGAGATCGCCGGCCCGAGCGTCTCGGCGAGCGACTTGCTGCCGGCCAGTTCGAGCGCCCGTTCGTAGGCGGCCAAGGCGCCGGGGACGGCGGCGGCGAGCGGACCGGTGCGACTGGTCGGTTCGGCTCCCTCGCCGCGCGCCGCATCGGCTTNNAGCCGAGCCCCGAGTTGTGACCGTCGCAGACCGCCAGCGCCAAGGCGGTCGCGATCGCCGCATCGACCGCGTTCCCTCCCTGATCGAACAGCGCGATGCCGGCTGCCGTCGCCGCCGGCTGGACCGATGCCACCATGCCGTCTCGCCCCACGGCGCGATGCGCGGCGGGTTCGTCCGCTGCGGCGATGTCGGTGGCCGAGTCGCTGGGACCAGAAACCGCGCCTCGCGTCGCTCCCTCCACAGCCCCTTCGGACGCTGCGGCAGCATCGAGCGACGAGCGCGATTCGGAACTTTCCGTCGTCGCGGCGACCGGGACTCGGACGGCGTCGAGCAGGACCCCGCGATGATCCGATCCCGGAATCGGAAAGGTCGAACGAGCAGCGGCGGCGACTCGGTTCGAGAGGAGCGCGTGATCGATCGGAATCCCGAACGCTCCGAGACTCGCCGGCCAAGTCGGCTGGATGCCGAAGCCGATCCGACTGTCATGCCACCGTCCGTCGGCCAAACGCTGTCGGAACGGAGCCGAATAGGGCGTGTCGTTGAAGTCGCCGATCAGGACGGCCGGAGCGTCGACGCTCGCGAGTTCGTCGCACCATGAACGGAGGTCGGCGTCGCGCAGCGCGGCAGCCGCCGGCGAGACCGGAGGCAGCACATGCGTCGCTCCGACATACCAGACATCCCCTTCGGCGCGGGTGATGCGTCCCAGCAGCTGCGGAATACCGTCGGCCGGGCCGGCGGAAGGGGAGGTCGCGAGCGGATGCTTCGACAGGATCGCGAAGCCGAACGCGTCGCCGCGCGGAAGGATCTCGCGGAACGGGTAGAGCGAGTCGAGATCGGCCAGTCGCTCGCCCCATTCGCGTCCCACCTCGACCACCACCACGACATCGGCGTCGAGCGAACGGATCGTGTCGAGCACCGGAGCGAAGTTCCGATTGCCGACCAGCACGTTCAGGCTGGCGATCCGCAGCGGGCGAGCCGCTTCGTCGGCGGTCGCCTCGGCCGCGGTGCGGGCTCCGGGCGAAGGGCGTTCGGCCTCGGCGACTCGAAAGAAACCGAGCGCAGCGAACGCGGCGGCGACGAGCGTCAGATGGCGAGCGCCGCTCCAGCGAGCCAGCAGTGCGGCAGCGACGCCGACCAGTCCCAACTGCAGCGGAAAGTGACTCGCGAGTTCGCCGATCCAGAGCGAGCTGCCGGCCAGCGGCAGCAGCGCGCCGATGGCGAGCAGGATGATGGCCAATCGTGCGAGGGAGCGAGCGACGGCAGCGCCGAAGCGGCGCGACGGTTCGCCGGTACTGCGATGTTCTCCCTGCATGATCCAATCGCCGACGAGCACGATGAGCGCGGCCCAGGCCCACTCCCAGCCCCCTTGCGACATCGCGTAGCGGACCGAGCTGTACAGGACGTAAAGGCTGCTCAGACAGAAGAGGATCGGCACGACCGGATAGCCGTGGACGCGATACGGTCGAGGGCGATCGGGATCGCGTCGACGGAGCACGATCAGCGAGATGCCGACCAGCAGAAAGAAGCCCCAGAAGAAGAGCGTGCTGAAGTTCACCAGCCGTTCGAAGCCGTCGGCGTACAGACCGAAGGCGACGATCAGCGCCGCGACGATCACGGTCTGGCTGATCAGGCCTCGGACCGGCCCGCCCCAACGATCGTTCCAGACGCCGACCCAGCGAAACGCGCGATGCTCGACGCCGAGCGTGTAGTAGATCCGCCCTCCGGCGAAGAGCATGCCGTTGATCGCACCGAGCGTCGACACGGCGATCAGCGCGGCGATCGACGATCCTCCCCAAGTTCCGACTCGACTGGCCAGCAGATCGGCCGCCGGCTCGCCCGACCCGATGACCCCTCCGAAGCCGAGCCCGTAGACCATCGCGACGGCGATCAGCACGTAGATCAGCGTCACGGCCCCCAGTCCCAGAAGCAGCGCCCGCAGCAGATTCCGTCCGGGATCCCGTACCTCGGCCGAGACGAACGCCAGATCGTTCCATCCGCCGAGCGCGAACATGATCAGGACCATCGCCAACGCGAAGTCGGTCGAACCGGGCTGCGGCGCCGAGAACGGAACGATCGCATGCCCGTCGCGAGCCGGCACGAAGAAGGCGACGAGCACGATCGCGATCAGCCCGATCATCTTGGCGACCGACAGCGCATTTTGAACTCGGATGCCTCCGCGAACACCGAGCAGATTGGTGAAGGTCAGGCCGAAGACCGCCGAGAGGGCGACGACGATCTCGGCGAAGCGATCGGCGGGGATTCCGAACGAGCCGAAGCCGACGATCGCCTCGGGGTCGCCGAGCGCGGCGCCGGTCGAAGCGCGCAGGAAGCGGAGCAGGTACTCGGCAAAGACGAAGGCGACGGCGCCGATGTTGGCGGGCCGAACGATCCAGAACTCGCACCAGACGAAGAAGAACCCGGTCCGCTCGCCGAAGGCGCGGCGCAGGTAGTCGAAGTCGCCGCCATGATGCGGATAGGCCGACGCGAGTTCGGCGTAGCAGAGCGCACCACAAAGCGCGATCGCCGCTCCCAGCAGCCACGCGCCGGCAAGAACCGCGACCGGCATCCAGTCGTCCGCGGCGGGAAGATCGCCGAGCGGTCCATCGAGCCACTGGGCGGTGAGCCCCGAGGTCATGAGCGCGATCAGCGGCAACGTCTTGTAGATGCCGCTCCCGATGATGATCCCGACGATGACGCAGACGCTGTCGAAGAGCGAGAGGGTCGGTCGCGATCCCCCCTCGACCTGCGTCGTCGCGGAAGAAGCCTCGTGCGAGTGACTCATGCGGCGACCGATCGGTGCGAGAAAGGGGCGAAGAGCGAAGCGAACGGCGATGCATCCGACGAACCGGCGCGAATCGCGTTCCGCCGCCTGAGGACGAAGGGCGTATTATGAGGGGCGGCGGCAGGAAGGAAACGCCCGGCGCCACCCCGACTGGTCGGCCCGATTCCCCTTCACGCCCCGCCGCCGAACGAACTCGGCCGAGAAGGACGCACAGCATGACGACTGCCCCGAACGGCCCCGATCGATCCGACCTCTCGGAGCGAGCCGACCGTCGCGACGTATCGGACCGGGAAACGGCGTCGTCGCCGGTCGATCCGATCTGGGTTCACGGTCCGTCGGGGCTCGATTTCCCGACCGCGCCGAGCACGCCGCCGATCGTGCCGACGGCGGTCTGGCGCTGCTCCGACCCGGACCAGGCCGATGCGATGCTCGGCGGGACCACACCGGGTTACGTCTATCAGCGCGACGGCCATCCGAACGCGGATTGGCTGGCCGATCAGGGGCGGTTGCTGCATCGAGCCGAACGGTGTGCGATCACGTCGAGCGGCATGGCGGCGCTCGCGTCGATCGTGCTCGGCCTGCTCCGATCCGGCGATCGGATCGTCGTCTCGGACCAGCTCTACGGCCGCAGCACGCTCCTGCTGACCGACGAAGCGACTCGCTGGGGGATCGCCAGTGAAGCGGTCGATCCGACCGACCTCGAGGCGACAGGTCGGGCGCTCGAGCGGGGAGCGAAGCTGCTGGTGGTCGAGACGATCGCCAATCCGCGACTGCGCGTCGCGCCGCTCGATGCCCTGGCCGACTTGGCTCATCGCGCCGGGGCGCTGCTGGTGGTCGACAACACCTTTGCGACGCCGCTTCTCTGCCGACCGCTCGACTGGGGCGCCGACTTGGTCTACGAGAGCGTGTCGAAGCTGATGAACGGGCACGGGGATCTGATGCTCGGGTTGGTCGCCGGAGCGAACGCGCATTTCGCGCGACTGACGCGAGCGATTTCGACGTGGGGGCTGGCGAGCGGCCCGTTCGATTGCTGGCTCGCCCAGCGCGGCCTCGGGACCCTCGGCCTGCGACTCGAACGGGCGTGTCGAACCGCGATGCGGATCGCGCGGTGGTCGACCGGCAGTGCGGCGATCGCGTCGGTCGACTATCCGGGGTTGCCGGACCACCCGGACCATCGGCTGGCGGAGCGGTTGTTTGCGGGGCGCCCCGACGCCGATTCGTCGTTCGGCNNGGCGTTCGGACAGGGCGGGGACGAGCCGGCGTTCGGGCATGTGGTGACCGTGCATCTGCGCGGGGGGCGTCGTGCTGCGGAGCGGCTGATCCGACGACTCCCCGAGATCCCCTTCTGCCCGTCGCTCGGCGAACTCCGGACGACGCTCAGCCATCCCGAGTCGACGAGTCACCGCGGGCTGTCGCCCGAGGAGCGGGCAAGGCAGGGGATCGGCGGCGGGACGATCCGACTGTCGCTGGGGGTGGAGCCGACGGCATGGGTGCTCGATCGGTGGCGAGCGGCGGTGGATTCGCTGGACCGCGACGAAGGGGAGCGGTAGGATGTCCGGTTCTAGGAGGATCGATCGCACGTGGCGCGATGGTCCCGGAATCGGACGCACTCGGTCCGGCCGGCCTTGGAGGTCGGCATTCGGCGGGGACTGGTCTCTTCGCCGGAGCTCGCGATTCCGGACGACGCCTCGGTCGCGCCTCGTGAGGATACTCAGTTCGTATGGCCAAAATCGACGCATTCGAAGTGAACGGCACGGTGACTCAGGCGCTCGCCAATACCCGATTTCGGGTCGAATTGGAGACGGGCAACGAGGTGCTCGCGCATGTGGCGGGCAAGATGCGCAAGAACTTCATCCGCATCGTTCCGGGCGATAAGGTCCGGGTCGAGCTTTCTCCTTACGATCTGACCAAGGGTCGGATCGTCTATCGCGAGCGCTGATCGGCTCGGTTCGATCGAGGACCGAGCATCGGCCGATGCGCCGGCTGCCGAAGCGAGACGCACCGGCGGCCGTGATGCGCTGCGCTCGGCGAGCTTTCGAGCGGTACGACGCGACCGTCGGCGGGGCGGCGAAGTGACGTCGGCAGCCGATTTTCCCGCGAATTTCCGTTTGCGGCGCGCCCTCGCCGTGGCGGCGCCGTCGGCTTGGTGGAGCCGACCGGTATCGGCCGCCGTCCCCCGATGGTGCTCGGTTTGCGCCGAGCGCCGGACGCGCCCGACCTTCATGGCGGAAACCGGTTCGGCGATCGAAACCGAGCGAGCGTTCGGCGGGTAGGAAGTGGCGGTCGGTTCTGACCGACCTTCATCGAAACACCTCGAACGACGTTCGTTTCGGTAGTTGGCGAGCCGCGACGCGGGGGATATGCTGCCCCACGCAGCGGAGGATCCGCGAGCGCTCTCTCGCCCCGGTTCTCGTCTCGGCGATCCCTGTCCGCGGGTGCCCCGGCACCGGTGTCTCGTTTCGATTTCAAGGAGTTCAGCGTGAAGAAGTCGGTGTTCGGATGGTGCCTGAGCGCGATGCTCGGCCTGTCGAGCCTGTTGCCGATGTCGACGGCGACGGCCCAGCAGGGCGACGTGGCGCCGGCGTTGGTGGTCTCGGTCGGTCCGGCCGGGAAGGTGCTCGAAGACCTCCTCTACCTGACCAAGTCGGTCGGCCAGCCGATGGTCGGCGGCATGGCCAAGGGGGTCGCGGACCAGTTCCTCGCGCCNNCCGATCGATCAGAAGCGGCCGATGGGGATGTACCTGACCCTCGACTCGGGCGCGCCCGAGATGGTGGTCTTCGCGCCGGTCTCCGATTTCGACGGCCTGGTCGACCTGATCGCCGAGAACGCCGGTGATCCGGAGGTCGACGGCGACTACACGATCTTCTCGCTCCCCAACGGCGAGAACCTGTACCTGACCGAGGAAGGGGACTGGACCTTCGCGGCTCAGAACGATGAAGCGCTCGAGAACCTTCCGGGTGATCCGGGAGCGTGGATCGAGGAGATGTCGAGCTACACGCTCGGCGTCCGCGTCTTGGCCGGGAACGTCCCGACCGAGATGAAGGAAATGGCGATGTCGCAGATCCGCGAAGGCTACGAGCAGGTCCTCGACTCGCTCCCGCCGGATCAGGCCGAGCAGCAGCGGGCGATGAGCGGCATGCAGATGGACCAGCTCGAGGAGATGGTCGAACAGCTCGACGAGCTCGTCGTCGGTCTGGCCGTCGACTCGAAGGCCAAGGAGCTCCACCTGGACTTCGCCGTCACCGCGGTCGAAGGCTCGCAGATGGCCGAGCAGATGGCTCTGCAGTCGGACGCCGAGAGCGCTTACCTCGGGTTCCTGTTGGCGGACGCCGCCATGAACATGGCCTTCGCCCAGAAGATCTCGCCGGCGGATGCCGAGCAGGGAGTCCAGGCGATGGAACAGGCCATGGAGCAGGCGATGAGCCAGATGGCCGACGAGGCCGGCAACATGACCGACGAGCAGCGCGAGCTGGTCGAAGGTTTCGTCGGCGCGCTGAAGGACTCGCTCGCCGCGACCGTGCGCAGCGGTCGGATGGACGCCGGTGCGTCGATCGTGCTCGATGACGAGACGACCGCGCTGGTCGCCGCCGTCTACGCGCTCGAGACCGGCAAGATCGAGGATTCGATCAAGGCGATCGTCAAGGCGATCGGCGACGAGGCTCCTCCGGGAGTCGAGTTCAACCTGGATGCCCGCAAGGACAAGACCGCCAACTGGCACGAGATCGTCATCCCGGTTCCGGCCGGGAATGCCGAAGCGCAGAAGATGTTCGGCGAGTCGGTTTCGATCTGGCTGGGAGTCGCCGACGAGGCGCTCTATGTGGCCGCCGGCCGCAACGGCGAGGAAGTGCTGAAGCGAGCCCTCTCGGGTTCGGGTCAGGCGGTCGAAGGTCGTTCGGCCGAGATCAACATGGACTTCGGACGCGTCATCGATTTCGTCGCCGGCGTTCAGGCCGATGACCCGATGGCTCAGATGATGGCCGATGCGGTCAAGGGGAAGAACGCTTCGATGTCGATGTACTCCGAAGCGATCGACAACGGCAGCCGCAGCCGCATCGTCATCTGCGAGGACCTGCTCAAGGTGCTCGGCGAGGTCGGAACGATGTTCTCGCAGCAGGGTGGCGCCCAGTTCTGATCGTCCCTCCGGACGATCTCGCTCGGCAAGCATGACGGCCCCCGGTCCGACTTCGGACCGGGGGCCTTTTTCGTGCGCGGCAGGAACTCGAAATCGAACCGCCGAATCGTCTCAGACCGGCTGAGAGACCTTCGGAGCGGCATCGATCCGGAAGCGACGGACGAGCTGTTCGAGAAAGAGCGCCTGGGCGCCGAGCTGTTCGGCATTGGCCGCCAGCTCCTCGCTCGAGGCAGCATTCGAGTCGCTCGATTGCGAGACGGCGGCCATCGAACTGCCGACCTGCGCCAGATGCTCGATCTGGCGACCGTTGTCCTAAACGATCGCTCCGACACCGTCGCGCGTCCTCTCCGCGGCGGCGATGATCGAGGCAAGCGACTCGCCCGTTCGGCGGCTGACCGCGTCCCCTTCGGCGACGCGCCGAGCCGACTCGCGAATCAGTTCGGTGATCTCGGTCGCCGCCTGCGTGCAGCGCTCCGAGAGGCTCCGGACCTCGTCGGCGACGACGGCGAAGGTCGCGCCATGTTCGCCGGCGCGAGCCGCTTCGATCGCGGCATTCAGGGCGAGCAGATTCGTCCGCCGCGCGATATCGGCAATCACCTGCGTGATCTCCGCGATCTGATCCGAACTGCTCCGGATCTCGTCCATCGCTCGAATCGACTGCTCGACCTCGACTCCTCCGTTGCGAGCCAGCTCCGCGGTCCGTACCGCCTCGTCTCCGACCACGCGGGCCCGATCGGCGACCTGACGGAAACCGTCGGTCAGGCGGCTCGTCGCCCCTTCGGCATCGGCCACCGCCGTCGACTGGTCGGTCGCTCCATGCGCCAGCGACTGCGAGGCGTCGGCGATCGCGGCGGCACCGTCGCGGAGCTGCAGACTCGATTCCGCCACGGCACCGACGAGCGAGCGGAGCTCGGCGATCATCTTCTGCAGACTCGCCGCCAGCTCGTCGATCGGCTCGTCCCCCTGCACCTCGACTTCGGCCGTCAGATCCCCCTCGGCAGCCATGCCGACGGCGGCGACCAGCGAGTCGATCTTGCGACGCAGTTCGGCGGTGGCTCGCTGCTGCGCGAACATCTCGTCCCGCTCGCGCTGCATCCGCTGATTCTCTTCGGCGGTGAAGCGACGCTGATCCTCCTCGGCCTGCGCCTTCAGATCGACGAACCGCTGCACGGCGCTGCCGAGCGAACGGAGCGTCGGGTCTTCGATCGGCGGAACGCGTCGCGAGTAGTCCAGGCGTTCGGCGGCCGACAGGCAGCCGAGCAACAGATCGACCGTCTCGCGCAGCATCCGCGTCTCGGCCGCCCGTCGCTCCGCCTCCTCGCGCTGTCGGATCATTTCCGCTTCGCGCCGTTCCGCCTCTTCTCGGGCCGCTTCGGCACGTCGCTGAGCTTCGATCCGCTCGCGCTGCGCTTCGGCCTCGACTCGCTCCCGTTCGAGCCGCTCGGTCTCGCGCTGCTGCGCAGCGATCGCCTCGCGCTGCTCCCGATCCCGCTCGTTCGCCAAGCGGATCTGTTCGAGCGACTGTCGCTGCGAGTCGATGGCGCGGTTGAGCGATCGGGCCATCAGACCGAGTTCGTCGTCCGAGTCGAGTTCCAATCGCTGATCGAGATTGCCGGCAGCGACCCCTTCGAGCACTTCGGCGGTCGCGACCACCGGTTTCGAGATGCGGTTCGCGAACCGCCCCGCGGCCGCAAGCACTCCGGCGACGGTCAGCATCGAGATCAGCGCGACGACCGCCAACTGCATCATCCGATTGCCGGCGATCGACTCGCCGATGGCATTCGACGTCGCCATCGCTTCGTCGGACGACATCTCGGTGACGATTCCCCAGCGCGCTCCGTGCAGTTCGATCGGCGCGTAGGCCGAGAGGACCGGAGTGCCGAGGTAGTTCGTGCCGTGCGACGTTCCGGTCTGTCCCGCCAGCGCGCCGTCCACCGCCGTTCCGNNATACGACTCTCCGGTGGTCCCGAGCCCCGATCGGTCGGCCATCACCGCCGTGACCTGATCGAGCGGCACCTGCACGACCATCACGCCGAGCACGCGCTCGGCGTCTCGGATCGCGATCCCCATGAAACTCGCCGGCGCATCGAACGAAGGACCGTACGGACGATAGTCGACGAAGACGGGCGAGCCGTCGGGAGCAGCGATCGCCTGTCGCCAGCAATCGGCGAGTCCGCTCTCCTTCAGGTAGCCGTCGCGCAGCGACGTGCCGAAGTCGAGTTCCTTGAAGACCGTGTAGACGACTCGCCCTTCGACCGGCTCGATCAGGAAGATGTCGTACCAGCCGTAGGTCGCGAGCATCGTTCGCAACTGCGGGTGCAGCTCGGCGTGCAGACGGTCATAGTCGCCGCCGGTCGATGCCGTATCGAGACGATGCTTTTCGCCGATCGGATGCGGATTGTCTGCGATGTACGCCGCCTGAGCGTCGACGGTCGGGAGGTCGAGCGAGTCGACCGTAGTGTCGACGTCATGGAGCGGCCGGCCGTTGCGGCGCAGGTACTCGGCAGCGAACGTGTCGCGATAGTAGCTGCGAAGTCGTTCACGCTGCGCCGCAGACTCGTTCGCGTCGTTCGACGCAGCGGCGCTGCGAGCGGCGAAGGCAGCCGGCAGTCGGTCCATCGCGTCGCGGATCGTCGCGAGCGACGAGGTCGAGCGGAGCTGTCGATCGACCTGAGCGAAGTACTCGATCAGCGCGGTGCGCCGATTGCCGCAAAGCGATTCGAGCCGCGAGAACGTCTCGCGCTCCAATCCGTCACGGGCCTGTCGTTCCGCCTGGCGCGATCCGAGTGTCGCAAGCACCAGAGACAGAAGGCCGACTGCGGTAAGCGGAACGAGACCGATCAGCAGTGAGAAGTTACGGATCTTGCCGCGGATCGAACGTACGGGAGGTGCGGATGCGGTGCCGGTCGACATCGTCGCGTCTCAGGTCGGCGACGGCTGTCGTGCGGATCGACGAGCGGACACTCCGCCGTCGATCAGGCGGCCTCCCCGTCGCATTGCTCCGCCGGACGAACGGTAGGTTTCCGGACCGGCGCGACGCCGGGCGCAGAACCGAACGCGGGAGTCCGCGGTACGACAGAAGGGATTGTTGCGGAAGAACGCCCCCAGCCCGCCGCGAGTCAGCAAGGGGCACCCCGTGCCTCCCAGCCCGTAGCGTCAGCAAGGGGTACTCCGTGCCTCCCAGCCCGTAGCGCAAAGCGCAGGGGCCCTTGGTGCCTCAGACGC
>DMPQ01000321.1:0-129 GCA_003455945.1 Planctomycetaceae bacterium
GCTCGGTTGGTGGCGGATCGCCAACGCGAAGATGGCCGAGGCGATCCGGAGCGTCAGCGTGGCGAAGGGGTACGACCCGCGACGCTATCCGCTGGTGGCGTTCGGAGGCGCCGCGGCTCAGCATGCCTA
>DMPQ01000321.1:158-9583 GCA_003455945.1 Planctomycetaceae bacterium
TACGAACGCCGAACCGGTGTCGGAGCGAGCGGCCGAGATGCGATACGTCGGAACCGACGCGGCGCTGCGGATCGAGCGACCGGCGGACGGCGATTGGCTCGCCGCGTTTCGCGACGCTCATCGACGGCGTTACGGTTACGAACGCGCGGCCGCGATCGAAGTGACGGTACTGCACGTGACGGCGAGCGAACCGGAGCGACCGCCGAAGGGGATCGATCGAGACGAGACGCGACGGAGACCGACCAGCGGCGTGCGGCAGCGACTGGTGACCGAAGCGGGCGTGTTCGAGGGGCCGGTCTTCGAGCGAACCGAGCTCGAGACGGGCGATCGAGTCGACGGGCCGGCACTGATCGTCGACGATCACTCGACCGTCGTCGTCGATCCGGGCTGGAGTGCGTTGCGACTGGCGAGCGGCACGCTGCGACTGGATCGAGAGCAGCGCGCGACGACCGGGGTGCTACGCGGCGCGACGGCCGACGAGACGAACGAGGAGGGGGACGAGACGCTCGATCCGATCACGATCGAGCTGTTCGCGAATCGGTTCCAGTCGATCGCCGAGCAGATGGGACTGACGCTCCGGAACACGGCGACGAGCGTCAACGTGAAGGAGCGGTTGGATTTCAGCTGCGCGCTCTTCGACGGCGAAGGACGCCTGGTGGTGAACGCGCCACACATCCCGGTCCATTTGGGAGCGATGAGCGAGACGGTTCGCTGTCTGGTGCGCGACGAACCGGCGATGGCTCCAGGGGACGTCTATCTGACGAACGACCCGTATCTGGGCGGCTCGCATCTCCCCGACCTGACCGTCATCACTCCACTGTTTCTGACTTCTTCCTCCTCGGTGCCCTCTGTCCCCTCGGTGGTCAGATTCTTCCTCGCCTCGAGAGCCCACCACGCCGAGATCGGCGGCCTCACCCCCGGCAGCATGCCGCCGTTCTCGAAGTCGCTGGGGGACGAAGGAGTCATCCTGCGTCACGTGAAGATCGTCGACGCGGGAATCGACCGTCTCGACGCGCTCCGCCGCGGCCTGAGCGGCCAGGTCGATCCGGACGACGCGGGGAGAATCGTAGTGCGATACCCGAGTCGCAATCCGGACGAGAACCTGGCCGACATCCAGGCGCAGATCGCCGCGAATCGCCAGGGGGCGGAGCGGCTGACGGAACTCTGTCGCGAACAGGGGACGGCCCGAGTCGCGGCGGCGATGCGCGGGCTGCAGCGGATCGCGAGCGAGCGATTGGCTCGAGTCCTGTCGCGACTGGGGGATGGGACGCGGAGTTTCGAGGATCGGATGGACGACGGGAGTCCGATCCGAGTCGAGATCGAGCGGCGAGACGGCCGGCTGACGATCGACTTCGCCGGCTCGGCACCGGTCCACCCGGGAAACCTGAACGCGAACCGCGGGATCGTGACGGCGGCGGTCTTGTATGTCCTGCGCTGCCTGATGAAGCACGAAGATCGCTTGGCGAGTCTGCGGTGGAAGGACGCGACGAAAGCCTCCGGTACCGTCGGTGACCGCGCGGCCGACGACGACGACGCCATTACTCCGGACACCATCACTTCCGGCTCCGACGCCGACACGATCGACGATCGACCTTCGCCGACGACGCTCGGTCGCTTCGACGTCCCGCTCAATCACGGGCTGCTGGAAGGAGTCGAAATCCGGATCCCCGAGGGGATGCTCTCGCCGCCGCAGCCGAGCGATCCGGCGAGCGGCGCGGCGGTGGTGGGCGGCAACGTCGAGACGAGTCAGCGGGTGGTCGACGTCCTGCTCGGCGCGCTGGGGATCGCGGCGGCGAGTCAGGGGACGATGAACAACCTGCTCTTCGGCAACGAGCGGTTCGGCTATTACGAGACGATCTGCGGCGGAGCGGGAGCGACTCCGTGGTCGGACGGCGCGGACGCGGTCCACACGCACATGACGAACACGCGGATCACCGACCCGGAAGTGCTGGAGCGACGATTCCCGGTCCGCCTCTGGCGCTTCGAGATCCGTCTCGGTTCGGGAGGAACAGGCAGGCATCGCGGCGGCAACGGAGTCACCCGCGAGTTCGAGTTCCTGGAACCGCTGCAGCTCTCGCTGCTGACCAACCGCCGCACGACGAACCCCTTCGGCCTGTCCGGAGGCCTCCCCGGTTCCGCCGGCCTCAACGAACTCACGTCGGCCCCGCGAACAGCCCCACCGCCGACCGAGTCCCCAGAGCCTCCGGTCCCGTCGGTGACCACCCTCCCCTCCTCCGCCGAACATCAGGTCGCGGTCGCCGACCGACTGACGATCCGCACACCGGGCGGAGGTGGTTGGGGTGTGCCGTCAACGGATCGCAAGGACGAGACGAACTGATCGAGTTCGTCGAATGTCAAACGGTCCCGCCTGCATCGACCGTGAAGACGGCCCCGGTAATCGACTCTCCCGCCGGACCGAATAGCATTCGGACGACTTGAGCCACGTCTTCTACCCTGGCTAGTCGACCGAGTGGGCTCCGCCGACGGATCGCGTCCGTAGTCGTTTGCTCGAGCCCGGAGGTCATTTCCGTCTCGAGAAACCCCGGACAGACCGCGTTGACGCAGACGCCGGATTTCCCCAATTCACGACTCAGACCTTTGGTCAAACCGATGATCCCGGCCTTCGTCGCTCCATACGCGCTTAGTCCAGTGTAGCCGGCTCCCGCGGCGACCGAAGAGATGTTGACGATTCGACCGGAACGCTGAAGTATCATGCCGCGCGACAGATACTTGCAGAGCAGGATCGGAGCGGTCAGGTTGACCTCGATCAACGAACGCATTGCGTTATCCGGCAAGGTAGCGAGCAGGCCATCGATTCCGAGAGCCGCATTGTTGACGAGCCCCCAGACTCGACCATGTCGCGCAACGGTTTCCCGGCACCATTCACCAATGCCTGCGGTATCCGACAGGTCAAACGGATTCCAGACGAACTGACTCGGAAAGCGATCGGCAAGCCGTTCGACTTCTGCGGACATCGAACGCGACATGCCGATTACCTGAAACCCATCCTTCAATAGCTCTTCTGCGATCGCTGCGCCGAGTCCTCTCGAGGCGCCGGTAACGACCACCCGACGATCAGACACGATCGCGCCTCCGCTTACCGGTCGAAGTCATCTGGAGTCGCTCCACGAAGCGATACACGGCGGGACACTCGCGACGGTCCAGGTGCAGACGACAGTGATCTTCCAGGTACCTCGATAGATCTCCTCGGCCTACGGTCGAAACGACTTCGGCAACGATTACCTCGCCGAGGACCGGACTGCGTTTACCGTATACGACACAGTCTTCGATGCCGGGAGCGCTCAACAGAACTTGCTCGATCTTTTCGGGATGGACCTTATGTCCTCCCACGTTGATCACGCCATCTTTCCGCCCGAGAAATCGACATCGAGCCTCGCTTGAGTCGACCGCGATGAGATCGCCGGTCGCGTGCCATCGAATCCCTTCACCGCTTATGGGCTGCTGACCGACAAATAACTCGCCGTCGACCATCTCGAGAGAAACACCTGCCAGATCGCTACCCAGCCACTCGGCAGGGAATCCGGCCCGGCCGTCACGAACGACAAAGCCAGCGCCCAATTCGGTCGATGCATAGATGTGGCGCAACTGGGCATCCGGAAACCGCCGTGCCAGTTCGTCGAGGATCGCCTGATCCGCGATCTCACCACCGAGCGTGATCTCGCGGAGAGTCAGTCGGTCGTCCTCGCCGCTCATGATCAACCGGCGCCACCAGGCCGGCGTTGCCGATATCGCGTCAACGCCACTATCGACTGCAATACGAACCACGTCATCGAACTCATAGGTCCGCGGAACGCAAAGTACGCCCCCACCCAGAATCGCCTGAAGTGTGACCAGGACGCCCGCCATACGGTAGGCCGAATAAGTCAACAGCCAACGCGACGCGGGGCGATGCCGTACGCTTTTTGCCAAGTCCTTCGATCGATGGCGAATTGCCTTAGGCTGGCCGGTGGTTCCCGATGAAAAGAGCAACCACTGGGATTCGTGCACGCCCGCTTGTTCTTGCGCACAAGGGTGTTCGGGAGTCTCCGGATCCGTCGCGAGACTTGGGTTGTCCATGTCTCGCGGAAGAAGTCGCAGCTCGGCGTACCTTCCGTCGAATGCGATAAGCCTGAGCAGATCGGACAACGGATCGCGTTCCGTCAGAGCGACGACCCTACCCGAAAAGTCCGGCTTCTCGGCGAGGATAGACTCTGCCGCCGAGACAATGTCTTCGACCGTCCAAGGGCCCGATTCGGCCCAAAGGACAACCTCTCCCGACTGCCTGGCCTTCAAGTAGTCAAGCAGGCGGGGCATTCGGCTCACTTCGATCATAGAGCCGGATCAATTCGCCGATCGTACGAGGAAGCGTCATCGCCCCATCAGCACCGAATGGGTCCAAACCGGTTTCCTCCTCGAGACGAGCGATGATGACGGCGAACGCCAGCGAATCGAGACCGATCGACGTGAAGCGTGCCGACGGAGTCAATTCCTCGGGTACCGAGACTCCGGCCTCTCGGAGCTGCTCTCGAATCAAATCCATGATGCGTTGGCGAATCATCAGGCTCCCTCCTCGAGCCATCGTCGTTCGAGCTCTAACGGGTCTCGACGGCGATCGATCAGCTTGCGAACCGGATTGCCTGCATAGACCGACCAGCTCTCCAGCTCTTTGGATACGACCGACAAGGCGCCGACCGCCACCCCCTCGGGCAATCGGCTCCCCGGCAGTAGCACGGAACCAGCCCCGATAATCGAGTGACGCCCGACAAGAATCTCTTCCGTCTTCACGCAACGCCATCGATCGGGAACGGTCGGATTCGTCATGCCGAAACCCAGGTAGTCATCGGTCGAAGAGAAGACGGAGACCTTGGCGGAAAGCCCGCTGAAGTCTTCGATGCGAATGGCACCTGCCCCCGAGAGAGTAACCATCGGTGCCAAATGAACGTGCTCCCCGATCTCGATTCCGCCGGAACCTGCCGAAAGATGGCAATAGTCGTCGATTCGACAGCGATTACCGAGTGATATCCGGTCCTGGCCGTAAAAGACGGCAAGTCGAGAGACAAGAACGTCGCGGCCGAAGCTGCGAAATCCGTGTCTCTTCAACTCATCGGGCGAATACCAAGGACCAGCCACGAAAGCAGCCTCTGTTCTTCCGCTCTAGGGGGCCAACTGGACGCCTATCGAGGCCACTCTTTAGCCGGGACCCCTACGACGCAAGCCTCACTCGGCACATCACGAACCACCACGGCACCGGCACCGACCATGGCATGGCGTCCGATCGAGATCCCCTGGCGAACGACAGCGCCGGCACCGACGTGCGCTCCGTCACCGATCGAGACATTGCCGCAGAGAACGGCGCCCGGGGCGACATGGCAGAGCTCACCGACACGACAATCGTGTTCGACGATCGCTCCGGAGTTGACGATCGACCATCGACCGATCGATACACCGGTCTGCACGATCGCTCCGACGTGAACCTGAACTCCCTCTGCAAGTTCGGCCCCCGGATCGACCATCGCTCTGGGGTGTAGCACGCGAACGAATTGATACCCCTTCGCTGCCCAGTTCATCGCGACTCGCATCCTGGCCGGGCCGCGGTTTACCGGTTCTGCACCCCCTACCCCCAACGCCAGCCGGCACTGCGAAGGAGGATATGTCCGTTCGACTTCCGCATCGGAAAGCAAGGGATACGACAGAATACCGACGCGTTCGTCGGTCAGCCGTTGGTCATTCACTGCTTCGACGTTCCATCCTCCCGCAGACAATGCCGCGGCAACGACTTTGCCATGACCACCGTAACCGATCACCACGATCGGCATCCTGCCACTCGATTCTTCCGGCATCGGAACCTCTCGCGAAGTGACATGCAGTTGCCGCAACGCACATCGAGCCCCGAGATACTCAATGGCGCTCGACACCGGTGCGAATCACGTGTCGGAGATGTTCGTTCGTCGGCGGAGGAAAATCGCGAAACCACCGAACGAAACCATACCAACCAGGTCGCAAGACGGCGACGGCCGTTGCAACAAGGATCTTCAGATCGGTCATCAGACCGGCGTGTTCGGAGTACCAGATCTCGAGCGATCCCTTGTACTGCATGATGACGGACTTGTAGAACTCCCGAGGATCCTCGCCGGCATCCCGAGCGCGAGTCACGATCGATTCCTCATCGCGAAAGACCAGGGAGCCTATGCCGGTAATGCCCGGGCGATTGAGAACGATTCGCTGCTGCACTTCGGACGAGTAGTCGGCGAATCCGGCCGGCATCAGCGGACGCCAGCCGACCAGACTCATCTTGCCGACGAGCACATCCCAGAACTGGGGCAACTCGTTCACCTTGGTCTTTCGCAGCAACTTGCCGAACGGAAGCACGCGCGGATCGTCCCGCAACGTGATGTCCTTGGTTCCCAGCGAAGGACTGTTTCGCAACATGGTCGCGAACTTGGTGATGAAGATCGGCTTGCCGAACCGCCCGATCCGCTCCTGCAGGTAGAAGATGTCCCCTTCTCCCGTCAACCGGAGCACGAGCATGACGAACAGCAAAGGCCCCACCAGAACGGACAAGACCGCCAGCGAAACGATGATGTCGAGGAGTCGCTTCATGGAGATCACATCCGATTGTCGAGATAGCGGCCGGTCTCGCGGTGTCCGAAGTTGGGCAACATGCGGCAGAACAGCGAGAGGATGTCTTCCTTTTTCCACTGCTCCCGCTGCTTCAACGATTCGATCCCCTCCACGAACTCTCGCAGCAGTTTCGGATCGGCGGTGACGCCGTTGGGAACGATGCCGATGTCCTCGAATCGTTCCCAGTCGACCTGCTCGCGATCGGTGTAGAACTCCTCGAACTCCTTCTCGCCGGTCGTGTCCGATCTGAAGAAGTAGCAGGGCCAACGGCGATCGAGCGCCCCCCGCTCCGCGATTCGCCTTGCCTCCTCCTCACTCTCGCAGATCAACGGCTCGTAACCTAGGTGCTCAAGGTAGCGACAGGCAAAGTCGGACATCGACAACAGATGAAGGTCCGCCGTCAGTTTGGGAAAGAAGATGTCGCCGTCGGAACCGAAGAGGACCGACAGGATGCACAACTTGGCGGCTTCGCGAGGCGTAACGAAGTATCGGCGCACGTCGGATGGAGCCGACAGAGGCTGCGACTTGGCGATTCGCTGCGTCCAGGCATGCGGCAGGCTGCCGTCCGAGAAGGCGACGTTCGCGAAGCGCGCCGTCGAGACGGGACAGCGTTCTTCACCGACCGAGAGGAACATCTCCATGATCCTCTTCGACGCCCCCATCATGTTGACCGGGTTCGCTGCCTTGTCGGTCGATACGCAGAAGAACTTTTTCGCGCCAATCGACGAAGCATACTCGAGCATTCGCCGAGTCAACTCGATGTTGACGTCGACCAACCTCATCAGGGTGTACGGGTCTTTCTCGCTCCGGACATGCTTCAAGGCCGAGAAGTTGAGAACGTAGTCGTACTTAACGCCAGCCTCGGCGTCGCGGCGAAACGCGTTGAACTCGCGGGAGAGCNNTCGAAACAGTAGGCGTGAAACTCGCCTTGGGAGTAGCCGAGAGACGAACGGATGTCCCGAACCAGTTCGGCGAGGTTGTTTTCCGAGATGTCGATCACGTGCAGGACGGCCGGATCGTATCGAAACAGCTCTCGGACGACCGCCCCACCGATCGACCCGGCACCGCCGATTACCAGAAATCGAGAGCCCTGAATCTCGGCACTCAATTGCTCCTGCCGCGATCCTAGGTCGGACTCGAACATTCCCTTGGATCGAGCGATAACACATAGCAGCTGATCTTCGTTCATTATCCCGTACCTACTCAAGCGTTTGTTTGCCGGCTTCGACCCGCATTTAGCTAGATCAGGTGAGATCTATCAGATCCGGGGAGCTCGGAATATTGATCGTCCGGGAAGCGAGCGATTCGGTGATCGCCAGATCGTCGCGCGGGCTCTCCGCGTACATCGGCAATTGATGCATCGGCCGCCAGAGAGGGCGGCTTTGGATTCCCTCCTGATTCAACTTCGCGAGCATGTCGTCTCGACAGAACGCGAGTTCCGGCGCGAGGAGGATCGCGTTGAGCCACCAGTTGCTTCGACATCCGGCCGGTTGATCCGCGAAGGTCACACCATTCACATCGGCAAAGGCTGCCCGATAGCGGTCGGCAAGCATTCGCTTCCGAAGAAGTATTGAATCGAGGTTCCGCAATTGCCCGAGTCCGAGTGCCGCATTAATGTTCGGCATACGAAAGTTCCAGCCGACCTGATCGTGGACAAACTCGAAGCCCGAGCCGACACGGGCGGTCGTCGTCAGGTGCTTGGCTCGTTCGAGCAAATCACGATCATTCGAGATCAGGGCGCCACCGCCCCCAGTGGTAATGATCTTGTTGCCGTTGAAGCTGATGCAACCGACCTTACCGAACAGTCCGGTATGCCTATCACCGATGAACGACCCGAGCGACTCGGCCGCATCTTCAACGACCGTCAGACCGAACTCTTCGGCAACCTGCATTAGAGCGTCGATTCGCGTCGGATGCCCCAAACAGTGCATCGGACACACCGCAGAGATGCGACGCCCCGTCGCTCGATTCGCAAGCTGGCCGTTCCTCTGTTCGCCGATCGCAAGAAGGTAGCTTCGAAGACGGTTCGAGTCGATCCCAAACGTCGACTCCTCCACCTCGACAAAGTGCGGAAAGGCCCCCGCATGCCGAATGGCATTTGGAGTCGCTACAAACGTCAGCGAGGGGCAGAGTACCTCGTCACCGGGATGAACGCCTGCCACGACAAGACCGACCTGCAGCGCCGCAGTTCCATTGACGACCGCCACAGAGCCAAATGCCCCGCAATAAGAAGCCAATTCGCTCTCGAACTCGCCTACGTAACGACCCGCCGATGATACCCATCCCGTTTCCAGGCAATCATCGACCAGTTGGCGTGATTCCGGAACGATATCGGGCCGGTGCAGAAGCACAACCCCTTTTGGGGCTTTAATGACCTTCTTACAGGCGGCTAGAACATCATTATCGACGCCACGACGGCTCTTGATCATTGCTAGGCCCTGTTTGAAATAGCAGTCGAGCAGGTTTTGCCGGGAGTTTGACCAATCGCCCGAGAGTGAGCCATTTCAGTTCACGAACTGCGCCTTAACAGCCTGTTGAAAATCGCCCTGGCTAGCTATCCTGTGGCCTGATCCGAGAGACGGTCCGAGGGCGCGATGCGATGGCCTTCGGCAAGCGGCGGAAGGAACGTCAGGCGGAACTCTTCGTGGCGACCGACGGGCTCGCTCGCAGCCCCGGACACGTCTTCTTTCGGAGGCTGAACGAACTGCTGGCCGCCGAAGGCTGTGATGCGTGGGTCGTGGATCTCTGCCGACCGAAGTATGCCGACGGTGTCGGCCGTCGCTCGATCCCGCCCGGAGTCTACT
>DMPQ01000244.1:0-1548 GCA_003455945.1 Planctomycetaceae bacterium
CGAGCAGGTCGTACGTCACGCGGCGAAGCAGCGTCTCGGCCGAAGCCCGCTCGGCCGGAACGACCGGCGAGTCGCCCATGCGAGCCGTCCACCAGGCGTCGATCGGTCCGACCGGTTCGATCGCCTGACCGGCTCGGTCGAGGCGCCGGCGAGCCTCGTCGGCCTGAGGCGCCGGGCGATCGACCGGCGGCACGAATGCCCAGAACGAACGTGCCTGCTCCCAATCGATCGAAGCGTGCGGAGCTGCCTCGACCGCCGTACCGTCGCGAGGATCGGGAGCGCCGCGTTCGATCCAGGTGACGAAATCGGCGATGACCGCATCGGGGAGCTTCCCGTCGGGAGGCATCGCATAGAAATCGGTCGTGTAACGGATCGCATCGATCAGTCGCGAGCGGCTCGGTTCTCCCGGCACCACACCGGCTCCCGAGTCCCCGCCGGCTCGCAACGCCGGTCGATCGTCCAGCCGCAGCCCCCCTTCGCTCGCCTGACTCTCGGACGAATGGCACTCGTAGCAGCGTTCGATCAGGACGGGGCGGATCCGCTCCTCGAAAAAGGCGATCCCTTCCGGGTCGTCGTCGCTCCAGGGTTCGGCGGCCGGCGGAAGCGTTTCCTGAGCGGCAACGGCAGCGTGCGGAGCGATCATGACGAACGCGGCGAGCACGAACGCATGAATCAAGGACGCGCCGAACAAGGGCGCGCCGAGACGAACCGTCCGCGCGGCACCGAACGCTCCGAATCCGATCGACGACGGGGCCACCTTCATGGTCGAGCCTCGGGCGAAGGGAGCGGGGGAGGGGAGGGCCGAGCCGCTCGACGAATCAGCAAGATCCGTCGAGACATCGTCGCACGGCGAGCCAGGAGGGAATCGCGCGACGACTCGGAGCGGACGGGCCCCGCAAGGTCCCGACCACCGAAGGGCGATTGTAGATCCCCCGGAAACCGGAAACCACCTTCTGCCCGGCGATCAGCGGCCGTCGTCGTAAGGAGTCGGAAACTCCGGACTCGGAGTCCGCTCGGCGCGAATCCGCTCGAGCATCATCGACAGCGTTTCGGATTCCCGCTCCGAAAGATCGGTCGTCTCGTTCGGATCGCTCGCCAAGTCGAAGAGCATCGTCCGCGTCGCTCCTTGGCGGTCGGTCAGCCGGACGAGCTTATGGTCGCCGATCCGAAGCGCCTGAGCCGATCCGAGTTCCCAGTAGAGCGGCGTGCGCGGTATCTGGCGCTCCGCTTGCCCCGTCCAGGTCGGCAACAGCGAGATGCCGTCGAGTCCGGCTACCGGCTCCTCGCCGATCGCCTCGATCAGCGTCGGCAGCAGATCCTGAAACGCGACGGGGAACTCGCTCGTCGTCCCTGCCGCAATCCGATCCGGCCAGCGGACGATCAGGGGCACGCGAATCCCCCCTTCGAAGACCTGCGTCTTCAGACCGCGCCGTCCGAGCGCGGAATCGAAGAACGTCGAATCGGTACCGCCGTTGAAGGTCGGTCCGTTGTCGCTCGTCATGATCACGATCGTGTCGTCGCTCAGACCGAGCGACTCGATCCGCTCGA
>DMPQ01000244.1:1578-15590 GCA_003455945.1 Planctomycetaceae bacterium
GAACGCGAGCGCCTGCTCGACGATCCGATCCGGAGCGTAGACCGGTCCGGCAAAACGCTCGTCGTACGCCGCTCGGTCCGCCAGCGGTTCGGTCAGCTTCTGATGCGAACGGAACCAGGTGTTGCCGAGGATGTCGACGTCGTGGTTGCGCCACAGATGGGTCGGATAGTAGTTGTGCGCAACACGCTGACACAGGTAGCCGTAGAACGTGTCGAAGCCCTGGTAACAGGGATGGCCGGTCGAGCCAGGGCCGCCGAGCCCCCATTTGCCGAACGCTCCGGTCGCGTAGCCGCTCGCCTTCAGCCGTTCCGCGAGTGTCGTCTCGTCGGCCGGCAGAGGCCGTTGCCCCTCCGGCGCGTCCCGTTCCCAACCGCCCGACTCGGAGTTGTTCCGAATGAAGGCGTGCCCCGCGTGTCGCCCGGTCAGCAGCACGCAGCGACTGGGCGCACAGACCGGACTCCCCGCGTACGCTTGCAGGAACCGCATCCCTTCGCTCGCCAAGCGATCGATGCTCGGCGTGCGGATCCTGGCCTGCCCGTAACAGCCGACTTCGCCGACCCCCAGATCGTCCGCCATCAGGATGACGATGTTGGGACGCCGCGGCGACGCAGCGTCCGAGTCCGCTGCGCGGTCGTCGGCTCGGACGACCGGATCGAGCTGCGCGAGCAGGCCATGAAGCGCGAGGAGGGCCAACAGCATCACCCGCCCGGCGCGAGGCACCAGCGCACCGGTCGTCGTTCGGAAGTTCATTTCGCCCTGCCTCGTCAGGAAAACGACGCCGGCCGCGAAGACGTTTCGCGGCCGGCAGCAACTCGATGAGGTCATCCGCAGCGAACGCCGGTCAGCGATCGGCGTCCTGCTTGGCCCGCAGTTCGGCGGCCGCTTCGATCAACCCCGCGTCGACGATCCCTCGCGCGCCGCGTCCTTCGTTGTCGATCCGATGATCGGCGACGAACTCGACGTACTCGACGTCGGCCTTCCAGAACGCCTCGCGGGCTTCGAGTTCGGTCGGCGCATCGAGCGGTCGGATGATGCGGAAGCCGACTCCGGTTCCCGGATAGGTCGTGAACCACCACGGACTCTTCGGCACGTTCGGATCGTCGACCTTCCACGCCTCGTCGTTCGATCCCAATCGCCACGCGCTGCGGCACGCCTCGGCGCCCAGCTCGAACGATCCGCCGCGAACGGTCCGAGGATACTCCTTGGTCGGACGCTTCCAACCGTCGGCCGCCGAGACGCCGTCGGTCAGGCCGGCATAGTGCTCGGCATCGTACTGATCGAGCACCCATTCGGCGACGTTGCCGTAGATGTCGTGCAGCCCCCACGGGTTCGGCTTCAGCTGGCCGACATCGTGACGGAGTTCGTCGCCGTTGTCTTCGTACCACGCATAGTCGCCGAGCGACTCGGCATCGTCGCCGAAGAAGTACGCCGTCTCGGTCCCGGCTCGCGCCGCATACTCCCACTCCGCCTCGGTCGGCAGACGATAGAAGTCGCCGTCGAGTAGGCTGAGCCACTTGGTGTATTGCTTGGCGGCATACTGAGTCATCGTCGCCGCCGGCTCGCGCGGCCCCTCACCCGCTTCGTAGGTGAAGGTCGGATCGTACAGGTTCGACGGCGCGGTGATGACGTCGAGCGCATGCTTCTCGGACACGGGACGCATCGAGAACGACTGGAATCCCTTGAAGATGTCGTGCAGCGCCATGTACCGCTTGTACTCGGCCCACGTCACCTCGTGCTTGCCCATCCAGAACGGCTCGACCCGCACGCGGACCTGAGGTCCTTCGTCGTCGCCGCGTCCCTCTTCGCCGTCGGGACTCCCCATCACGAACTCCCCTCCCGGAATCGGCACCATCTCGAAGGTGACGTCGGTTCCGGGGATCGTGGCCGTGTAGGGGACCATGAAGCCGCGATCGGTCTCGACGTAGAACCCTTCGGTCGGACGCTCCTTGACCAGTCCGGGAGTCGCCGGTTCGTCGGCCGGCAGCCGAGTCGAACCGCAGGCGCCGACGACCAGCGCCGCGAGCGCAAGTCGCGCCGAGCGCGAAAGGAAGCCGAGACGTTCGACAGAGGGCAAGGTCACGCGAAGATACTCCGTCACGAAGTCCGAATCGTCCCCTCGACGCGCCTCGCATCGACCGAGACGCACCGTCGAGCGGTCACGCCGATCCAATGATTGCGGCGAGGCGGCCGCAGGTCTACCCTGTAACCCCGTCATCATGAACGGGCAGGGTCGGGGTGTCCATGCGATGGGCACGACCGGCAACCTCCCGCCATCGCCCCTCCCCGCATCCCCCTTGCCGGATGCCGTCGGTCACTCCGACGCGGTCCGCTTCGTCGCCGTCCCGCCGAGCCGGACGTCCGCACGAGCGGCGTGTTTCCCCTGAGTATGCGCCGACGGTCACCGGCTCGGCGCGCTCGCCTGGCGCGAGTCCCACCACCTTCACCGGAGTCGAAACGATGTCCCGCTCTCGTCGTCCGCAATCCGCTCTCCCGTCGATCGATCGCCGCACCTTCGTGCTCGGTTCGGCGGCGGCCGGTCTTGCCGTCCCCTGGCTCGGCACGGCGCGAGCCCGATCGCTCGGCGCCAACGAGCAGGTCAACCTCGCGCACGTCGGCGTCGGCGGGAAGGGCTGGAGCGACATGCTCGAGACGTCGGTCGGGCAGAACGTCGTGGCGATCTGCGACGTCGATCGGCGGAACCTGGCCGCCGCGGCCGAAAAGTTCCCCAAGGCCAAGCAGTACACCGACTGGCGCGAGCTGTTCGATCAGAGCGACATCGATGCCGTCACCATCTCGACCCCCGACCACATGCACGCGCCGGTCACGATGACCGCGATCTCGCTCGGCAAGCATGTCTACACGCAGAAGCCGCTGACGCACGACGTGTACGAGTCGCGGCAGCTGACGCTCGCGGCGGCCGACAAGGGAATCGTCTCGCAGATGGGAATCCAGCATCACTCGTCGGCGCGTCTGAAGACCGCCGTGCAGGTGATCCGCGACGGAGTGATCGGCAAGGTGTCGGAAGTCCACACCTGGACCGATCGCCCCGGCAGCTTCTGGAAGCAGGGGCTCAGTCGCCCCACGACCGGTCATGACGTGCCGAGTCACGTCGAGTGGGACCTCTGGCTCGGCACCGCGCCGCAGCGCCCGTACGTCGACGGCCTGTATCACCCGTTCCACTGGCGAGGCTGGTGGGACTTCGGCACCGGCGCCCTCGGCGACATGGGCTGCCACATTCTCGATCCGGTCGTCAACGCGCTCGAGCTCGGCCCGCCCAAGAACGTCTCGGCCGAAGGGCCCGAGCCGGATGCCGATAGCGGCCCGCTCTGGTGCGTCGTCACCTTCGAATTTCCCGGCACCGCGCACACGACCGATGACGTCAAGGTGATCTGGTACGAGGCGGGGAAGCAGCCGCCGAAGGAGCTGTTCAAGGCGCCGGACGATTGGGCCGGCTCGCAGAACGGCGTCCTCTTCGTCGGCTCGAAGGGAAATCTGTTCGTCGGCTTCCCGGAGAACCCCGAGCTGTTCCCCAAGGGGGACTTCGCCGATTACCGCCTGCCCGAGATGACCGAAGACAATCACTACACGCAGTGGACCGCAGCGATTCGCGGTGAAGGCAAGGCGACCTGCCCGTTCGCCTACTCGGGACCGCTGACCGAAACGGTCCTGCTCGGCAACGTCGCCTATCGGAGCGGCTCGACCGTCGTCTGGGACTCGGCGGCGATGGAGGCGGTCGACAACCCGGCTGCTCAGGCGCTGGTACGTCGCACCTATCGAGACGGCTGGGGAGTCGAAGGGCTCTGATCGAGTCGGCGACGGACTCGCCTCCGTACGCCCCCTCGCCCCACCGGTCGCACCTCACGAAAAAAGGCCCCTGCCGCGATGCGAATTCGCGGCAGGGGCCTCGTTCATTTCGGACGACCGTCGATCGGGATCGATCAGGTCGACGGGTTGTTGGTGCCAGCGGCCGGCGTCGTGTCGCCGTAACGAGCCGACGGGATGTCCGATTCCTCGGCCGCTCCGATCAGCGAGAAGTCGACGCCGTCGGTCGTGCCGGGGAACTCGTACGGGACTTCCTTGATCGTCGCCTGCGACTTGATCAGGTCGAGCACCTTCCGTTCGATGATCTGATTGCGGAGTGCGTCCATCTGGCCGCGGCGCTCGAGACGGGCTCGCACGCGGCGCGGCGAGTCGTTCTGCTGCGCGGCGATCAGCGCGATCTCCATGTCGTAGTCGGCGGCGACGTCCTCGATCTTCTCCTCTTCGGCGATCCGCTCGAGGATGAAGTGCTCCTGCAGCAGCGTCCGCGTCTTGGAGAGCGTGTTCTGCTTCAGGGCGTTCTCGTAACCGCGAATCGTCGACTCGTCGAAGCCGGCCGAGCGGAGTTCGAGCACCGAGCGCTCCAGCTCGCGACGGAACTGTCGCTTCAGGAGTCCCGGGGGGAGTTCCCACTTCGCCGACTCGGTCAGCAGAGACGAAATCCGATCGCGAGTCCGCTGGTTCGAAGCGTATTCGATCCGGCGGCTGAGCGAGCGACGGATCGCATCGCGAAGCTCCTGCTCGGACCCGAGATTGAACTTGCCGAGGACCTCGTCGTCGATCGCCGGCAACTCGACGCGCTTGACGTCGAGCACGGTGAACTTGATCGATGCCGACTTGCCGGCGTACTTCTCGTCATCCAGCGTGTCGGCCAGNNTCGGGGCTCGACGAGACGACCTGACCGTCGATCGACACTTCGATCGCCGCGACGATGGTGTCGCCGGCAACCGCCGGTCCGTCGACCGGAACCATCGTCCCCTGGTCGGCCATCAGGCCGCGGAGGCTCTTGTCGATCTCGGCATCCGGGATCTCGACCTTGTAGGTCTCGAGCTCGAGCCCCTTCCAGTTCGGCATGTCGAACTCGGGGCGCACCTCGATGTCGAACTCGTAGGTCAGCGGGCCCGAGTCGGGCACCTTGATCGCTTCGAAATCGAAATCCGGCTCGCTGATCGCCGAGAAGGTCTGCTCGTCGTTGACCTGAGTCATGCTGTCGAGCAGGATCGCTCCCTTGACCTGGTCGGCGACCTGATCGCGGAACCGCGACTCGACCAGACGCCGCGGGGCACGCCCCGGGCGGAACCCGGGAACCGACGCGCGAGGCATCAGTTCGTCGAACTGCTTGCTGAAGTAGCGCTTGATGTCCTCTTCGGACACGGTCACGGTGACATGCCGCTCGCAAGCCGACTTGGTGGCGACCTTCACTTCCAGGTTCAGACGGACCGGCGCCTCACCGGAGGTCTCGGCGGCGATCTGTTCCGGCGTGAGCTTTTCGGACTCGGTCATGCGACGATTCCCGTAACGAAAGAACGGAGCGAGGTCGATCCGCCGGCTCGATCACCCCCGATCGGCAAATCGCCGACCGCTGCGATCACGACACGAACGAAGCGGCGAAAGGCGGGATTCGAGACGAGCGATCGGCAAGAGACCTGATCGCGGCAGAAAGTGACGTCTCGGCGAGCGACCGACGTAACGCCGGCCCGTTTCGCGAGAAGTCCGCTCCTGGTGAAGCTCACCGAACCCCATCGCAAGATGCCGTCGGAAAACGGCCTTCGGCAGGGTCCCGATCGCTCCGTCGCGTTCCGGTGTCCATCTCGCCGACGCTGCGAAGCCGCCGCCGAGACCCAACCAGTCGCCTCGATCCGCTCCGATCGATCCGAGAACGACGAACGCTTCGGAAAGGAAGTTCGTCGGAAGTCCGCGAAACCGTAGAGGGTATCGCGTCAGGAAGGTCGCTCGAATCGGAGCGGCCGTTCCTANNCTACCAACTGAGCTACACCCGCATCGTGGGAACGAGTCGGATTATAGGAGGCCGACGAGCCATTGCAAGGGCTGTTTCCCCTACCCTCTCGACCGTCGACTTGCCCCGCCCGAACCGTCTCGAGCAAGGTGTCTCGGCGGGGGTGTCGGGTTCGCGGTCCGCTCCCCGTTCCTCGCCGATTCGGCCGGCCGATTTCCGGTCGGTTCCCCGGAGCCCGAGGTTCGCGAGGGGCCGGCCGCCCCGATCGCACCTATTCTCCCGTCGAAAACCGACTCCCGATTCTCCCGAGAATTCCCAGGCACTTTGACCGGCCTCGGGCGTCAGTCAGAATGACCTGGTCGCTCCTTCTGCTCCTTCGCCGCGGAGATCGTGCCGATGTCCCGTCCTCGTCTCTTCGGGTTCGCTGCCGCCGCCGGCTGTTTGGCCGCCGGCCTGGCCCCTGCGAACCTCGCTGCCCAACCTGTTCAGCGTTTCGACGTCCCTGTGCAGATCGGCCGTGCGATCGCGATCGACCAAGCCGCTCCTGCCGGGCCGGTTACGCCGGACGAGACGACGCCCGACGAAAGCGAAGCCGATCTCGGTCCGATCGAAGCGACTCAACCCGCGACGCCGATCGGCCCCAACGAGATCCGCCTGCAGCTCCTCGACGGTTCGATCCTGACCGGCAAGCTCTCGATCGCCGAACTGGTCGTCGCGACCGACTTCGGACCGCTCACCGTCCCGATCTCGCGGATCCGTTCGATCCGTCCCGGTCTGCAGAGCTACCCCGAGCTGAAGGCGCGGCTGGATGGCCTGGTCGCCGATCTCGCCGCCGACTCGTTCGAGGCGCGCGAAGGGGCTCAGAAGGAACTGGTCGGCTACGGCCTGAAGATCCGCAACTACCTGGCGACCGTTCCCGATGACGGCGATCAGGAACGTCAGACGCGTCTGCAGACCGTCCGCAAGGCACTCGAAGAAGCCGAGATGATGGCGGGAGATGACGTCGATGCCGAGTTCGCGTGGATCGAAGGGGACACCGTCGTCACCGATCGGTTCACCGTCGTCGGCAAGATCGAGTCGACCGAGTTTCAGATGAGCAATCGCTACGGCGAGCTGACCGTCGCGCTCGGCGATGTCGAGATGGGAACGCGCGAATGGGGCTCGCGCGGCAGTGTGTCGCGCCGCATGAAGATCGACGCCGCGAACTTCGTCCAGCGGCAGTGGGCCGCGTCGGGCATTCGCGTCGAGCGCGGCGACAAGATCACCGTCGTCGCCACCGGCACGATGTCGCTCGTGCCGTGGGGCGAGCAGTCGAGCCCCGACGGTGTCCCTCACTGCGGCACCTACATGGGCGCCCATCCGGTCGGCTCGGTCATCGCCAAGATCGGCGAAGGGAAGCTGATCGCCGTCGGCGCGGAAGAGACGTTCACGGCGCCGCAGTCGGGAGTGCTGCAGTTCGGTATCTCGATGATGGACAACTTCGCCAACCAGGGCTACGACTGGCAGGGTGGTTACGAACTGCGGATCCGCGTCGAACCGAAGTGAACGGGCGCTCGACGCCGAGAGGTCGTTCGGAATTTCGCGAGATCGCTCTTTCCGAGACGCCTTCGGCGGGAAACAATGTTCGGACGTTCGCACCCACGCAGTGCGATGGACTACGGCCCGCCGTGCTCTGCTCTCTGCTAGAAACCGGAGTGCGTCGGGGAGTTCCAGCGAAAGGAGGTGATTCCGTGAGTTGTGTCTGTACTAGCCGTCGAGGTGGCACCGCCTGAGACGACTGGCGGGTTGCTCATCGGCAGCCACCAGCTCCGGAGAATCTCTGATTCTTCGACGAGTCGACAAACGGGCCCCGGAGATCCTCGCGATCTCCGGGGCCTTTTCATTGCGCCGGCCGTAGTGCGACCGACCCCGGTCGCAGCGATTTCCGAATCGAGGCACAGAGCACCCCTTGCTGACGCGGCGGGCTGGGAGACACGGCGTGCTTAACCCCTCGTCGTCGCTGCGCGACCGGACCGACCCAACCAGCCCGANNCGTACTGCGACCGCCCCCGGTCGCAGCAAGTCCCGTCAGGGACGGCCGACAGTAGCCCACCGATTCATCGGTGGGTCAACGACCGTCGAGAACACGACGTGAAGAGTCCCGCCAGGGACGAAAGAACCCGCCGGTCCGAATGAGTTACCCGGCCGCTGCACGGCGCTGTTCTGCCGTCCCTCGCGGGACTTCGGATTTCGCGCCGGGGTGACTTCGATACCCGGCGATGAATCGCCGGGCTATTGTCGGAAGTCCCTACCGGGACTTTTCGGCCCCGGTCGTAGCATTGCCGAATCGAGGCACAGAGCACCCCTTGCTGACGCGGCGGGCTGGGAGTCGCGGAGCCCGCTTGCTGCGCTGCAGGCCGGATCAGCCGACGATCGCCAGGATCTCGTCCTCGCTCATGATCAGCAGTTCGGTCCCGTCGATCTTGATCTCGGTCCCGGACCAGGTCGAAAAGAGCACGCGATCCCCTTCGGCGACCTGAGGAGCAGCGCGCTCGCCGGTCACCAACAGACGTCCCTGGCCGACCGACAGGACACGTCCTTCCGACGGCTTGTCCTTCGCCGCGTCGGGCAACACGATTCCCCCCGAGGTCTTCCCTTCCCGTTCGAGACGCTTCACC
Organism: Planctomycetaceae bacterium; assembly: GCA_003455945.1. Lineage (GTDB taxonomy): Bacteria > Planctomycetota > Planctomycetia > Pirellulales > Pirellulaceae > UBA11682. The sequence continues at coordinate 10,012 of DMPQ01000244.1, forward strand.
ACCACCTTGTCGCCGATCGGTACGATCTTCATGGAGCCTGAGTCCTGAAGGGGAGAGCCGCGTCGAACGACGCGACGGACGAACCGGAGCTCGGTTCGTCGACCGACATCGCGCGGTCCGTCGAACGAGCTCGACTCGCTCGACGCCGCCGACTCGGCCGCCGGGAAAGGGACGATTGTCGACCCGGTCGAGTCGGCATGCAAGTGGCGACCTGGGCGGGGCCCTGCCTCTCACCACCCGATCAGTCGATCGAACGCCCCTCGGACCGACTCCATTCGGCGTACGCCTGTTCGGTCCGCTCCCGATCGAGCGGGCCGTCGTGAAGCACGACGCGATATCGCAACGTGAACGATTCCCCCGGCTGCAGGATCAGCGCCCCGAACTTGCCCGCTTCCGGCGTATAGAAGTCGTGCAGGCCGAACGGATTGGCGGCGAACAGCCCGTACGTTCGGACATGCCAGTGAACCGGATGACCGTGACTGGTCGGATGGTCCATGATCGTGATGCCGACCGTCCGCTCGCCGACCGGCCCCGAGTAATCGACCCACTTCGCCGGCTTCCCCCACGTCGCTCCGTCGATCAACCCCTCGCTCGATTCGATCCTGCCGCCGAGCTTCTCGTCGACCTTCATCGACCCCGCGACGCGCAGACCGAACGCCCCTTCCTTGGTGTCGCCGAAGACCAGCTCCCCTTCGGAGGCACGGACGACGACGGTGAAGTCGATCCAGCGGCCGAGTTCGTCGTCGCCGAACTCGAGCGTCCGACGGTCCTCGCAGATCTTCCTGCCGTCCTTGTCGCGCCAGTCGTTGATCGTGACGATCGTCGCCGTCTCGCCGCCGCGAGCGGTCACCAGTTCGCGCTGCTCGATCGTGCCGTGCCCCGGCTGCTCGTCCCAGAAGCTGACGCCGTTGACGTCCCCGTGCGTGAACCAGAACGACCGGTGATGGATATGGTCCTCCTTCTCGTGCTCGATCGCCGGACGCATCGGATAGCCGCGAGTCAGTTCTTCGCCCGACGGACCATGGATCGGCCAGAGGATCGGCTTGGCTCCCGAGCGAAACCGGTACTCGGTAAACGGCTTGCCGTCGATCGTGACCGTCACCCAATCGGCATGCCGTTCGACCGCGACGCGATCCTCGCTCGTCACCGGCAACTCGGCGCGACATCGCTCGAGGCTCACGCCGCTCGCGATGGCCATCAGCGCGACGAGCCCGAGAAATCGTCGAGGTCGACTCGAAGTCGCCGGAGCGAACGAGCGGCGGGACATGGCCAGTCTCCTGGAAGTCGTGGAGGGTGGGAGGCAGCGGGAGAGGAGCGCGTCATCGAGTCACGCCCCGGTCGCGCCGCGAGCATCAGGATACCCGACCGAATATACTGCGGCGGGGTCCGTGAAAGTCGCTGCCGATCGACCGACGCCCCGCATCACCACCTCTTCCGTCGTTCGCGAGGCGCCCCGGTCGTGTCGCCTGAGGACGAACCCCCGAACTCCTCGCCGCCGCGCGATCCGTCGCCGAGCTCTTCCGGCGATGCGTCGCGTCTCACCCGGCGCGAAGCGACTCGGCTCCTNNAGCTGGCTGCCTCCGGCTCCCTCCTGACCGCGCCGCTGGTCGTCGGTTGCGATCCGACTCCGACCGGCATCTCTCGCGCGCGGCTGGTCGGCCGGATCGCGGGAGACAGCATGGCGCCGCACTACCTGAGCGACTCGATCCTGGCTCACTGCCCCCACTGCGGCAACGACGAACCGCTGACGACGCTTCATGGTCTGTCNNCCCGACTGGTGCTGCCCTCGCTGCGGACGCTATTCCGAACCCGACGCCGCGCGCCTGCTGCCGGCCGAGCAGCCGGCGATCCTCTCGTTCGCGCCGAACGCCGCGCCGCAGCGATGGCAGGAGGTGGCGATCCGCTTCGACGATCAGCGGAGACGCTCGGCCGAGCCGGGCTTGGGCGAGGGGCCGTCGCTCACCTTCAAGCGTCTCTGGGGACTCCCCGGCGAACGAGTCGCGATCGTCGGCGGGACCTGGCTGGTCGACGGCAACGTCGTCCCTCGCGACTGGGCGACTCAGTGCGCCATGCGCGTGCTGGTTCATGCCGACGGCCGAGCCCGCTCCGCCGTGCCGCGCCGACCGGGGCATGCCGCCGTTCGGCCGTCGGCCGAGATTCCCGCGCGAGTCGAATCCGATACGGCTCCCGGATGGCGAGTCGCCTCGCCCGGCTGGTCGCCGACGCCTAACGGATGGCGATTGACCGACGCCGAGCCGCCGGGCGAAACGCCGACCGACTCCGGCCCACTCCCCGCATCACCGCCGACGCTCGAATACGCTCACTATCGCTGCGTCATTTCGGGGCTCGGGCATCAGCCGCCGATCCCCGCGCCGATCGAGGACTTTCTGGCCTACGATCCGTTTCGTCCCCGACGGTTGTTTCCGGTCTTCGGCCTGATGCTCGAGGGGCGAGTCGAGTGGCGCGGCGCGGCGCGACTGAGCCTGTCGCTGCACGACGGCATCGCCGAGGTGCGTTGGACGATCGAGCGACACGCGAACGACTCGGCAACGCTGACGCTCTTCGACGGCGAAGCGCCGCTCGGGAGTTGGCCGATCGATCGGCTCGGCCAGCGCTCGCTGATCGGCCTCTCGACGTTCGATCGCTGCGCGACCCTCGCCATCGATGGGGTCGAAGTGCAACGGAGCGAGCTGCCGGGGCGCGAGAGTCGCTCGCCCCAAGACGCCGTGACTCGACCGGCGCGGATCACGGCGGAGCGGATGTCGTCCGAATCGCAGCTGTCGCTGCAGGAGCTGACCGTCTGGCGCGATCTGCTCCCGCTCGCTCCGAACGGAACGTCGCTCGATTGGGAGCTCGGCCGAGCGCTCGAGAAGGACGAGTATTTCGCGATGGGCGACCATTTCGCCGCGTCGCTCGACAACCGTCTGAGCGGTCGAGGGACGCGGCGTCATGAGATCATCGGCACGGTCGACGCGCGATGATCGATCGGAGTGCCGCCGGAGAGCGGTTCACTGACGGACGCGTTCGACGTATTCGCCGGTCCGGGTGTCGAGCTTCAGCACGTCGCCGATCTCGATGAACGACGGAACGAGGAACTCGGCTCCCGACTCGACCTTCACCGGCTTGGTGACGTTGGTCGCGGTGTCCCCCTTCACCCCAGGCTCGCAGTACTCGACCTTCAGTTCGACGTGATTCGGCGGCGTCATGGTGATCGGGTTGCCGTTGAAGAGCACCATGGAACAGGCCATGCCGTCCTTCAGGTAACGCCACGCATCGTCGACCTGATCGAGCGACAGTTCGTACTGCTCGAAGTTGGTCGTGTCCATGAAGAAGAACTGGTCCTGCTGGCGGTACAGGAACTGGACGGCGATCTCCTCGACGTCGGCCGAGTCGAGGGTGTCGCCCCCCTTGTACGTCCGCTGCAGCACGGTCCCGCGGATCAGGTTCCGCATCTTGCACTTGTAGAGCGCGTTCCCCTTGCCGGGCTTCACGAAGTTCATCTCGATCATCAGATACGGCTCACCGTCGATCTGGATCTTCAGCCCCTTGCGGAAGTCGCTCGTCTTGTACGTCGCCACGGATGATTCCCTACTTATCGTGCGTTTCGCTCGCCGTTATCCTACGAAGCATGGAGATTGTAGCGAGTGCCGCACGCGCTGTCGGCGCCACAAGCCCCTCGGAAAGCCCCCCGCCCATCCCTCGTCCCGAGCCGGTCGACGGGGCCGAGGACTGGCGTGTCGAGATGCGACGCGCGATCCGCGACGGCCGCGAACTGATCCGCCATCTCGGCCTCGATTCGCTCCCGCTGGCGACCGGCGGTGTCGAGCGATTCCCGGTCTTCGTCCCTCGCCCCTTCCTATCGCGGATCCGCCCCGGCGACCCGCTCGATCCGCTCCTGCTGCAGGTCCTGCCGGCACCGGCCGAGGACCTGACGGCCGACGGCTTCACGAACGATCCGGTCGGTGATCTTGCCGCTCGGCAGCGTTCCGGGCTGCTGCAGAAGTATGCGGGGCGGGCCCTGCTGATCGTTACCGGCAACTGCGCGGTCCATTGCCGCTACTGCTTCCGCCGCGAGTTCCCCTACGCCTCGGATCGTGCCTGGCCGAGCGACTGGCCGGCGACGCTCGAGCATCTGGCGGCGGACCGCTCGATCGATGAGGTGTTGCTGAGCGGAGGGGATCCGCTGACGCTGGCCGACGATCGCCTGTTGCCGCTGCTGGACGATCTCGAGACGATCGGGCATCTGCGACGGATCCGGATCCATACGCGGTTGCCGATCATGATTCCGAACCGCGTCACCCAGGCGCTGGTCGAACGACTGGACCGCGGTCCGACCGCCAAGACGATCGTGATCCACGCGAACCACGCGCGCGAGCTGGACGATTCGGTCAGGGACGCGCTGCTCCGTCTGGCTCGCGTCGCGACGCTGCTCAACCAGAGCGTCCTGCTGCGCGGCATCAACGACTCGGCCCAGGCGCTGGCGGAACTGAGCGAACGACTGCTCGACTGCCGCACGCTCCCCTATTATCTCCATCGACTGGATCGAGTCGTCGGAGCGTCGGCGTTCGAGGTGCCGGAAGCGGAAGGGATCGCGCTCGTCGCCGAACTCCGCCGTCGCCTCCCCGGCTACGCCGTTCCGAGATTCGTTCGCGAGGAGCCGGGCGAACCGCACAAGACGCCGATCGCCTGAGACGATTCGCGGTGCCGACCGGATGCCGCCGCCGGCTGCCGATCCTCCGCTCCACGTTGCCGACGTTGCCGTTCGCTCGATTCGCGTTTCCCACGTTCGCTCCGAGACCTGCCGATGCTTGCCGAGTGGCCTCAGGATCAGCTCGATCGCTTCCTTCGCTGTCCGATCACGAAGGAAGGGGTGTCGTGGGCCGACGCGATGCTGCTCCGCCGCGTCAATCGCGCGATCGAAGCGGGGAGCGTGACGAATCGCGTCGGCGCGCCGGTCCGCGAACCGCTCGATGCGGCACTCGTCGATCGCTCGGGGACCTGGGTGCATCCGAGTTGGGGCGGACTGCCGACGTTGCTCCCCGACGATGCGATCGAGCTCGCCTCGGTTCCCGAGGCGCCGGCGTTCGGAGCGAGCGAACCGAGCGGCCCGTGATCCGAACGAGTCGCGCCGCACGATGGCGGCGAAGTGCCCCGCGTCGCCGAACCTCAGGAATCGCCTTTCACTGCGGACCGATCTGATGAGCGACAAGACGATCTTCAAGCGGATCATCGACGGCGAGATCCCGGTCGAGCGACTGCACGACGACGAGCATTGCCTGGCGTTCCGCGACATCGCTCCTCAGGCGCCGGTACATGTGCTGGTGATTCCGAAGCGCGAGATCCGCAACATCGCGGCGATGACCGACGACGATCGCTTGGTGGTCGGTCATCTGTTCGCCGTCGTCCGCGACCTGGCGGTCCGTCTGGGCTTGTCGGAGGGCTATCGCGTCGTGACGAACACCGGACCGCAGGGAGGCCAATCGGTCGACCATCTGCACCTGCACCTGCTCGGCGGCCGCCCGATGCTCTGGCCTCCGGGCTGATCGCGCGGCGTCGCCGCGCGTCCGGACCGACCCAAC
>DMPQ01000244.1:15601-19336 GCA_003455945.1 Planctomycetaceae bacterium
CCGTGGCCGAGGCAGGGTTTCGGGTCTCTTTCGATTCCGCTGCGAAGCTTGTCCGGTGTTCGAGCGAAACCGACCTCGAGCTCGGAGAGCCCGGGGCCACTTTGTGCGACCGACCTCGGTCGCAGTGTTTTTCGAACCGAGGCGCGGAGTGCCCCTGCGCTTGGCGCTTCGGGCTGGGAGGCACGGGGGCCCCTTGCTGACGCGGCGGGCTGGGAGGCACACGGAGTCCCGCGTCTTACGCGGCGCGGCGGCGGTAGACGCTCCATTCGAACGCCAGCACGCCGAGGCCCAGCAGCAGCAGCCACTTCCAGTATTCCTGCCGGCCGATACCGCGAGCGGTTCCGCGTTCGACATCCTGGTAGCCGAGCTTCACTTCGCGAGGCACCGTCAGGTCGCTCTCGCGACGGTCGGTCAGATTGACGGCGAATCGCCGCACGACCCGATCGTCGTCGGCTCCTCGCGCCACGTAGATCCCCTGGCGATCCGTCTCGGTCACCAGATAGCCGTTGCGGCGATTGCGAGGGACGCGACTCTCCGTTCCGTCCGGCCCTGCGACGATCAGCTCGGGATAGGCCGCCGGACTTCGCAACTCGATCGGTTCGCCCGGCCGAGTCGTCTCGGCCGCATCCAGCCTTGCCGCGTTTCCGAGAACCTGAATCAGGTTCTGCACGAACATCGGGAAGCTCGGATGACGAGGCCAATCGGTGTTCGGCACCTGCTCTCCCCGGTCGTCCGCGACGACGATCGGAAATCCGAGCACCAGATCGCGGAAGCCGAGACGATCGGTGATCGTCATTACCCCGCCCGCATCGGCTCGCAGCAGCGTGCGCGAACCGGCCGGAGCCGTGACGGTTCTCCCCTCCGCCACCAGCACCTCGGAGAACTGCAGCCATTCGACCAGCGGATGCGCCTGATCGGCGTCGATCAGCACGAGCGGCTCGACCGTCTCGCCGAACTCCCAACCCGTCTCGGGCGGCAGCGAGTCGACGTAGCAGGCGTTCGCCGCCGGCGACTCGTCGGGACGACATCGATCGAAGACGATCAGATCGAGCAGCCCGGCACTCGCCTCGCGCCGATAGTCGTCGGTCTCCAGGTACGCGGGCGACTCGAACCGGATCTCGGCGAAACGCTTCAGCTCTTCGGTCGCCGCCGCGAACTCCAGCGGCTCGTTCCCCGGAGAAACGAACAGCACGCGCGAACGGCGTCGCGTCCCGAAGACCGCACGTGCCAGGTCGTCGTCGGAAAGGTCGTCTGCGGTCGTGATCGCCAGTTCGAGCACGCCGTCGACGACCGTATCGTCGATCGAACGCGGGACGTCGAACGTGAGCGAGATCGTGACGCCGGGACCGATCCGTACGTCGCGCCGCGAATCGACGACGCGCCCGTCGAAACTCAGTCGCAGATCGACCGAACGTTCGCCGGGGGAGCTGTTGAGCAGCTGAGCGAACGCCTGCACCTCGCCCGACCGCTCCGGATTCTCGGCGGTCGCGAAAGCGACGATGCCGACGTTCTCGGCCGGCCGCTCCGTGCCGATCGGCTCGTAGATCGGCTCCAGGTTGCCGAGCGCAAAGTCGTCGGGGGCCTGCCAGCCGCCGTCGGTCAGCAGGATCAGTTTCGCTTCCAGAGCCTGAGCGAGCTTCAGCGCGTTCGGGTTCCCCTCTTCGTACGTCTGAGGCGGATTGGCCAAACCGCTCGCCGCCTGCAGCGCGTCGGCGATCCGAGTCGGTCGCGAAGTCGGTCCGAGTTCGGCGATCTTGCGACGCAACAGCGCCCGATTGTCCGTGTACGACTGGACGACGCGCGCCCGATCGGAAAAGGCGATCACCATCGCGACCGAGCCGGAGGGCATCGTGTCGACGATCTCGCGCGCCCGAAGCTTGGCTCGGTCCAGTCGCGTGCCGTCGCCCGCGCGAGCGTTCATGCTGGCCGACTGATCGATCAGCACGATCAGTCGCTGCGTCTCGCTCGATTCGGTCGCGGTGCCGGGGCGCAGCAGGGCGAAGAGCGCGAGCCCCAGAAAGATCAGCTGCAGCAGCAACAGCAAGTTCCGCTTCAGTCGCTGCCAGAGCGAATTGACGTGCAGATCCTCGACCGTTCGCGCCCAGAGCAGCGTGCTCGGCACCTCGACCGGTCGTCTGCGAAGCTTCAGGAAGTAGAGCAGGACGATCGCCGGAGGGACCGCGGCGAGCGACGACCAACCCCACCACGGCATCGTGTCGATCAGCGTCATCGGACCAGCCCCCGTCGTCGCAGGAGCTTCAGGATCAGCGGTTCGAGCGGCTGTTCGGCGAGCGCGGATACGTAGTTGATGCCGCTCTTGGCACAGAACGTCCGCGCCTCGTCCAGGAACGCCGCCACGGTCCGCCGGTATCTGGCGAGCAAGCCGTCGGTCGAGGTGATTTCGGTCGTCGCTCCATCCTCACAGTCGACCAATCGCAGGTCGCCTCGCACCGCCGGCTCGATCTCGTCGCGCGACAGGACATGGATCACATGCAGGTCGACGCGCCGGGCCGCCAGCGCCCTGAGTCCGGCCTGAAAGCCGTGCTTGTCGAGCAGGTCGGTGATCAGCACGACGATGCCGGTCCCTCGATTGCGGATCGCGAATCGACGCGCCCCTTCGAGCAGCGACGTCCCTTCGTCGCTCGGCTGCATCGCGCCGATATGGTCCAGCAGCCGCCGCATGCCGCCGCGGCCGCGCAGGATCGGCGTCGCTTCGGTCAATGCCGCTCCCAATCGCTCGACTCGCACCCGATCGGCGCGGAGCAGACCGATCACTCCGAGTGCCGCCGCCAGACGTTTGGCGAAATCCAGCTTCGTCGGCTGGCCGAAATCCATCGAGCGACTGCAGTCGACCAGCGCATGGAAGTGCAGATCCTCCTCGTCGAGATGGAGCTTCAGGAACAGGCGATCGAGGCGCGCGTAGAGATTCCAGTCGAGGAAGCGGAGATCGTCTCCGGGAGCGTACTCGCGGAAGTCGGCGAACTCGACGCTGTGCCCCTTCCGTCGGCTGCGGCGTTCCCCCTGGAGCCGACCGCGCAGCACCTTGCGCGTCGTCAGCTCGAGCGATTCGAGCCGAGCGAGCAGCTCGGGGGACAACAGCGGTTCGGTCGGTCCGGCGGACATCGGCGACCTGGACGAAGGGAACGAGACGATTCGGAAGGCTCGCGACGACGCGGTCTCAGGCGCGGCCCGCGACCGGCAGTTCGTCGAACTTCTCGGGGACCTGCTGCAGGATGTCGAGCAGCACCCGATCGGTCGTCAGCCCCTCGGCCTGCGCCTCGAAGTTCAGGATCACGCGGTGGCGCAGGGCGGGGAGCCAGACGCGGCGGACATCCTCGAACGAGACGTTGACGCGGCCGTCGAGCAGGGCGCGGACCTTGGCGCCGAGCGCCAGCGCCTGAGCTCCACGCGGACTCGCTCCCCAGGACAGATGCTTCTCGGCGATCGGCGATCCGAGTTCTCCGCCGGGGTGCGTCGCCATGACCAGTCGGACCAGATAGTCCTGCACGTGCGGCGCCAGGAAGACCTCGCGGACCAGCTGCTGCCACTCGAGAATCTCGTGCCCGTCCATCACCCGTTCCGGCGTGACGTGAATGCCGCGCGTCGTCCGTTCGACGATCGTCGACAGTTCGTTCCGGGACGAGTAGCCGACGATCAGCTTGAACAGGAAGCGATCCAGCTGCGCTTCGGGGAGCGGATAGGTCCCTTCCTGCTCGATCGGGTTCTGCGTGGCGA
>DMPQ01000036.1:0-640 GCA_003455945.1 Planctomycetaceae bacterium
AGGAAGTGCTGCAGATCGTCTCGAAACGTCTGCCGACCTTTCGTCGCGACGGGTCGTTTCGCGGCTGGCTATGGCGAATTACCCACCGTCGGATCATCGATCTTCATCGGGAGCGAAAGAACGAACCGCTGGGTCTCGGCGGGTCGGACCATNNATTGCCCGGAGCCTGGCCGAGATCGCCGATCTGAATCTCGACGATTCCCGGCCACCGGACCTTCCGTCGGACCGAGTCGCCGAACGTCTGCGGGCGCTCGAGGCGATTCGCGGGGAGTTCGAACCATCCACCTGGAAGGCCTTTTGGCGTTCGGCGATCGACGGCGTCCCGGCTGCCGACGTGGCCCAGGAACTCGGCTGGCCTGATCCGGCAGGNNAAGCGAAGTATCGCGTGCTCAAGCGATTGCGACAGGAGTTCGGCGACCTGCTGGGGCCGCTCGTCGACTGAGTTGCGGGTCGGAACGGGGACCGAATCGCTCGACGCACCTCGGCCGGAACTCCGTCCGAGTCGCTCCCGGCACCACGGCAAGAAAAGTCGCGTGGCGCTGCGGCGTCCTGGTCGTTGTCGGAGTCACCGGTCATCCGACCGGCCCCCTCCGGCATCGCTCCTTGCCCGCGAGGCTTTCCTGCCATGAACGATTCGCTC
>DMPQ01000036.1:681-8709 GCA_003455945.1 Planctomycetaceae bacterium
ATCGGAGTGCCGGCGTCTGGTGGAGCGAGTCGCGGGGGAGTTGCCCGGCCGGACGACGCCGAGCGTCGATCCGATCGGCTCGACCGACGACGCGGGGCTCGACCACGACGAAGCGACCTCGGTGATCGACCTGTCGCGTACCGTTCGCGACTACCGGATCGTCGAGAAGATCGGTCAGGGGGGGATGGGAGCGGTCTTTCGCGCGATCCACACGCGACTCGATCGAGTCGTCGCGTTCAAGGCGCTCCCGTCGACGCGGTTGTCCGACCCTCAGGCGGTGGCTCGATTCGAACGCGAGATGCGGGCGGTCGGGCGACTGGATCATCCTCATATCGTCCGCGCGATGGACGCCGGCGAGCATGACGGCGAGCACTATCTGGCGATGGAGTTCGTCAGCGGCAGCGACTTGTCGCGCGTCTCGCGGCGCCTCGGTCCGCTCCCGGTCGCCGATGCGTGCGAGATGATCCGTCAGGCGGCGCTCGGGCTGCAGCATGCTCACGAACACGGCCTCGTCCATCGGGACATCAAGCCCGGCAACCTGATGCTTTCCGACGGCGGGATCGTCAAGATCCTCGACCTCGGCCTGGCCATGCTCTCCGAAGGGGAAGCGACCGATCAGCCCGAACTGACGATGACCGGCCAGGTGATGGGAACGGTCAGCTACATGGCTCCGGAACAGGGGAGCGGCACCGGCCCTGTCGACATCCGCGCCGACATCTACGCGCTCGGTGCGACGCTGTTCAAGCTGCTGACCGGCAGCGCGCCGTTCGAGGGAGCGGCCTACGCGACGCCGCTCAAGCGACTGATGGCCCTCGCCAACGAGCCGGCTCCCGATCTGCGAACCCGACGCGACGGCATTCCCGAACCGCTGGCGGCGCTCGTGGCACAACTGCTCGACAAGTCCCCTGAGGGGAGACCGGCCGAGCCGCGCGAGGTGGCGGAACGACTGAGGCCGTTCGTCGCCGGCGCCGATCTCCGCCAGGTGATCGCTCGGGCGACCGACCGCTCGGTCGATCAGCTCCCTCCTCCCGATGCATCGATCGGCCTCGGCCTTTCGACTCCGCCGAACGTTGCGGCCAACGGCGGTCACGACGAGACGGTCGTCGAGACGCGCGGGGTCCGGCCGCTCGTTTCGCCTCGCACCGGCGAACGCCCCGCGCCGAGTCTCGCGAATCGGTCGGCGCTCCCTGCCTTGTCGAGTCGCCGACGCGTTCCGATCCTGGTCGCGCTCGCGGTCCTGGGCCTCGGCGGACTGATCTACCTGGGCATCGTCATGTCGATTCGGACTCCCAAGGGAGTGATCGACATCGAAGTGGCGGACGAAGCGATCGATCAGGTGGCGATCGCGGTGGAGCGAGGTGGCCGGCAGGTCTCGATCGCCGACAAGGAGAACGGCTGGGAGCTGCGGGTCGACGAAGGGGAGTTCCGCGTCGCGTTGGTCGAGGGGGCGGAGCGATTCGAGCTGGATCGCGACTCGGTCAGCGTCGAGCGCGACGGCCGCGCGATCGTTCGCGTGCGTCGCCGAGCCGATGATGCCCCCGAGGCGATCGCTGCGGTGCCGGCGCCGGACGAAACGGTGATGCCCGATCGAGATCCTGCGCACGACGTGAGCGATCCGACGTCACCGCAAGACGATCCGAACGACGTCGATCCGCGCCCGTTCCGTGTGGTGCGAGCCGACGGAACGAGCGAGTCGTACATGGGCTTCTGGGCGGCGATCGAGAACACGAACGACGGCGAGTTCGTCGAGGTGCTGCGGAACGGTCCGGTCGATCTGCCGTTCGATCCGAGCGTCGATCGACCGGTACGGGTCCGCGCCGCCGCCGGCTTTCGCCCGCTGCTGGTGATCTCGTCCGAGCACGGCTCGGTGCTGCATCAGGGGGTGGAGTTCGTCGATTGCGACCTCGATCTGCGATCGGCGCGACTCTACGGTTACTCCGGCGCCGAACGGAACGATCCTCCTTGGATCTTCGACCGCTGCCGGATCCGCGGAGCGATCGCCGAAGGCATCGAGACGCTGATCATTCGCGATTCGATCCTGGTCACCGAATCGATCTTCTACGTTCCGAATCGAGGTCTCGGCTCGCGCATCGAACTCGATCGCTGTGCGCTCAAGTCGCATTCGAGCGGGTTTTATTTCGCGGAGGGGTCCCATGAGATCGTGCTTCGGAACTGTTCGTGGCACTCCCGAAGCCACGGCAGTCTCGACCTCGTTCGCATCGATCCCGGCGCGTCGGTCTCGATCCAGGCCGAGGGAACGTTGCTTGCCGTCGACCGGATCCTTCCCGACATGTTCGACGATGCGGCTCGACCCGGCATCTCGTGGCGCGGCTCGGGGAACGTCGCCGCCGGCTACCCGCCGCTCGACGCCGAGGGGAAAGACGATCTGACGTTCGCCGACGATCCGATGCGATCGATCACGCCGTTCGCTCGTCTGGTGCCCCTTGACGGTCCGGTTCGCTTCGAGTTCATCGCCATCGGCATGCGGGATTCCGACGTTCGAGTCGCTTCGTTGGAGCGATTCGTCGCGACGCTTCGCGAGGCCGATCCGACGTTCGACGCCGGTCCGAACTTCGCCGCCGTCGGCGCCGGCGCCGCGTACGAACGGGGACGCGACGCGAGCGGAGAACAAGATGAACCGCATCGCCCGGAACGCTTGGACGGCGGCGCGTTTCTCGTCACGACGGGGAACGGTCCTCCCCGGCCGTTTCGATCGTTGCAGGAAGCCTGCGAAGCGGCAAAGGATGGCGACGTGATCGAAATCCGCTCCGACGCCGACTTCGGTTCGGTGACGATTTCCGGGGACCGGTCGGTGACGATCCGCGCCGCTCGCGGCTACCTGCCGCACGGCAAACGGATCGATGTGGTGGGTCGAGGGGTGACCTTCGAAGGACTGACCTTCGAGTACCTGGATACGAATCTCTTCGACGAGGAATCGCCGTCGACGAGGGCGGATGCCGTGCGAGTCATGAACTGCACGGTCGGCGTCGTGAACGGCCGAGCGACCGAAAGACGATCGATCGAGATCGGCAATTCGTTGACGGTCATCATCGGAGTGACCACGTCGACGGGAGGTCATCTGACCTTGACGAACTCGGTCGCCGATCTGGTCATGGCTCCGGCCGACGAAGGTGCGCCGAACGGAGACGTCAGGATCGAGCGGAGTCTGCTTTGGAATCCGCAGGGGATCGATCGGGGCGCACTGGTCTTCCACGCCTCACAGAAGGTCATGCTCGAGCGAAGTCTCTTCGTCGGCGGTCATCAGGTGCTGCAGGGGATCAACGGGGCGATCGACTACGCCGGCAACGGCAACGTCTACTGCGCTCCGGGCGGAGTGAGCACGCTCGGCGGCTACCCGTCGCGACCGCTCCGCCTGGTCGGCAGCGCGATCGCGACCGACGTCGATCCCAAGGAAGGCCTGCCGGTCGACATGATCCCGTCCGGATGGCGACTTCCCGAAGAGCTGACCGCTCGACTCCCCGAAGGAACGTCGGTCGGCGTCTCGATCGAAACGCTCTCCGAGCGCCTCGGCGAACGCGAACCGGTCTTTCGACGCGAGTGAACGGAAACCATCGCGAGCGTTTCGGGCCGGCAGTCAACGTCGGGGAGCTGCGGAATACCGCGCCATGCGACCGCCCCATCCAGCCCGAAGCGAAGCGCCGGGATCCCCGTGCCCTGATTGCCCCGTGCCCTCCCAGCCCGAAGCGCCAAGCGCAGGGGCCCTTGGTGGCCTCGATATCGAGAACGCCGGGACCAGGGGCGGTGACACTGTTCTGGCGTAGTGCGACCGCCCCCGGTCGCACCGCATCGTCGAATGCAACTCCCCGGCTCGTCCTGAGCCGCCGGCGAGCGATGTCGATGCCGGGCGAGCTTCGAGGCTCTACGAGTGCGCGTCATCGCACGGCCGCGCGTCGGGGACGACGCGGGCCCACGTCGGGGCGACGCCATGACCGTCGTGCCATCGACCGCGTAGCGCAGCGTTCGCCGGAACGACAAGGCACGGAGCATCGCCTCGCTTCGTGACCTTCGTGACCTTCGTGGTTACAACAGGGGGCCCCCGAACCGGAATCGGCTTGGAACCGACTTGCGATCCCCCTAGACTGTCCTCGTCGGGACGGCCTCCGTTCCGATCCCCGCCTGCTCACCTCCTGCCCGCCGTCGGCTTCGGCCGATCCCGCCTTGCGCTATGGAGTCGGCTCCGGATGGTCTTCGCTCCCGCTTCTCGGTTCGCCGCGCTGTTGTCGTCGGCGCTGATCCTGTGCGCGAGTCGTTCGACCGCCGCTCAGGAACATGCGACTCCCGAATTGCCGACCACCGCGATCGCGTTCATCGAGACGCACTGTCTCGATTGCCATGCCGGCGACGGGGCTGATGCCGGCCTCGATCTTTCCGGTATCGATTCGCTCGATCGCTTCGTCAAGGATCGCCTGAAGTTCGATGCGGCTCGGCGCATGGTCGCCGCGGGCGAGATGCCTCCGGCCGACGTCGACCAGCCCGATCCGGCCGATCGTCTGGCGTTCGTCGATACGATGTCGCAGTTCTACGATTCGCTCGACGCGACGCTCCCGCCGCAGCCGGGCCGAGTCACGATGCGGCGTCTGAATCGGGTCGAGTATCGGAACACGATCCGCGATCTGATCGGAGTCGACTTCGATCCGACCGAGTCGTTTCCGTCGGACGAGATCGGACACGGCTTCGACAACGTCGGCGAGACGCTGACGATCTCGCCGTTGCTGCTGGAGCGCTATCTGGCGGCGGCCGAGAGCATCGTCGAGCGAGCGATCACTCCCGAGCCTCCTCCCGTACCGCGCCGTCGTCAGGCGGCTCGCTTCACCGAACCGGCCGCGCGCGAGATTCCGCTCGAAGGAGAATGGCGCGTCGTCAGCTCGACCGCGACCGAACCGATCGGCACCGGCCCGCTGCATGTTCCCTACGAGTTCGAGGAGCAGGGGGAGTATCTGTTTCGCACGCGCGTCTTCAAGCGATTCGACGGCGGTCCGGTCCGCGTTGCGGTGATGGTCTGGGGGAAGGACGAGACCGATGCGGCGAGTGACGAGATGCTGGCGCAGATCGTCGGTGACGTCCGACGCCCGGCTCGAATCCTCGAGATCGTCGAGGTGACCGCCGATTCGGCCGACGATCCTCAGACGATCGAAGTCAAGGTTCCGCCGGGACCGGGGCGCGAGCGGATGTCGCTCGGCTTGTTGCGTACGGAAGGCGATGTCGGCGAGGCGCAGTTGCTCGTCGAGCACTTCGCGCTTCGCGGCCCGCTCGACTCGCGCCCGGCGTCACATCTGGCGCTCCTGGACGCGCCCGAGGACGCCGATGCGGCGACCAAGTCGCGGGTCGCGCTCGAGCGATTCCTGCGTCGCGCCTATCGCCGTCCGCCGACCGACGACGAGGTCGCCCGTCTGGTCGACCTGGTCGCCTACCAGATGGAGCAGGGAAAGAGCTGGGAAGGGGGAATGCAGATCGCGATCCAGGCGGCGCTCTGCTCACCGAAGTTCCTGTTCCGAGTCGAGTTGGACGATCGTCCCGACGCCGACGGCACACGCGAACTCGATCCTTTCCAGCTGGCGTCGCGTCTGTCGTACTTCCTGTGGAGCANNCTGGACGAACAGGTGACTCGGATGCTCGCCGATCCGAAGTCGTCGGCGCTCGTGCAGAACTTCGCTCCGCAGTGGCTCCAGATCCAACGTCTCGACGCGTTCGTTCCGGACACCGATCGATTTCCGCAGTTCGACGAGCGACTCCGGCGCGCGATGATGCGCGAGACGATGATGTTCTTCGAGGCGGTGGTGCGTGAGGACCGTCCGATCGGCGATCTGCTCGATGCCGACTTCACGTACCTGAACGAACCGCTCGCCCGCCTGTACGGCATCGCCGACACCAAGGGGAATCGGATCGGCCAGGCGCCGACCGTACCGGGTGGCGAGCCGATCNNTCACCTCGAACCCGACGCGCACCTCGCCCGTGAAACGTGGTCGGTGGGTACTCGAGCAGCTGCTCGGCGCTCCCCCACCTCCGCCTCCTCCCGACGTTCCGCTGCTCGAAGAAGCGGATGCGGCAGTCGCGACGGGGAGTCTCCGCGAGCGGCTCGAGCAGCATCGCCGCGATCCGGCGTGTGCCAACTGTCACGCCAAGATGGACCCGATCGGCTTCGCGCTCGAGAGTTTCGACGCGATCGGAGCCTATCGGACGATGGACGGCGAGTTCGAGATCGACAGCGTCGGCGAGTTCCCGGACGGGACCCGTTTCGAAGGAGTCGAAGATCTGAAGACGATCCTGCGTCAGCGGCGCGACGACTTCGCGCAGTGCCTGACCGAGAAGCTGATGATCTACGCCCTCGGTCGAGGACTGCAATACTATGACCGGCCGACCGTCGTCCGGATTTCGCGTCAGGCCGCGGCGGACGGCGATCGATTTTCGTCGCTGATCCGAGCGATCGTCGCGAGTCCCGCGTTCCGCTCGCGAGGGCCGTACCTCTCCCCTGCGGAATCGACCGAGATGCCGGACGACTCGACCGAGTGAGTCGTCCGCGGAAAGCCGCGATCGATCGCCGCCGAACCTCGACGAGATCGATTCGCTGACCTGCCGAAGAAGAACGAACGGATCGAAGCGNNCGCCATGCACGAAGCCGAAGGAGACGAAACGATGAAGCGTCCGACCGGATACGATCGACGCGCGATGCTCAAGGGGCTCGGAGTCGCGGTCTCGCTGCCGTGGCTCGAATCGCTCTCGTTCGCGCTCCGTCGCGCTGCCGCGGCCGAGAAGAGTTCGGCTCCGAACCGGATGGCGTTCCTCTACGTCCCGAACGGGATCAACATGAAGGACTGGACGCCGGAGAAGGAAGGGAGCGACTTCGATCTGCCCTCGACCCTCGCTCCGCTGGCCGACTTCCGCGATCGGTTCATGGTGCTGACCGGTCTGACCGCCGATAAGGCTCGTCCGAACGGCGACGGCCCGGGAGACCACGCCCGAGCGCTCGGCGCCTTTCTGACCGGCTGTCAGCCTCGCAAGACCGACGGCACCGACATCCGTGCAGGAGTGTCGGTCGATCAGGTCGCCGCCGCTCGGATCGGCGACCGGACTCGCCTGTCGTCGCTCGAGATCGGCGCCGAGGCGGGGGCGATGGCGGGCAACTGCGACTCGGGCTACAGCTGCGTCTATTCCGCGACGATGTCGTGGCGTTCCGCGACTCAGCCGCTCCCCAAGCAGGTCGACCCCAAGGCGATCTTCGAGCGACTGTTCGGCAACGGCGACGACACCGGCCGAGCGGCTCGCGATGCTCGCCGCCGCAGCGTGCTCGACTTCGTTCGCGAGGATGCGAGGGACCTGGAGCGTCGTCTGAGTCGCAACGACGTGCGGAAGCTGGACGAGTACTTCTCGTCGGTGCGGGACATCGAGGAGCGGATCGAACGCGCGGACAAGCTCCCGCCGATCGTCGCTCCGGATCTCGCCGTGCCGGCGACGGTCCCCGAGAGCTACGAGGAGCACCTGCGTCTGCTGAGCGATCTGATGGTCGTCGCGTTCCAGGCCGATGTGACGAGGGTCTGCACCTTCGTCCTGGCGAACGAGGGGAGCAACCGCTCGTATCGTTTCATCGACGTTCCCGAGGGGCATCACGATCTGTCGCATCACGGCAACGAAGAGGCGAAGAAGGCGAAGCTCCACAAGATCAACCTCTTCCACACGACTCAGCTCGGTTACCTGCTGAAGCGATTGGCCGAGACGCCGGACGGCGACGGTTCGCTGCTTGATCACAGCATGATCGCCTACGGAAGCGGCAACTCGGACGGCAACGCGCACAACCACGACGACCTGCCGATCCTGTTGGCCGGCGGTGGTTGCGGCACGCTCCGGACCGGACGCCACATCCGCTATCCCAAGGAGACGCCGCTGGCGAACCTGTGGGTCTCGATGCTCGACCGGATGGAAGTCGACATCGAGCGACTGGGAGACAGCACCGGAGCTCTGCCGGACCTCGGTTGACGGCTGGGTTGTCGCCGTGGGCCCGGCCTCTCCGAG
>DMPQ01000480.1:0-9649 GCA_003455945.1 Planctomycetaceae bacterium
GCGACCTTGCTGGCTGTCGACGTCCCGCTCGTCCAGGCGTTGACGACCCTCGCCGATCAGCACCCCGGTGCGTTCGGGCGGTTGCTCGCCAAACTCCGTGATCAGGTTGCCGAAGGCCGACCGTTCGCTGCCGCGATCGAGAGTCACGGGGTAATCTTCGATCCGCTGACCGTCGCGATGGTCCGTGTCGGAGAAGCGACCGGCAGGCTGGACGACGTACTGCGCCGCGCTGCCGAGTTCCTGCAGCGACAAGCCCGATTTCGGGACCGAGTCGCGTCGAGCCTGATGTACCCCGCGATCGTGAGTGTGGCCTGCGTCGCCGTGTCGGTCTTTCTGCTCACCTTCGTCATGCCGCTGCTCGTCGATAACCTGGTCGATCTCGGTCGTGAAATACCTTGGCCGACACGGCTCTTGCGGCGAGGCGGAGAACTGCTGCAGGGGTATTGGCTGCCGATATCGCTGACCGGAATCGTCACGCTGGCCCTCGGGTATCGATCCTACTGCACGGTCGCCGGCCGCCGCCGGTTCGAACGGTGGCTGTTGCGCCTGCCGCTCGTCGGCGTCATGCGGCAGCGGCAGGAACTCTCCCGCGCCGCCTCGGTGCTCGCCACGCTGCTCGAAAGCGGCATCGTCCTCGAACAGGCCTTGGAGCTGGTAGAACGGACGAGCCGCAATCCGCTGTTGACCGATGCATTGGCGGCAGTCCGACGTCGAATCACCGAAGGCTCGGATCTGGGACGAGCGGTCGGTGCCGAACGGTACTTTCCGGCGGTCTTCGCTCATGTCTTTTCGATCGGACAGGAGTCGGGACAACTCGAGACCTTGCTTCGCAGGATCGCCGAGGACTACGATCGGCAAGTCGATACGCTGGCGACTCGCCTCTCGGCGGTACTCGAACCGACGATGATCCTGATCCTGACCGTCGTCGTGGGCTTCATCATGTTCGCGACGCTCCTGCCGATCCTGGAGTCCGGCAATGTCCTCTAGCTCCACACGACATCGCCGCGGTTTCACGCTGGTCGAGATGATGGCCGTATTGGCGATCATCGGCTTGCTCTCGGCCGTCCTGATCGTCAGCGTACGGGGATACGTCGTCCGCGGTCGCCTGACGACGGCCCGATTGGCCGTCGGTCAATTGGCGAAGGCGATCGAGCTTTTCGAGACCGATGAAGGGCGTCTGCCGTCCGAAGAGGAAGGGCTCGACATACTCAAGCGTCCGGCCGTCGCCACCAATGAACCCTACTACACGGGCAGCCTGAAGGATCCCTGGGGCAGGCCGTATCACTATCTGGTACCCGGTCCCGATGGACGCCCGTTCGAAGTGCTTTCGTTGGGTGCCGACGGACGAGAAGGAGGAAGCGGCCCGGATGCCGACATCAGCCACCTCGACGATCCCGATGCGTGAACGGTCTTCGCGAACCGGCTTTACGCTCCTCGAAGTTCTCGGTGTGACGGTCATCCTCGCGATGGCAGCACTTGCTTTCGGCGTCGGCCTTCGCGGACCGATCAAGCGTGCCATGCTGCATGCCGAGGCCGAGCGATTCGCCACGCTCGATCAGCGTCTGCGTCGGGAAGCGCGTGCCGTCGGCCGACCGATCACCCTGCGCCTCGATCTCGAGAGGCGCCGAGTCGTTTTCGCAGGTGGCGGACTTCCGGGGGCAACGCATGCGAGCCCTGGCCCTTTCGAGTTTCGACTACTCGATTCCGAGACCCAGGTGAACTCGATCGATTACCTGGTCGACGGTACCAGCGTCGACTTCATCGCCACGTTCGGCAGGCCGTCCGGACCGAGTTGCTGCTTGGTCGTCTCCGGCCTTTCCGGCCAAGCGACGATCGTTCGGGAAGGAGAACGGCCCCGGAACGAGGGCGTCATGCCATGAATCGTTCCGGCATGACGCTGATGGAGGTGGTGACCGGGCTGGCACTTGCGTCGTTGATGCTTGCCGTGATGCTCGCCGCCGCAGCTCGACACCAACGCCAATTGGCGTCGGCCGATGAAACCCGGCAAGCAATTGAGTTGCTCGATGACTGGCTGTCTCGTCGCTGGAATCGTGATCGCTCGGTGCCTTCGGCCTCGTCGATCACTCTCGATGCTGACGGACGATGGAGTATCGAAACTCGCATCGTGCGCCGCGTCCAGGAACCGACACCTCATTTCGTCGTACGAGTGGCAATCACGGTGGCCGATCGTGGCACACGGCGCGAAGTCACTTACCTGGATCTCGTGCAGGAATCCTCTCCATGATCAAGCGGCAAGCGCAAGCGGAGAAACAGGTGAAGCGTACCGGAATCACGCTGGTCGAAACGCTTGCCGCGCTGACGCTGACCGTAATCCTGCTAGCCGGCGTCATGGTCGCCACGACGATGTTCGCTGCCGACCTGAAAAGACTGCCGCGGCCGGAACGACGCGGCCCCTCGGCGGCATGCCGCGAATTGCTGCAGGATGACTACCTGGCGACTCGCGGAATCGATGTTCGGCCCGATGGCTATGTTCTTCAGGGCTACTCCGGCCGAGACGAAACGACGGGCTTACCGACGACCGAAATCTCGGCCGTCGAGTACCGCCGAATCGGCTCCGATGAGGGCGACATGGTCGTTCGGATTCTCTATCGACGAACCGCCGATCGGATCGAGGTAGTCGATCGACGTTTACTTGTCGACGATGTCGAATCGTTCGAACTCGTCGTGCCGATCTCGGACGTCGCGACCTGGAGAAGTCTGGTCGATCACCGCCGGCCCGTCGAAGGTCTGCTCCCTCCAGCGGTCGCGCGTTGGCGGATCGGTCGACGCGGCCGAGCCGACTGGAACGTGACCTTGGTGCGCCCCGGAGGCGACCTGTGAAAAATCGCAACGGTTACGTGCTCGTCACTTGCCTCTTGATGTTGGCCTTCTGCACCTTACTGCTCGCATCGATCTCTCGGGCGAGCGTGTCGCAGGCAATCGCCGCTCGAGAAGCCGAAGCCGCGCTACGGACACGATGGGGTCTGCTGTCGATTACCGAGATCGGTCGTGCCGCGCGGTCGAATTTACTGAC
Organism: Planctomycetaceae bacterium; assembly: GCA_003455945.1. GTDB lineage: Bacteria > Planctomycetota > Planctomycetia > Pirellulales > Pirellulaceae > UBA11682. The sequence goes on from DMPQ01000480.1 coordinate 3,035, forward strand.
CCGCCGCGACACGGATGATGCGGGGAAGGAGATCCGAGTTCCGATTCCGTCACGTCGATGGCAGATCGAACTATCGGGGCAGAAATTCGAAGCGGTCATCCAGGACGAAAACGCCAAGATCAACCTCAATTTCTGGCTCGCCAACACCAACGAATCGTCGACCGGCAACATGATCCGGCGTCATGCCGCCGCCGAACTCCCCAGCTGGCAAGAGCGGCTGCAGCTCGAACTGGCTCCAGGTGGCACCGACGGGTCCGGGCCGCTGCGCTCGTGGGGGCAGGTGTTCCGGCCGCAACCCGTCAGCGCACGAACGGAACATGCGGATGCCGTTCGTCTGGCGACCGGCCGCCTGACGCTCTGGACGGGGCGCGGCGCAATCAACATCCGGACCGCTGACGAAGATGTGCTGCTGGATTGCTTGCGACTCGTTACCGGGGGGCGGGAAGCATCGACGATCGTACGGCGACGACAGGAAGCCGACATCAACGAGATCCTGGCCGATCTGGACGTGACCGATCGAAAACGAGACACTCTGAGGCGCCTATTGACCGACCATTGCGAGTCGTACTCGCTGTGGTTGCGCTGCCGCTCGCGGTCCGGTGACACGACTTGGTTTGTGGTCAACGAATCGCTCGGTGCCGGTGCTTCTCGCACGCGAACCTTCTCTTGGTAGGAGACTACGGTGCGCCGATCGATCATCGACCTGTTGATCGGCCCCACGTCGCTCGTCGTCGCATTGGTCGTCCCGCTGCTTGTTTGGTGGACGGTCGATCGGAGCCCGGCCACGGTGCTGACCGACTCGGGACCGGCGGAGTTCGTCGCCTGGCCAACATCATCCGAGCCACCGGCGATCGGTATGCTCGAAGGACTCGATCTTCGCCGGCTCCAACGTGCTCCGGCGGAATCGACGGGCACGGCGCCACTCGTGGACGCCGAAACGGTACCGCGTCCGAACGTCAGACTGGTCAACCTGCTCGTTGCAACCGATCGTGCTTTGGCGGTGTTCGATCGCGCGCCCGATGCGCGCCGCATTACCGTCGGCAGGGGTGAGCGGGTCGATCGCGCGATCGTGGAGGAGATCCGCGATGACGCCGTTATCCTCCTGCTCGACGGCCGACGTTTCGAGTATCGACTGGAATGAGCGGAAACCACTACCTGCCGGCGCTCCCTCGACTGACGATCGGTCGCGACCATTGGACGTGGACCGACGGGCCCCGCAGCGCGACGTGGACAGGATCGCCGGAAGACCGTGTCGCGGGTCTGACGTCATGCTCGGCATCGATCGATGCGAAGCGACCGATCGTCCTGCTCCTGCATCACTCGTTGTGCTGCACCTGCCCGATCGTTGCCGGCGACACGCCGCGCACGCGCGACGAAGCCAGGTTTCGGCTCGAAAGCAACTCCCCTCATGATGCCGAAACGCTGTATTGCGACTGGCACGACGGTAAGCACGGGGGCCTGATTCTCGGTGGCGATCGCACCGCCGTCGACGAGGCGATTGCGGCGATCGAACGTTGCAGGGGGCGTGTGATCGCGTGCACGGCCGAGGCCTTGTTCGATGTCGATGTTCACCGCCCCGATTCGACGGGAGCCTTCGTTCATCGCCTGGCGATGGCCGACGACTCGCTGCAAGTTGTCGCCATGATGGACGGCGTTCCGCTGGCCTGGTTCTCCGGACGTGACGAGCCGCCTCAGCGTTCGCTCCTCGACGCGGCTGCCCGTGCTTTGTTGCCACGCGGTGTCGACAAGAACGCGCCCAGCGTCGATCGATCCGCGACCGGCATCGTCGGCATGCACCGGAATGCCGACCGAGCGATGTTCGACCTGCGGCGAGACGAACGCTGGTCCGGTCAATCGCCACGAAAGGGGCCGGCGCTGGAGTTCGTTGGGGCGATCTTCGTCTGCTTGTCGCTGTTGAGTTCGGCGGCCTACCTGACGATTGCCGCGCGTGCGGCAGTCAACGCGGCGGACCGAGCTCGGTCCGCCGCCGACGAGCTGGCGATTCTGCGAATCGGAACGGCCGATGACGCCATGGCGCTCCGGCGATTGCGCAACCGCCTATCGACGATGCAACGTTTTGCCGAGCTCGAACGGTTGCTGGTTCCGCAACAGCATCCGCTGCGGCTGGTCTGCGATGTCGCAGACGCGGTGCCGGCGGAATCGCCGCTTCGCCTGAAGCGATTGCTTGCCGGTCCCGGCGGTTTCGAATTGGAAGTCGACGATGCGGCACCGGGTACTGGAATTTCTCTCGAAGCCGGCCTGCGCCGTCGCGGATTTGTGCCGGAAGTGATTTCGCAGAATCCGCTCCGACTGCGCGGTGGTCCCATCGCAGGTGAGGAGTCTCGGACACCATGATTCCGAACTCGTTTCGCCCTACGCATCGCCAGACACTCATGATCGCCGTGGCGAGCAGTGCTTTCATACTGACGGCCGCAGTGATGGGGTGGTCGAACGCCGTAGTGCAGCGTCAGGAGGCCATGCGACAACTCGGCCAAGCAGAGACGCTGACCGCGCGTTTCGATGTGATCGTCGCATCTCATCCATCGTCGATGATCACGGCCGAGAACGTGCGACCGTCAGCCGTCGAGATTGACCGAATTGCCCGAACCCTCGGGCTCGAGGTCTCGGTGGCGGCTCCCGCGCGACAGGCGGCAGAGGACCCTCGCTGGGACGTGGAACGGACGATCGTAACTTTGGACGGGCCCTCGCTCGCCGCCGTGGGCCGGCTGGTACACGCACTGCGCGATCTCGACCAACCGCTGCATTGCGAGTCGGTGGAGGTATCGGCTCTCCAGCCTTCGCCCGCGTCGGGGACGGTACCGTGGCACTATCGACTGACCTTGACGCGACTCGTTCCCGCTGCTTAAACCCCCCAGTTGTTCGCGTTCGACCGCGTTTCGAACGGTCCCGGGGGCCGGTTCATGGCCAAGTGCGTCGTCCGAGTCCGAACCCTAATGTCGGCGGCCTTGCTGATCGCCGCCGCGTCGTGTGTAGAGGTCGGCGCTCAGCCGGCGCCGATCGACGATTCGGTCATCGTCCGGGTACGAGTCGGTGAGGACCTGGATCTCGAATCGTTGATCCGACTGGTCAACGACGAGCTCGGTCTTTCGATCATTCATGAGCGGCCGCTTCCAGGGGACGTCAATCGCAAGATCATCATCTGGGGGCGCACCGAGATTCCGCGCGGCGCCCTGCTCGGTTTGCTGCAAGCCACGCTCCGTGATCGCGGTCTGGCGCTGGTCGACGATCCGCTCACGGGCAAACGCCGCATCGTGCAATTGGGGCAGGTGCGTCCTTACACGCGGCAGGGCCAGGCCGGCGATGCGGCCGAAGCCGAGTACCTCACCGAGGTCTTCCATCTGCGGCATCTGCAGGCCGATCGTGCTCAGACCTATGTTCGGACCTTCTTTCCGGGCTTCGAATCGGGAGCCGGATCGACCAACTCGATGACGGTGGTCGCAGAAGCCAATCTGCTGGTCGTCACCGATCTCGCGATCAACCTCGAAAAGATCGAGCGGCTGATCGCCGACGTCGATCGCCCGTCGACCGAGGTCATTCATCTGTTTCGCGAGGTCCGGCATCTGGAAGCAGAAACGCTGAAGTCTCAGCTCGACGACATCATCCGTTCGTCGGCCGCCATCGAACGTGGAGCGGGGGGGGCGATCCGCGCCGTGGAAGAAGTGAATCCGCCGGTCCATGTGTCGGCCGACCCGCGCACGAACCGCCTGATCCTGATCGGTCCCAAGGAACGAATCGACGCGATCCTGCCGCTGGTCGACGATCTGGACGTTTCGCTGGATCTGACCGTCGAGACCTACACGTTTCGTCACGTCGCGGCCAAACGCATCGATGAGCTGCTCAAGCAGACGCTCGACCGGACGCACGCGGCGCGAATCTACCAAGGAATTCTCGACGATCAGGCTAACCGGCTGATCGTCACCGCACGTCCCGAAGTGCACGAGCGGATTCGGATGCTTCGCGATCAGCTCGATCGCGAGGAGGCTGTTCCGGAGGAGCAGAGTCCGGTTCGCTTCTATCAGCTGAAAAACGTCAAAGCATCGGAAGTCCTGGATACCCTGCGGAGCGTCGAACGGACGCAGCGCTCGGAGCGGCCCTCTCGGTCGGAAGACGGCACGGGTCGGTTGCGCATGAGAGACGATTGGGAAGTACCGGGCCCTAATCGATTCGATCCGCGATCGGACTCCGGCGAACTACCCGTCCCGCCCGCGGAACGTGCGCGCGGCTCCGAACTCGAACCCCGGTTTCCCGAGTCGCAATTGCTACCGGATCGCCTCGACTTGCCGCGCGGCGACGTTCTCCCTGGTGACGCTCAGGTCACCGTCGACGAGAATACCAACACGCTGATCGTCGTCGCCGAACCGGCCGTTCAGACGCTGTATGCTCGACTGATCGAGCAACTCGATCGCCGACGCCCGCAGGTCCTGATCGAAGCCCGTGTCGTCGCGGTCGATCTGGACGATCGAAAGAACATCGGCGTCGAGATCTCCGGCGGTGACGGCATCGGAACGCGCAAAGTGTTCGCCTTCTCCTCCCACGGCCTCAGTACGGTCGATGCGGGGACCGGGGCGCTGTCCTTGATTCCCGGCCTCGGTTTCAACGGGACGCTGATCGATCCCAAATCGGCCGACGTCGTCCTGCGGGCGTTGGCGAATCACTCTCGCTCGCGTGTCGTTTCGAGTCCGCGATTGCTGGTCAACGATAACGCAACCGGAGTGCTCGAGAGCGTGTCGGAAGTACCGTTCGCCAGCGTCAACGCCTCTCAGACCGTCGCCACGACCTCGTTCGCGGGTTTTGCCGTCGCGGGCACCACGATTCGGGTCACTCCGCACATCAGTGAAGGGGATCACTTGAGCCTGGAGTTCGAGGTGGTCGTCAACGACTTTACGGGGGCCGCCGCGAATAACCTTCCGCCGCCGCGACAGACCGACAGCGTGAGCTCGGAAGTTGTCGTTCCCGATGGCCATACGGTCATCGTGGGCGGGCTGCGTCGCAAGCGTAATACCTCGGACGTCTCCACGATCCCCATCATCGAGAACATTCCCGTGATCAACCTGCTGGCGCGAGATCTCGAGGAACGCAGCCANNATTCCGAACGATTTTCCGCAGAGCCTTCCCGTGCTGATCCGCTGACCTTAAGCTCGAGGCGGAGGTCACCCGATGGGCAGCCCGACACCCGACGAGTCCGCAAGGTCGACTTCGGCTCGACCGTCGACGGTGCCGAATCGACGATCGCCCCCGCTGCCCTCCTCGGCCGGACAGCCGGATCTTGCAGACGTCAATCCGGCACCAGCCTTTCTGTCCGAGGTTGCGCTCGCCACCGCCCTGGAGCAGAGGGTCTTGGGCATTCATGGCTCCGACGGCATGCCGGAGGTCCTGCTGGCCGACCCGACCGGGTTGCCGTACGCCGTCAATGTCGCTCGGCGGGTCTTCGGGACCGCTCGGTACCGAATCGTCGACCCCGAGCGACTTCGCCACGCGACCCAGCGTGCCTATCAACAGCAGGCCAGTCGGACCGATGCGGTCATTGGCGTCCTCGATCGTCAGACCATTCTGCAGCGTCTGGCATCACGAGAGGACCTGTTGGACGTCGAGGGTCGGGCGCCGGTCGTTCAGCTGGTAAATCTCGCTTTGCTGGACGCGGTTCGCGACGGCGCGTCCGATGTGCATCTGCAGCCGTATGAAGATCGGGTGGTGATCCGGTTCCGCATCGACGGCGTGCTGTTCGACCAGTTCGTCGTCCCGAAAGGAGTCCAGGACGAGCTGATCAGCCGCGTCAAGGTCCTGGCGCGGATGGACGTCGCCGAACGCCGGTTACCGCAGGACGGACGAGCTTCGGTTCAGATCGGTGACCGGGCGGTCGATCTGCGGATCGCATCGCTGCCGACCAGTCACGGCGAACGCGTGGTGATCCGTTTGCTCGACAAGTCCCAGCAACTGCACTCGCTCACCGATATCGGTATGGACGACCGCACGTTGGCGATGTTTCGGCGGCTTGCTCGACGGGAGCATGGCCTGCTCCTGGTCACCGGTCCGACCGGCAGCGGCAAGTCGACGACGCTCTACTCGGTCTTGCAGGAGATCGACTCCAAAGTCCGTAACATCGTGACGCTGGAAGACCCGATCGAATTCCAGCTGGAGGGGATCAGCCAGACGCAGGTAAGCGAGAAGAAGGGACTGACGTTCGCCAAAGGACTTCGCAACGTGCTGCGTCAGGATCCGGACATCATCATGGTCGGCGAAATCCGGGATCGCGAAACGGCCGAAATGGCGATCCAGTCGGCGCTTACCGGCCATCTCGTTCTGTCGACCCTGCACACCAACGACGCGGCGAGTGCCGTGACGCGACTGCTTGACCTGGGAATCGAGCCGTTCCTGGCGGCCAGCAGTCTAGTGGCCGTCCTGGCCCAGCGACTCGTTCGACGCCGTTGTGGGGCCTGTCGCGGTCCGGGAGACGCCGATTCCGAGTCTGGTAGGCCATGCACGAACTGTCGCGGAACCGGTTACCGCGGTCGCATCGGCATCTTCGAACTGCTGGTCCTCGATGATCGAATCCGGTCGTTAGTCGGACGCCGCGAGGACGCCAGCGTCATCCGC
>DMPQ01000480.1:9761-13388 GCA_003455945.1 Planctomycetaceae bacterium
CCTCCAGTTGCTCCATCGCCCACGAGCGCCAGCCGGGACGATCGTCGCCGAACGCGACCTGATCGAGAAGCAAGATCGTCTCGTCATCCAGATCGCCGCGTCGGACCTTGGCTCGAGCAAGGTTCGAAAGGTATTCGATGGAGCGCGGATCGAGCGCGACTGCCGCTTCGTAACAGGCGATCGCGTCGTCGAACTTGCGGACCGATTCGTAGACGAGCCCAAGGTTGTTGTGCGGTTCGGCGCGTCCTTCCATCTCCCGCATCGCGTATTCGAACTCCCATGCCGCCAGATAGAGCTTCCCCTGGCGGAAGTACAACGATCCCAGGGAATTGTGCGCCGGCCCGAATCCGACGTCCTCGATCAACGCTCGCTGGATCAGTTGTTCGGCACCGACCGTATCGCCAGCGTCGAGCTTTGCCAGGGCGCGGGCATGAAACGTCTGGGCGCGCTCGGGATTCCGGACCGGGTTCTCCTCGACCGTCGTGTAGTCCAGCCCGTTGCGCTGTGACCACGGCGCGCAGCCGATCATGGTCGCGCACAGCACTGCCATGATGAGCCGTTGGTACACCCNNCGTCGAGCGTTCGTGAACCGGTCGTACGAGCGGCGCTAAGACCCTTGGGTTCTTGGACTTGGGTTGCTCCGTGTCCGTTGGGACTCGAACGGCTCGCTGCTCTAGCGTTTTTCTCGATAGATTTTTCTTGAGTCGACAAGAATCGGCGTTAAAACGACGGGTGCCCCGACGGCCCGATCGAGGAATCCTCGAGCGAGTGAGCCGACTTGGCTTACCGTCGTGGCCGCCAAGGAACGGCTTCTCCTCTCTCATCAGGTAAGGATCGCCTCATGACGCGCTCCCATCGACCTTTTGCGGTCGTTGCCTTCGTCGCTCTCGTCGCTCTCGTCGCTGCGGTGCTTCTGATCGGGCCGCTGTTCTTGCCGCGTCAGGAAATCGCCCGACAGGACACCGAATCGGACCTCGCCGCTCCGGCAGCCCCGAGAGCGGAGCCCCCGGTCTATGGTCCGCTGCCGGCCCCGATTGATGCCGATGCGGCCACGCTCGAAATCGGTGGCATCGCCCGCCCGCGAACGGACGTCGAAGCGGTTTGGGACCGAACTCGCATCGGCAATCCGCCTCCCGCCAAGTCGTTCCAGCGCCAGGGGGTCAATCTGCCCCTCGCCGTCGAGACGCACCCGTCCGTTCGCTACGTCGCCGAACACCGGGACGATCCGCGAGTCACGAGTGCCATGTTCGCACCGAACGCATTCGACGCGGAGGCGTTTCGCCGCGATCCCGAGAGCTACCTGACGCGGATCGAACCGGGACGTGCGCTGCAGACGGCCGACGACCCTCAGGCGCCGTTCCTCAAGCGAGAAGGGAACTTCCGGCGGCGGCTGCTGCAGGGCGAAACCACACCGCTGGTCGTCAAGACGCTGCCGAACATGCCGGTGACCTTCTACTCGGCGAAACTCGGTCAGTTCGACAATCGCCTCTCGGTAATCACGGTCCAGGCGGACGCTGAGGGGATTGCACGGGCGCCATTCACGGCGACGGCTGGGACGGTCGGCGACATCGAGATCGTCGCCTCTTCTCCGGTTACTCAGGGGCAGGCGCGGTTTCTGGTCCAGGTCCAACTGCCGCCGCCGCCGGTCGACGTCGCCCGGACCGCGCCGACGGCCCGCTGACCTTCTCTTCGTCTGTATCTGGCGACCACTTCCTCCGTCGACGGATTACGGAGTCTAAATCATGCGACGCGCTGCGCTGTTGACCGCTCTCATGCTGCTTGGATTCGTGACGCCGCTGGCAGCTCAGCCAGGTGGGCCCGGAGGTCCCGGAGGACCGGGCGGAAGCGGGAGCTCCTACGGGCGACTCATTACCGCGTTGGCGATCAACGGCACCGACCCGAGCAAGTTGACCGTCACCTACGAACTCGACGACGACTATCCCGGCTTCAACGGTCGCGTCGAGATGGTGATGCTCTCGGGGAGCGGCACGACCGGCTATGAGGAGGAACGCAAGGAAGTGCCGGGCGCCGAAGGGGAGCATGTCGAAGACATCGGCATCCCGCAGAACAACGGCACCTATTGCGTCTACATCATTCTCAGAGATGTAGGTGGATTCCCCGAAGGGATCTGGCGAGCCTTCACCGTCACCAACGGTACCGTCTCGATGTTCCTGCCGGGAGTCTTCATCGGTCATAGCGGCATCTATGCCGTCGAGCAGGATTACGAAAGCGATCTCTGTCAGATGCTCGGCAACTCCGCCGTTTCGCCCGAGTCCAGGCCGAGAACGGCCGACGAAGTCACGCTTTCGCTCGCGCCATTCGACTTCCGCCTCAGCGTCTGGCCGTCAATGTTCCTGAATCGGAGCAGTTTCGGACTTTGCGGTTTCTCTCGCTACGATTCGACGATCCGCGTTTTCGCCGACGAGACCGACGGTCTCGGCATGAACTACGTCGATGCCCTGCGCGGGAAGACCACCACCTTCGAGGACTCGCTCGGCGGCTCGGGAGCCGATGGGGTCCTCGCCGACGCGCACGGGTACTATCAGAGCGCCGTACTGCAGACCTCCGCCGGAGCGGCCACCACAAGTATCGCGGCCGCCGCAAAGCTGATCGTCACGCATCGGGACGGGATGGTCGAGGAATATCAGCTGATCGACGTCACCGACTCGGACGGGACCGGCGACAAGGATGGTCGGTTGGTATGTCGGGAACAGCCCAACGGCCGAAAGGAGACGCTGACCTATACGGGTAGCGGTTACAAGATCTCGCAGGTCACGCTCCCCAATAATCGTACGGTGCAGTTCACCTACGGGTCGGCTATCCAGGGGCGCGATACCGTCGCGTCGATGACCGTCGGCGACAAGACGCTGAACTTCAGCTACTCGGGCAACTTCCTATCGCAGGTCACCGGACCGGAAGGGTATCAGTGGAACCTGACGGTTACCAACGACTCGGTCGCTCAGACCACCAACTTCGCGATCACCAGCAGCCATGGCGACAAGACCGTCTATCTGACCAAGGACTTCATCATGCTGGGAGCCGAAGTGCTCAACCAGCCTGTGAACGTCTTTCGTGGGATTGCCGACGGCGACGGCGGCAATGTTCTGTCGTTGTTCGTCGACCCGGCGGATCCGAACAAGGTGCTCCTGTGGCGCAGCGACGACATCCTCAGCGAACTCACGCTCGGGGTCGGCGAGCGCTACTGCACTTCGTTCACGCTCGGCAATCCGACGCTCGGATACGCCGCGTTCACCAATAAGGTCTTCGAAACGACCTACGCCTACAACTCGATGTTCGCGTCCGATACCGCCAAACGGATGGGGGCGCCCCAGATCACCGTCGACGACTCCGGCAACCAGGTCCAGAACACCTACGATGCCGACTGGTACCTGACCCNNACCCGCTATCGCGATCGCTCGGGGCGCGTCACGCGAATGGTCTACGATAGCGGCGGAAATCTGGTCGAACGCCAGGAAGGGATCCTGGAGGTCAGCGGCTCGGACGTGAACCAGCCCGAGTACGCGGTCCATCGTTGGGAGTACGACAGCTCCGGGCGTCCGATCAAGGCGATGGACCCGCTCTACTCGGCCGGTGCGCCGACACTGCACGCCACCGAGTACACCTACG
>DMPQ01000416.1 GCA_003455945.1 Planctomycetaceae bacterium
CTTCCTCTTCTCGTCGAGCCCTCCCGTAACGATGACTACCTCGACTGCTGCCGTATCTCGTCTCGAGTCGCTTCGCGCCAAGATCGCCGACAAGACCGCCTTGATCGGAGTCGTCGGGCTCGGGTACGTCGGTCTCCCGCTGATCCACGCCTTCACCAAGGCGGGCTTCCGCTGTCTGGGATTCGATGTCGACACCAAGAAAATCGAATTGCTCGAGCAGGGGCGGAGCTACATCGAGCACATCCCGTCGTCGATGATCCAAGAGTGGATCGATCGGCAGCAGTTCGGCGCCACCAGCGACATGTCCCGTCTGGCCGAAGCCGATGCGATCATCATCTGCGTCCCGACGCCGCTGAACGAGAGTCGCGATCCGGACCTGTCGTACATCGAAGGGACCGCCGAGCAGATCGCCGCGGCCCTCCGCCCCGGGCAACTGGTCGTGCTCGAGAGCACCACCTACCCCGGCACGACTCGTGACGTCGTTCGCCCGATCCTCGATCGCTCGGGGCTGGCGCTCGAGAGCGACTATTTCCTGGCGTTCAGCCCGGAGCGCGAGGATCCGGGGAATCCGAACTTCAGCGCTCACACGATCCCGAAGGTGGTCGGCGGCATGGGGCCGTCGAGCAGCGAACTCGCTTCGGCTCTCTACGCCCATGCCGTGGTCAAGGTGGTGCCGGTCGCCAACTGCGAGATCGCCGAGGCGTGCAAGATCCTCGAGAACACCTATCGCAGCATCAACATCGCGATGGTCAACGAGCTGAAGGTCCTCTTCACCAAGCTCGGCATCGACGTCTGGGAGGTGATCGATGCGGCCAAGACCAAGCCGTTCGGCTTTCAGGCGTTCTATCCCGGCCCCGGTCTCGGCGGGCACTGCTTTCCGATCGACCCGTTCTACCTGAGCTGGCTCGCGCGCCGCGCCGAACTCTCGACCCGCTTCATCGAACTCGCCGGNNAAGCCGGTCCGCGGCAGTCGCATCGGCGTGCTCGGCGTCGCCTACAAGAAGGACGTCGACGACCCGCGCGAGAGTCCGTCGTTCAAGCTGATGGAGCTGCTGCAGGAGCGCGGCGCGATCCTCAGCTACAGCGATCCGCACATCCCGGCTCTCCCCGCGATGCGCCACTACGATGTCCCTCGCCTGGCCAGCGAAGATCCGACTCCGGAATACCTCGCCGGCCTGGACGTCGCCCTGATCGCGACCGACCACTCCCGCTTCGATTACGATGCGATCGTCCGGCACGCGCCGCTGATCGTCGACACCCGCAACGCGACGAAGCACGTGACGCACGGCCGCCACAAGATCGTCAAGGCCTAGGCGGCCTCGTCCCTCGTCCGTTCCTCAACCGTTCATCGCGAGCGGCGGAGTCTCTCCGCCGCTCGTCTCGTTCCCGATCGGAGTCCTGATGGCCACGTATCTGGTTACCGGCGCCGCCGGCTTCATCGCCAATCGAGTCGCTCGCGACCTGGCCGCGGACCATCAGGTCGTCGCGGTCGACAACGTCAACGACTACTACGACGTCCGGCTGAAGGAGCATCGGATCGAGCAGCTCCGTGGCGTCGAGTTCCATCGGCTGGACATCGAGAATCGAGCGGCGCTCGCCGAACTGTTCGCTCGCCATCGGTTCGACGCGGTCATCAATCTGGCCGCGCGAGCCGGCGTGCGCTACAGCATGGTGAACCCCACCGTCTACATGACGACCAATGCGATGGGGAGTCTGAACCTGATCGACCTGATGCGCGAGCACGACGTGAAGAAGTACGTCCTCGCGTCGACGTCCAGTCTGTACGCCGGGCAGCCGATGCCGTTCGTCGAGTCGCTGCCGGTCAACACGCCGATTTCGCCGTACGCCGCGTCGAAGAAGGTGGCCGAGGTGATGGCGTACTCGTACCACTTCCTGTACGGCCTGGATGTCTCGATCGTCCGCTACTTCACGGTCTACGGCCCGGCCGGCCGCCCCGACATGAGCATCTTCCGCTTCATCAAGTGGATCGATCGAGGGGAGCCGATCGAGATCTTCGGCGACGGCAGCCAGTCGCGCGACTTCACCTACGTCGACGACATCGCGGCCGGGACGATCGCCGCGACGCGGCCGGTCGGCTATGAGATCATCAACCTCGGCGGCGGCAACAATCCGATCTCGATCAACCGCGTCATCGAGGTGCTCGAAGGGCTGCTCGGCAAGAAGGCGCGAATCAACCACCATCCGTTCCACAAGGCCGACATGGTCTCGACCTGGGCCGACATCTCGAAGGCGAAACGGCTGCTCGACTGGGAGCCGAAGATCTCGCTCGAAGAGGGGCTGGAACGCTGCGTCCGCTGGTACGTCGATCATCTCCCGTGGTCCTCGACGCTGGAACTCGGATCGGAATAGGAGCAAGATGGCTCGGGTCGCGGTGCTCGCTCGCCGCGGCTCGACGTGAACGGACACGGAGGGGAGAGGTCGGCGATGGCGGCAAACGGACGCGGACCGATCGTCGTGACGCTGATCCTACTGATCGCCGTCGTCGTCGCCGGCTTCGGTTGGTGGTGGAACGTGTTGGGGCCGGGAGCGAGGATCCGGCGCGACGCGCAGCGCGCGGTCGATGAGGCGAAGAGCTCGTCCGGTGAGGCCGGCGAAGGATCCGGTTCGGCGGTGGTCGAGCGCTTCGAGCCGACGTCGATCGCCCCGAACGACGCGGGCTTCGTCGGCACCGTCGCCTGTGTCGACTGTCACGCCGAGCGGGTTCGCGAGTTCGTGACGACCGATCATTTTCGGACGTCGCGCCCGCTCGATCCGTCGCGCTTCGATGCCCCCGGCGGCCCGGCAACCGGTCAGCTCCCGACCTCCGATCCGCACGTCGCGTTTCGGATCGATCTGATCGACGGGGTGCCGCATCAGCAGGTGCGGCGGACGGGCGAGCAGCCGCTCGACGAGTCGGCGCCGCTCGAAATCGCCATCGGTGCCGGCAACTACGACGAGGACTTCTTCTTCTGGCGCGGCGAGCGACTGTTTCAGGCGCCACTCGTCTGGTATCACCCCGATCGCTTCTGGTGCAACGCCCCGGGGTTCGTCGACGGCGAAGTCGATTTTCGTCGGCAGGTCCTGCCGCGATGCCTGGAGTGTCACGCGACCTACGCCGAGCCGTTGGCCGGTTCGGTCAATGCCTATCGGAAGGAGTCGATCGGCTGGGGGATCGGCTGCGAACGCTGTCACGGGCCGGCGGCGGAGCATGTCTCGACGGCATCGAGCCGCTCCGGACGATCCCGAGACGCGGGCGATCGTGATGCCGGCCGAGCTGTCGCGCGAGCGGTCGATCGACCTGTGCGACCAATGCCACGGCAACGCGACGGTCCGCCGGACCGCTCCGTTCTCGTTTCGCCCCGGCGATGCCGTGACCGATCACTTCCGTCCCGATCGCTCCGATCGGCCCGAAGATGATCACACGTCGAACCAGAGTCACTACCTGCGACAGTCGGCCTGCTTCATCGAAACGCCGGCGATGACCTGCGTCACCTGCCACGACCCGCATGCGGGGCGCGAAGCGCAGCGAGCCGGATCGTATGCCTCGTGTGCCCGGTGTCATGAGCCGAACGATTGCGGCGAGCGTCCCGAACTGGCCGAGCCGATTCGGGATCGGTGTATCGACTGTCACATGCCCGAGCGGCCGGTCGCCAACATCACCTTCGACCTGCGCGACGATCGGTACGCGCCGCTGATCCGACGCTTCGATCATCGGATCGCCGTCCATCCGGATGCGAGCGCCCGAGTCGAACGGGAATGGCTGCTCACGCAACCGGATGAAGCATCGGCGGCGGAGGCCGAGCGTCTGCGCCACGTGCTGATCGAGCTGCTTCGCGAACAGGCCGACGCGATGCAGGCGGTCGGGCGCGATGGCGCCGAGGCGCTGCCGCTGCGCGAGCTCACGCGACTCGATCCGAGCGGTCCGTGGCGCGAGCGTCTGGACGCTTCGCAATCGGAACGGCGCGAGGTGGATCGGTTGATGCACCAGGCGCTGGTCGCGATCGACGGTCGCGAGTTCGACGGGGCGATCGAGTTGCTGGAACAAGTGATCGAGCGACGTCCCGACTTCGCTCTGGCGCACGGCAAACTCGGATTGGTGCTTGCCGAAACGGGGAGGATCGACGAGGGGAAGCGAGCGCTCGCAAGAGTCGCCGAGATCGATCCGGACGACGGCTACGGCGCGGCGCTGCTCGGGTTCCTGGCGCTGCGCGAAGAGAACTGGGAGGAAGCGGAGCGACAGTATCGCGCAGCGGCATCGCTGGAGCCGTACGAGGCGAAGATCGCGTTCTTCTGGGGACAGGCGCTGGCTCGTCTGGGCCGCGACGACGAAGCGCTGGAGCGGTTCGCGCTGTCGCTCGAAATCGAGCCGGGGCGGATCGATTCGCAGCTCGAGATCGCCGCGATCCGGACTCGGCGCGGCGAGCATGACGAGGCGCTGCGGATCACGAGCGAATTGGCGGCCGCCACGCTGCGCCGCGATCCGCACGTGCTGAT
>DMPQ01000097.1 GCA_003455945.1 Planctomycetaceae bacterium
CCGACGCGCGGCCGTGCGACAACCAGCACTCGCATAGCATCGCAGCTCGCTCGGCGCAAAACGAACCGGCGCCACAACGACGCCAAACTCTCCGCGCAGCCCTCAAACGCCGCGAGCCCGGTGACCGTTCGTCACCGGGCTCGCCCNNTAACTCGGTCGAGATGCCGGGAGCCGGGATCGGGTAGGTCCCGTCGGCGTTCGGGGTGACCGGAGCCGGTCCGTCCATCGTCATCTCGGCGACGTTCGGCGCGAACTCGTGCGGGCACTCCGCCATCTGCTCGTAGGTGATCTCCTGGCCGGTGTGAGCCGCCATGCGGCCCATCGCCGTCACGAGGCTCGCTTCGACGCCGCGCGGCACCTCGTTGTACGGGATGTCGCGGACGATCGCGTCGACCAGATCGACCCATTCGAGCTGGTACGGGTTCTTCTCGGGCTGCGGATAGGCCCAGATCACCTCGTTGCGGTTCTGGCGCTGACCGCTGAAGGTCTTGACCTGCCCCGGGGTATGCCCCGAGGCGCTGACGATGGCGGAACCCTTGCTGCCGTGCACCACGCTCGACATGTCGTTGCGGCAGCCGAGCATCGTGCGGCCGTCGAAGAAGAGCTTCGAGCCGTCGGGATAGGTGTACTCGACCGCATAGGTGTCGAAGTTCTGGTCGATATAGTCGCCGCGGAAGTGGCGGCCGCCGAGCGCCTGAGCCTTGACGGGCCAGGCGTTCTTCATCCACGACGTCTCGTCGATCTGGTGGATGTAGAAATCGCTGAACAGACCGCCGCTCGCCCACAGGAAGCTGTGGAACCGCTCGATCTGATACGCCACTTCCGACACCCCCTCGGGCTTCCGCTTCGAGAAGCACGAGGCGACGGGGCCGTGCATCCGGTAGGCCCGCATCATCACGATGTCGCCGATCTCGCCGTCCTGAATCCGCTGATGCAGCTCCTGGCGGCCGCGGCAGTGCCGGACCATCAGGCCGACGCCGCACTTGATATTCTTCTCGTCCGCCTTGCGAGCCAGCTCGAGCATCCGCTTGGCCGACGGGCCGTCCGCGATGACCGGCTTCTCCATGAAGACGTTCAGCCCCTTTTCGATCGCGTACTGGAAGTGGACCCAGCGGAACGCGAGCGGCGTCGCGAGGATGACGATGTCGCCGGGGTTCAGCGCATCCATCGCCTGCTTGTAGGCGTCGAAGCCGACGAACTTGTTCTCGGCCGGCACCACCACCTTGTCCGGACTCTGCTTGTAGTTGTCGGTGATCGCGTTGAAGCTGCCGTCCAGGCGATGCTGAAAGACGTCGGCCATCGCGACGAGCTTCGTCGGGGCATTGTCGACCGACAGCGCATCGGCCGCCGCTCCGGTCCCGCGCCCGCCGCCACCGANNCCCGCCTTGACGAACGTCCGGCGGTCGGTGGAGAGATCGAGCTTCTGGTTCATGGTCGTTCCCATCGCGGTAGAGGTAGGTCGTCCGTCAGTGAGGTGTCGGTTCCGGTCGGAGCCGAAGGTGGGTTGGTCGAGCAGCTTCGAGGTGCGGACGCGACGCCGCTCGATGTTGCGAAAGGCGGGCGGATCGCCGGACGAGACTCGCGCGCTCTCGTCCGATAGTTTGACCTGCGGCGCGGCGCGATGCACCCGGGGGGGACCGCTGCGGCAGCGGGTCACTGATTCGGGTCGCCGCTGTTCCAGTAGTGGTGCATCTCCTCGACCGACGGGATCTCGACCGGTCGGACGATGCGGAACCCGAGCCAGCGGGCGTTGGTGTGGTACCAGAGACTCTTGGGGAGCTGCGGGTCCTGTTGCTTCCACTCCGGCTCGCTCCCGCGGCGAGCGGCCGAGCGGAGGCGATCGGGATCGTCGTCCCAGCCGCCACCTCGCACGCTGCGGGGATGTTCGGTGACGGCGCGGATCAGCGGATTCGTCGGTGACGCGCCGAGCTGCGCGAAGTAGTCGGGAACATACTGGTCGGCGACCCATTCCATGACGTTGCCGTGCATGTCGTGGATCCCCCACGGATTCGGCTTCTTCAGACCGACCTTCTGATACTTCTCGTTGGCGTTGTCGTAGTACCAGGCATATTGCCCGATCGCCGCGGGATCATCGCCGAACGAATACGCGGTCGTCGTGCCGGCTCGACAGGCGTACTCCCATTCGGCTTCGGTCGCCAGACGATAGAAATGGCCGGTCTGGGCGCTGAGCCATTGGCAGTACTTGTTCGCGGCATGCTGAGTCATGCTGATGGCCGGATAGCCTCGCTGCCCCATCCCGAAACTCATTTCGGTATAGGGAGCGGTCGGCTGACTGACGGCATCGACGAGCTCGTGGATGTTCGCGTCATAGTCGCGACGCGCGCCCCACTTGAAGCGGTCGGCGCCGTTGATCATGAACGGCTCGTACTCGTCCCAGGTCACCTCGAACTTGCCGATCCAGAAGGGCGAGACGGTGACGGGGACCTGAGGCCCTTCGTCGTCGCGACGATCCGCCTCGTCGGCCGGACTTCCCATCAGGAACTCCCCGCCTTCGAGCGCGATCATCGAGTACTTGGCACCGGTCCGCGGCACCTGCGAATCGTAGTCGTCGAATCCCCCTCCCGCCGCTCGCTCTCGCTCGGCGGTCTCGACGATCATGGCGTGGAGCTGGCGAGTCAGTTCGAGAGTGTCGGGAGTCTGGCGCGTCGAGGCGACTCGCTCGCGCTGCGTCAGCTCCAGCCCCTCGGGCCAGTTCGCTCCTTGAGCGATCCAGTCGCGGATCAGGCCGATCTGCTCGGCCGAAAGCGGACCGCCGGCGTTCTTGGGAGGCATCAGAGAATCGTCGTCGGCATCGAGCACCAGGCGTCCGTGGAGCGAACTGGCGGCGACGTCGAACGGCACGATCGCGAGTCCCGAATCGGCTTCGGCAAAGGCGGTGGCGAGCGTCGTCAGATCGAGTCCACCTTCGCTCTTGTCGGCCTTGTGACAGCCGACGCAGTTCTGTTCGAGGATCGGCTGGATGTGCTTGACGAAATCGATCCGCGGCGTTTCGGCGATCCGCGCGTCAGCCGGCCAATCGGCTCCGTCGCGGATCCAGTCGGCCAGACGCTCCGCTTGCCACGGCGACAGCGGCGCACCTTCGGTCGGCATCCGATGGTCGTCTTCGGCCGGCAGCACGGTGGTGGTGTAGAGGCTGCTGGACGAGGGATCCCCCGGGACGAGCGCCGGCCCGAGATCGCCGCCGACCTGAGCGGCCCGGAGCGTTTCGAGGTTGAGTTCCCCCTCGGATCGCTGCGACGAGTGGCAATGGATGCAGGCCGAGGCGAGGAGCGGGCGAATCGCCTGCTCGAACTCGCTGACCGGAGCGTCCTGAGCGGTGGCGGAGGAGGCGACCGCCATTCCGGCCATCATGCCGAGCACCCACCCGGACACCGAACGACGACGAGAGTCCTTGGCCAGGGCCCGAAGCGCCGGCCGGGAAACGGTGCTGCAGATCGTGTCGTGTCCGCTGCCGGAAATCACGTCGTCGGCCCGGAGCCGAAGATCGGGACTTTCCGTCGACGACTCAGGAGACATCGAGAACGAACGCGACGACGAGGGGTGATCGGTCATGAAGACGCAACTCGCGAAACGGTCTCGCCGCAGCTCGGTCGGCCCCCCTTGCGTCGATCCGAAGACGATCGTCGACGGCGCGTAGGCAGGATCGGAGCCGAAGCGGGCGAGGGGGAGGGGAGAGGCAGGAACTGGAGCTAGGGGGAGGGGAGCGACGACGGTCGTCGAGACCAGGTCCCGACGTCGCGAGCCCACTTCACTCCCGGACAACCGATTGTATCCGAACCCCCAGGCGGAAGCGACGAACCGGATTTGGGGGGATGCGGAAAAGGCGAGGGCAGACCGGGCGATGCGAGCAAGACGCGAGGGGGCGACGAGGGTTGTCGAGGGAGCAGGAGGCGATGCGGGGCTCGGCGAGTGGGCCGAGGTGGAGCGGAACCGCGTCGCTGACCGACGACGCAAGCCGGGCAAGCTGAGGACCGGTTTCCGGACTTGTCTGGCAGGACGGTTTGATCTAGATTCTGGTCCGTCCGAGGCACGGCTCGGAGGGGTGCAGCGCGAACCGCGGTCCTTCTTCTCGTGTCCTGACGAGCGATGCGCGATTCGATCGCTGTTCGTGAACACTCCCCTGTAGCTCAGTTGGTAGAGCAGGCGG
>DMPQ01000115.1 GCA_003455945.1 Planctomycetaceae bacterium
GCTACGGGAAAAGCTTCGATGCGTGAACGGCGTCGACATCAACCCGACCTCGGGCTCGGAGAGCCCGGGGCCACGTTGAGGCAACCGACGAGAGTCGAAGCCGAGCGTCGAATCAGGCCACGGGGGACCCCTTGCTGACGCGGCGGGCTGGGGGGTGCGGAGCACTTTTGCGCTTTGTGCGGCGGGCTGGGGGGCGCGGAGGTCAGGGGCCGCGCCGTTATCGATCGCCTGTCGCTTGCCGCGCGAGGCGACGTTTCTCAGAATGCGTCTTCCTCGGAGTGTGTCCTTTCGGCAAGGAGTCGTCAGGCCGACTCCGAGTCGCTTGACCGTTCGAGGAGTTCGCGTGAGTCGCTACAGTCGGACGCGGCAACGTCGGGGATACGTTCCCCCTGTCCCTCCCCCCGTCAAACTGACCGGATCCTGGCTCGACGCGATTCGACCGTTCGTTCCGTCGACTCCGGTCGTCGTCGCTCTCTTGGCGAGCGATCTCGTCCGCAGCGGCGCGGTTCGCGTCGTCGAAATCGATGCGTCGACGCTGGAGGGGGAGGTCGATCATCTGGGCAAGACCGACAAGGTCCGTGTCGAGCGTCGAGCGGTGATGCTCCAGCCGTTCGGTCGCGTCTCGTTCGGCTGTTCCTGCGGCGCCCAACGACGTGGGCTGACCTGTGCCCATGTGATCGCCGTTCTCTTTCAACACGCGCGAACGCTCGATCCCCAGGCCGAGATCGATTGCTCCGACCCCGGAAGCAAGCCGAAGCTGGTGACTTCGCCCGAGTCGGAGACTCCCTCGGCGCCGAAATCGCCCCAGCCCGAGAAGCCGAGCTGGAAGAAGCTGCTCGACCGCGCCGTCGGCAAGTCCCTGTTGCCTCACGCCCGCGGGTTCGAGGTCCGATCGTGGAAGCCGGAGCCGCTCTCGGATCTGGTGCTGATCGTCGACATCGAACGGAGCATCGCCGCGCGCCTGCTCATTCTCCACTCGGTCGGCTGCCGCCCCACCCCGAACATGCGCAAGCCCTCGTGGAAGACGCTCGAAATGACGGGGCACTACGGGGATCGGGAGAGTCTGATTCCGGATTTCCGGCTGACGATGGCCGAGATCGAGGGGCTGAACTCGATCGCTCGCTCCAGCTGGGGACACAACTTTCCCGCGAACTTCCGCGAGGGGAGCGACTGGGCCGTTCCTCCCGGCCAGACCGACGGCGTGATGCGCCGCCTGATCGAACGGGGGCGAGCCGCCTGGCGTCCGGAACTCTCCGACGTGCGCGAGTTCCGCCGCTTGCCTCGCGACCGCTACGGCTGCGGATCGGTCGAGTTCCGAATCGTGCCCGAGTCGGACGAACGATCCTTTGCGCTGCAGGGGTTCGTGCTCGATCCGCGGTTCGGCGAACGGCCGCTCGAATCGGCCTTGTTGGTGCTGCCGGACGGAGGGGTGCTGTGGCAGGACGGCTGGACCGGCGAGATCGGTCCCGAGGCGGGGCGGTGGATTGCGGCCGCTTGGCAGACGCCCGTCGCGCCGATGTCGATCCGCGAAGCGCGACAGTTCGTGCGGACCTGGCGGCGGACCGCCGGCGCACCGCCCCTGGTCGTCGGCCCCGAACTCGGCTTGGAAGTCGTGCCCGAACCGGTCGTCGCACCCCTCGTTCCGAAGCCGGTCGTCGTTGCCGAAACGTTCACCGAGAAGGAGCGGATGTGGCAGCTGACGGCTCAACTGCGCTACGGCGAACGGTTGATCCGGCTGAGCGAGCCGCGCGACAACTCGGGAAAGACCGAGGGGTCGGAAGAGAGCTTCCGTCGCGCCGAACCGGCGATCGAGATCGAGGCGTTCGATGCGGCGCTCGCGGCGATCGATGCGGCTCGACCGATCGCCTGGGGAGCGTTGTTGCGTCCCGACGATTGGACTCAGGCCTGCAACCGACTCGTCTCGTACGACGGCCGACCGATCGATGACGCGTCGCTGACCGATCGGTCGTCGATCGATCGCCTGGCGGTGGTCCCCGACAAGCGACTGATGCCGACGATCGTCAAGGTGATCGACGCGGGCTACGAGGTGCTGTGGAACAAGCAGAAGATCCGCTCCAACGGTCGGATCTCGATCAGCGTCAGCACGGGGATCGATTGGTTCGACGTCGACGCGAACGCCGACTTCGACGGGGTGACGGCCGAGACGCCGGCGCTGCTCGAAGCGATCGCCTCGAACAGCTCGCTCGTCCGACTGTCGGACGGTTCGGTCGGCTTCGTCGATCCCGACGCGCTCCGGCGTCTGGCACGCCTGGCCGCCAGCGGCGAGAAGCAGGGGGGCGACGACGGGGAGGGTTCGGCGATCCGTTTTCGCAGTTCGCAGATGATGCTGCTCGATGCGCTGCTCGAAGCGGACGCGGCGGAGGCCGAGTTCGATGCGGGGTATCTGGAGCGGCGCGAACGGCTGAGAAAACTGCGCGGCATCGGCCCGGCCGATCCGGTCGCGGGCTTCCAGGGGAATCTGCGCGACTATCAGCGCAGCGGTCTCGGCTGGCTCCGCTTCCTGCGCGATCATGCGCTCGGCGGTTGTCTGGCGGACGACATGGGGCTCGGCAAGACCGTGCAAGTGATCGCGATGTTGCAGAAACTCAAGGAGGATGGCGCCCTGGCCGAGGCCAGAGTGCTGGTGGTGGTTCCTACCAGCCTGTTGACCAACTGGCAGAAGGAACTCGCCCGCTTCGCCCCGGAATTGAGCGTTGCCGTTTTCCACGGCAGCCGCCGCGAACTCGCGACACCTCCGGGGGAGCAGCGACCGGACCTGCTGCTCACCACCTATGGCGTCGCGCGCAGCGAGGGCGCCGCGCTGAAGTCGCTGCCCTGGCGGGTGGTCATCGTCGACGAAGCGCAGAACATCAAGAACCCGGCGACCGCCCAGACCCGGGCCGTCAAGGCCATCCCGGCGACGACCTGCATCGCCATGAGCGGCACACCGGTCGAGAACCGTCTCTCGGAATACTGGAGCATCATGGACTTCG
>DMPQ01000114.1:0-5106 GCA_003455945.1 Planctomycetaceae bacterium
GAGAGGACTCGAACCTCCGACCTACGGTTTAGGAAACCGTTGCTCTATCCACCTGAGCTACGAGGGCACGGGGCAGACCGAAAGAGCGTTCGCCCACCCCTCCGGTTCGCCGCCGACAGTCTATCGACCTCCACGAACCGGACCAAGGGAGGTCGCCTCGCCCGACCGATGGCGCCTCGCCGTATGCCCGCGTCGTCCTGACGTCGTCCGACACATCTCGATTTCGAGTCGTCGAAGGCCCTGTTTTCAGCTGCGTAGCAGCGTCTAAGGTAGCCCCGGGCGCGAGCCCGGGGATTCGGACATGGCGTCTATCCCAGCCGCGGTGAATGGACGTCGATTCCTCGAAACGTCTGCCGTTCCGCGGCTCTCGAAAAGGCCTCGGTACGTGGCCGAGGCGGCGGGGTGGAAGCCCGGTCCGGATCGGTTCGCCGGTCACCGCCGCGTTCGATCATGGAGCAACCAGAACCCCGAGCTTCGCTCGGGGCTAACTTAGACGCTGCTGCGCAGCTGAGATCGCAAAGCGAACGATCGACGGTCGAGTTTGGTCGAGCGAACCGAGATGTGTCGCACAAGGAGGTCGCCTACCGCCGGCGGACGCAACGCATCACCGAGGGGACCGAGACCAACGAGTCGAGCAACTCGGTGGCCTTCGTGCCGATCGGCGTCTCGACGCGGGAGCGCGTCGCCGAGCGCAATCGCGTTCGCGCTGCCGCTTACGCGATCAGATCGTGAATGACGTGACCGTGGATGTCGGTCAGTCGGAAGTCGCGTCCCTGGTAGCGATAGGTCAACCGCGTGTGATCGATCCCAAGCAAGTGCAGGATCGTCGCGTTCAGATCGTGAATGTGCATCGTGCCGGGAGTCCACGTCTCCTTGTCCGGCTGCGGCACCAGCGTGACGCCGTCGGCGTCGGTGATGTTGTAGCCGAACTCGTCGGTCCGACCGTAGGTGATCCCCGGCTTGATGCCGCCCCCCGCGAACCAGGTCGTGAAGCATCGGGGGTGATGGTCGCGTCCGTAGTCCTCGGCGGTGAAGTTCCCCTGACAGTACGCCGTCCGCCCGAACTCTCCTCCCCAGACCACCAGCGTCTGGTCGAGCAGACCGAGGCGTTCGAGGTCGGTGATCAGGCCGTAGCACGCCTGATCGATGTCCTTGCACTGACCTTCGTGTTCGGTCGGCAGGTTGCCGTGAGCGTCCCAGCCGCGATGGAAGATCTGGATGTTGCGCACCCCTCGCTCGACCAATCGCCGAGCCGTCAGGCAGCATGACGCGAAGGTTCCGGGCTTGCGCAGGTCTTCGCCGTAGAGCGAATCGATGTCGGCCGGTTCGCGCGACCAATCCATCAGCTCGGGAATCGACGTCTGCATCCGGAACGCCATCTCGTGCTGGCTGATCCGCGAGAGCACTTCCGGGTCGGCGAACCGTTCGTATTGCTCCTGATCGAGTGCCGCGAGAGCATCGAGTTGGGCCCGTCGGTCATCGCGGCGAATCCCCTGAGGATTACTCAGGTAGAGCACCGGATCGCCGACGCTGCGAAGCAGCGTTCCCTGATGCTCCGACGGCATGAAGCCGGTCCCCCAGAGCCGGTTGAACAGACTCTGTTCGGCAAACTTGGACTGGGCATGCATGACGACGTAGTGAGGGAGATTCTCGTTGGAGCTCCCCAGACCGTAGCTGAGCCAAGCGCCGAGACTCGGGCGCCCCGGTACCTGGCTGCCGGTCTGGATGTAGGTGATCGCCGGATCGTGATTGATCGCTTCGGTGAAGGTCGAATGGACGACCGCCAGGTGCTTGACGATCTTGCGAGTGTGCGGGAGCAGACTGCTGACCCAGACCCCTTGGTCGTTGTTGTCGCACCGTTCGAAATCGTACTTGCTGGGACAGAGCGGCAGACCGTTGGCCTGATTGGCCGTCATGCCGGTGATCCGCTGCCCATCGCGCACCGACTCGGGAAGTTGCTGATTGGCGAGCTCCTTCAGCTTCGGCTTGTAGTCCCACATGTCGTGCTGACTGGGACCGCCGCTCTTGAACAGGTAGATGACCGCCTTGGCCTTGGCGGGATGATGCAATCCGTCCTGGACCAGCGGAGCGCCCGCGGCCAGCGAGCGCGGGAGCAGACCGGCCAGCGCCGCCGTGCCGACGCCCAGCGCCGAGCGTCCGAAGAAGTGGCGGCGCGTCATCATCAGCGCATGGTCGCGGAGAGGATCACCGGAGGAAAAGCGGTCACCGTTCATGGTCGTCGTCCTGGCGAGGCAAGCGGGTCCGAAACCGTGTCTCGAACCGAGCGTGCCGAAGCCTCGAGGTGGTGAGCGGGAAGGGGAAGGGGAGTGGCCGTGCGGTGCGGCAATACTCCCTCCAAGATCAGTACAGCATCAGCGAAAGGTCGCTCGCGAGTACGGTCGCCGCGACCTGACTCCACGCCGCCGTCTCGACCGGATCGATCTCGGCCGCCACCGGCGCCTCACCGATCGACAGGATCGCCGCGGCGTCCTGAGGAGACTCGGCGTAGCGTTGGCGCATCGCGGCAAGCAGATTCAGGCATGCCTGCCGTTCACCGTCGGTCGGCGCTCGACAGGCCAGCATGCCGATCAGACGATCGATTCGCGATGCATCGTCGCTCGCTTCGCGCAACAGACGCTCCGCGACGCTGCGAGCGATCTCGACCCGTTGCGTTTCGTTGAACAACGCGAGCGACTGAAGCGCCGTCGTCGACCGGGTACGCCGGACGCAGGATGACTCGCGGTCCGGAGCGTCGAACAGCGTCATCATCGGATGCGGACTGGTTCGCTTCCAATAGACGTACAGACTGCGGCGGTAGAGCTTGTTGCCGTGATCCTGCACGTAGACGCGCGTGTTGCTGGCCGGATGAGCGAGCGCTTCCCACATCCCGTCGGGCTGGTACAGACGAACCCCTTCGCCGCCGAGGGTCGGGTCCAGAAGGTCGGCGGCCCAGAGGCCGAGATCGCGAAGCACTTCGGCATCCAGGCGATGCCGCGGACCGCGCGCGAAGAGACGATTCTCAGGATCCTCGACGTCGCTTCGCCGACGCGACTCCTGCCTGAACGTCCGGCTGTTGACCATCTCGCGCAGCAACAGCTTCAGGTCCCAGCCCCGCTCCGAGAACTCGATCGCCAACCGATCGAGCAGCTCCGGATGAGTCGGCTGAGCCCCCTGCACACCGAAGTCCTCGGGAGTCCGCACCAGACCGTTCCCGAAGACGCGTTGCCAGAAGCCGTTAACCAGCACGCGGCGGACAAGCGGATGCTGATCCGAGACGAGCCACCGTGCCAGCGCGAGCCGATCGGCCGGGCGATCGTCAGGGAGCGCCCCCATGATCGCCGGCACGCTCGGATCGAGCGGGTCACCGATCGGCTGGTCGTACTCGCCGCGACGAAGCACATGCGTCAGACGCGGGGAAGGGAGATCGCGCGCGACGAGCGTCGTCGTGAACCCCGCTCGCTCGATCATCATCCGCCGCGCCAGCTCGGGGCCTTCAGACATCGCGGACCGATCGTCGGACGTCTCGTAGGCGATCAGCAGCCGATCGATCGGAGTCGCAGCTTCGAACCCATCGGCGACCGTCGACTCCCACGGATCAACCAGTCGCGCCTCGAGCATCGCGCCCGAGCCGTCCCCGGCCGCCTCGACCGTCAGCCGCGACTTGCCGGCGGGGAAACTCACGCGATGGAGCGAGAGCTCGCCCGGAACGCCGAACGACTCGACGTCGACCATCCGATCACCGACTCGGATCGACAGCGAACTTCCGAAACGCCCGACGAGCCAGAGATCGCGATCGCGCGGCACCTCGACATCACAGCGGAAGCGAAGCACCGAGTCGTTCGCCGGAAGCGATCGATCGGTCCGCCCGGGGAGCTTGTCGGTCCCCTCCCAGCCTTCGTCGACCGGGAGCTCCGAACCGACCGCCGCCGGCCCATGAAGCTGCCAGCCGGCCGCGTTCCAGGGGCGAGCGGCCCGCGCCGCATCGATCGACTCTTGCGTCGGCTCGGCGGCGCCGACCAGCGCTGCGGCGCGTTCGTTCAGGTCGTTCCACCGTCGATACGCCGCATCGTCAGCCGGTACCTCGAGCACCGGGCCGAACGCGTAGGCGTTCGCGTCCATCGGCGGCTCGGCCGTGCTGTTGAAGAAGGCGAACAGGCGGTAGTACTCGGTCTGCGTGATCGGATCGTACTTGTGATCGTGACAGCGAGCGCACTCGAGGGTCAGCCCGAGCATCGACTTGCCGACGGTGTCGATCTTGTCGGCGATCGAAGCGATCCGGTACTCCTCGGGGATCGTCCCTCCTTCGTGCGTGTTCATGCTGTTGCGCAGGAAGGCGGTCGCCAGACGCTGTCGCTCGGTCGATCCCGGCAGCAGATCTCCGGCCAACTGCTCGACCAGAAATCGATCGAACGGTTGTCGCTCGAGGAACGACGCGATGACCCAGTCGCGATAGAGCCACATCTCGCGATGGTCGTCGATCGAGTAGCCGTTGGTGTCGGCATAGCGGGCGGCATCCAGCCAGTCGAGCGCCAGTCGCTCGGCGCACGCCGATGAAGCGAGCAGGCGGCGCACGACCGTCGCGCACGCCACGTCGTCACTCGACGGGTCCGCGTGAAAGGCATCGAGTTCCTCGAGCGTCGGCGGCAGACCGGTCAGGTCGAGCGTCACGCGTCGGAGCCAAGTTGCGCGATCGGCCGGAGGGGCCGGCACGATCCCTTGCCGAGCCAGAGTCGCTTCGATGTACCGATCGATCGGATCGACGTCGGACGACAGGCCGGGGACTTCAGGAAGATCGCGAGCGACGATCGGCTCGAACGACCAATGCCGNNGTGCGAGTCGGGGGGAGGCATCTTGGTCGACGGATCGGTCGACTCGATCCGCGCGATCAGTTCGCTCCGATCGGGCTGACCGGGGACGATGATCGTCGAGTCGCCTCGGTCGCGAAGCGCGTCGTCGGGAAGGTCCAAGCGGAGATCGGCTTCCCGATCGTTGGCATCCGGACCATGACAGGCGAAACATCGGGAGGAGAGGATCGGTCGGATCTGACGGACGAAATCGATCGGCTCGTCGGCTTCACTCGGGGTTTCGCTCGTTCGTCCGTCGTCG
>DMPQ01000114.1:5138-5288 GCA_003455945.1 Planctomycetaceae bacterium
AGCAGTTCCGCCAGACCGTCGAGATTGCGGCGCAGCGCCACCTCGGAGTCGAGGTCGTCGCGATGATCGAGAATGCCGATCGGTCCGGAGTAGCCCGATGCGATGACGGCGTCGAGCATCCGTCGTTCGTGACGCCCCGAGCCGATCGGG
>DMPQ01000118.1:0-12733 GCA_003455945.1 Planctomycetaceae bacterium
GGCCGCGAACTGGTCGGCCATCCACTATCACCGGGCCAGGGATCCGATGGCGCGGGCCGAGTCGGTCTCGCTCTGGGACCGCGGCATCGAGCTCGCGGAGCAGGTCGGCCTGCCTGACGCCGAGGGTTGGCGGACGGAGCGCTCGGCCATCAGCGAGGCGTGAGTCCGGCCCTTTCGGGGTCTCGCCGGGGCCAGGCCCGGCCGCTTCGGGTTGACCCCTCGCCATGCGGCAAGTAGCCTGCGGCGGCCCCGATGGAGGCCCCCAATGCAGCTCGCCCCGTTGCCGTTCTCGGGACCGCGCCTCGCCGCGCTCGTCCTCTTCGCCACCGCCGGTCCCCCTCACTTCGGACGCCCGCCGAGCAGCCGAACGGGCAGGGTGCCGAAACGCCTCGGTTTCCGGTATGATGTCGGGCGTTCCGAAGTGCCGGGGGCGTCCGGAGGCATCGGTCCGCGCCCGTCGCTTTCCTCTCCGAGTCGCAGCAGCGAGGAGTACGATGAGCACGCCGCATGCACGCCCGACGATCGCCTTGGTGATCGCGGCGATCCTCGGTTTCGGTTCGAACGTCCGCGGCGCCGGCGACGGCGACTGGACCTTCTGGCGCGGACCGCACTCCAACGGCATCTCGGATGCGGTCGGACTTCCCGAGTCGTGGTCTCCCAAGGGANNGTCTGGAAGCGAGACGATCTCGGGACCCGCTCGACCCCCGTCGTCATGAACGGGCGACTCTACAGCGTCTGTCGAGCCAACCCCGAAACGACTCGTGAAGGGGAAAAGGTCGTCTGTCTGAACGCCGCGACCGGCGAGACGATCTGGGAGACGTTCAACAACATCTACCTGTCGGACGCTCCGGCGGAGCGGATCGGGTGGTCGAGCGTCATCGCCGATCCCGAGACGGGGAAGATCTACGTCCTGGGGCTCGGCTGTCTGTTCCAGTGCCTGGACGGAGCGACCGGCGAGGTGCTCTGGCAGCGTTCGATGAGCGAGCAGTTCGGGCTCCTCTCGACCTACGGCGGCCGGACGAACTTCCCGGTCCTCTTCGAGAACCTGATCTACGTCAGCGGCGTCTCGACCGGCTTCGGCGGCGACTCGCTCCCGGCGCACCGCATCTTCGCGATGGACAAGCAGACCGGCGAGATCGTCTGGCTGATGAGCACTCGTCCTCGTCCCGAGGATACGACCTACAGCACGCCGATCTTCACTCGCTTCGGCAACCAGGATGCGATGGTACTCGGCGCCAGCGACGGGTCGGTCTACGCCCTGCAGCCTCGGACCGGAGCGGTGATCTGGAAGTACGAGGTGTCGGTTCGCGGTCTGAACCAGACGCCGCTGATCGTCGGCGATCGGGTCTTCTGCGGTCACTCCGAGAAGAACAGCGCCGACACGACGATCCTCGGAGCCTTCTTCGCGATCGACGGCGCCAAGGCGCGCGGCGAGATCACCGATGCCGACCTGCTCTGGAAGATGCCGGGCGAGACGATCGGGCGTTCGGCGCCGCTCTATCTGGACGGCCGGATCTATGCGGTCGACGACGGAGCGACGATGCTCGTGATCGATGCCGACTCGGGCAAGGAGGTCGCTCGCCAGCGTCTGGGCCGCATCATGTTCGGCAGCCCGGTCTACGGCGACGGCAAGATCTATCTGGGTGAGGCGACGGGGCGTTTCTACATCCTCAAGCCGACCGAGACCGGGGTCGAGATCGTTCACCAGACGCGTCTGAGCAACGAGGAGATCCTCGGGTCGCCGATCATCGCCGACGGCCGGATCTATCTGCCGACGATCGGCGGGATCTAATGCATCGGCGAGACGGCGGGAGCCTACCCGTCGACCGCCGCCGCTCCGGCCCCTGCCGAGCGTTCGGTCGGCCCCGCGACTCAGCTGCGCGTCTCGCCCGGTCGCGAGATGGCGGCTCCCGGAGAGACCGTGGCGTTCGAGGTCGAGGCGTTCGATGCGGACGGCTATCCGGCCAAGCTCGATGCCGACGTGAAGCTCGCGGTCGACGGCCCCGGCAGCTTTGCCGACGGCAAGCTGACGATCGGTCCCGGTGCTGCGGACAAGGTGCTGACGATCACCGCGACCGCCGGCACCGCGACGGGAGAGGCCAAGCTCCGCGTCGTTCCGCCGCTCCCGTGGCGCTACGAGTTCACCGACGGCGTGCTGCCGCCGAGCTGGGTCGGCATGGCCGCTCGCCATCGCCCGATCGTTCACGAAGGGGAACCGTGTCTGGTGAAGGTCAGCACGATCCCCAAGGGGACGCGCAGCCAGAGCTGGTTCGGGCCCGACGATCTGCACGACTACACGGTCGAGACCGACTTCCTGGCGACTCGGACCGATGACCGCCTGCCGGACATGGGAGTCGTCAACTCGCGCTACACGCTGGTGATGCTCGGCACCGGCCAGCTCCAGCTCCGTTCGTGGGTCTCGCGTCTCGAAATGCGGTTCGCCGTGACTCAGGACTTCTCCTGGCAGGAAGGAGTCTGGTACCGGATGAAGTTCCGCAGCGAAGTGAAGGAGGACCGGATCGTGCTGCTCGGCAAGGTCTGGCCTCGCGACTCGGCGGAACCCGAGGAGTGGACGATTCGCGGCGAGGACCTGACTANNCGTCACGGCTCTCCCGGCATTCACGGCGTCTCGTCGCCGGCCGAGTTCTACATCGACAACATCACGGTCTATCCGAACGAGTGATCTCGTCGGTCGACCTTCGCGAGCGGTCGAGCCGAGGTGCGGAACGGCGAACGTTTCGGCCTCGCTCGATTCCGACTCGCGACTTTCCCCGGACAGAACTCCCTTCCCGTGCTGCACGGATCGAATCGATGACTCTCAGAAACTGGTTCGCGTTGTTCCTGGTCTCGGGCTCGCTCGTTACCGCCGCATCGATCGCTCGGGTGACGGCGAACGATCCGCCGACGGTCGAGGATCCGACCAAGACGGCGATCGACTACATCCGGACGCTCGACGTCAAGCCGACCGACTGGCCGCTCTGGGGCGGTTCGCCCGCTCGGAACAACGTGCCGGAAGCGACCGGCCTGCCGACCGAATGGGACATCGCCTCGGGGACCAACGTCCTCTGGAGCGCCAAGGTCGGCAGCGAGACGTACGGCAACCCGGTCGTCGCCAACGGCAAGCTCTACATCGGCACCAACAACGGCTCGGGCTACATCGAACGCTACCCGTCGAAGGTCGATCTCGGCTGCCTGATCTGCTTCGACAGCGAGACGGGGGAGTTCCTGTGGCAGCACTCGAACGAGAAGCTGCCGACCGGGCGCGTACACGACTGGCCCGACCAAGGCGTCTGTGCGGCGCCGCTGGTCGACGGCGAGAAGCTCTGGTACGTGTCGAACCGGGGTGAGGTGGTCTGTCTGGACACCGAAGGCTTCCGCGACGGCGAGAACGACGGCCCGTTCGTCGAAGAGACGCCGGTCGGCGAGCGCGAGGCGGACGTGATCTGGAAGCTCAACATGATGAAGGAGCTCGGAGTCTCGCAGCACAACATGTGCAGCTGCTCGGTCATGGCGGTCGGCGACATGCTGTTCGTCATCACCGGCAACGGCGTCGACGAAGGGCACATCGAACTGCCGGCCGAGTCGGCTCCGAGCTTCATCTGCGTCAGCCGCAGCACCGGCAAGGTCCTGTGGACCGACAACACGCCGGGGAACAACGTCCTGCACGGTCAGTGGTCGAGCCCGGCGTACGGCGTCTTCGACGGGGTCGAGCAGGTGATCTTCGGCGGCGGCGACGGCTACGTCTATTCGTTCGAACCCAAGGGAGAGAACGGCAAGGGGAAGCTCCTCTGGAAGTTCGACTGCAACCCGAAGGACTCGCTCTACGTCCTCGGCGGCCGAGCGACTCGCAACCACCTGATCGCGACGCCGGTCATCTATGACGGCAAGGTCTACGTGGCGGTCGGCGAGGATCCGGAGCACGGCGAGGGGCCGGGCCACCTGTGGTGCATCGATCCGACCAAGCGCGGCGACGTCAGCCCGTCGATCGTCTACAACTCGTCCGACCCCGAAGTCCCGGCTCCGCATCGTCGTCTGCAGGCGATGAAGGTCGAGGAGGGAGACTTCCAGCGCGACAACCCGAACTCCGCCGCGATCTGGCACTATGTCGGTGCCGATCCCGAGGAGTTCGAGACGACGATGCACCGGACCTGCGGCACCGTCGCGATCAAGAACGACCTGCTCTTCGTCGTCGACTTCAGCGGCGTCGTCCACTGCGTGAACGCTCAGACGGGCGAGGCGCACTGGACGCACGACATGCTGTCGGCCAGTTGGGCTTCGGCGCTGATCGCCGACGACAAGGTCTACATGGGGAACGAGTACGGCGACGTCCTCGTCTTCGCCCTGTCGGCCGAGAAGGAACTGCTGGCGACCAACGTGATGGACACCGCCGTCTACACGACGCCGATCGCCGCCGGCAACACGATCTACATCGCCAACCGCAACCGGGTCTTCGCGATTCGGGAAGGTGCGACGAGCGAGTCGGAGTGAGTCGCGGCGCGGATCGCCGCGCCGTGATCGCCGTCGTCGATCGAGTCCCGTTTGCGTTCGTGTCCGCCCGGAACCGACTCATCGGTTCCCGTTCGCCGGCCCGCACGTTCCGATCGTCAGCGATCGGAGCGTGCGACGCCTCTTCTTCGCAGCGCCGTCGACCGCTTGTCGACGGCGTTGCCGCTTGCTGACGCTTCTGATTCCGGCCGCCGAACTCTCACCCGCGAGCCCTCCCTCATGTCCGCTCCCGCCGACATCAAGCCGCTCTCCGGCGCGACCGTCTTCCTGATCTGTCTGATCGCGTCGATCGGGTTCGCGTTCGACATCTACGAGCTGCTGATGCTCCCGCTGATCCTGCGGGACTCGGTGATGGAACTGAAGGGATACGCCCCCGGCTCCCCCGAGTTCAACCATTGGCTCCGGCTGATGTTCTACGTGCCGGCGTTCGCGGGCGGGATCTTCGGGCTGCTGGGAGGTTACCTGACCGACCGCTTCGGTCGGCGCCGCGTGCTGACCTACAGCATCCTGCTGTATGCCTTCTCTGCCTTCTTCGCCGGCTTCTCGACCAGCCTGCCGATGCTCCTGTTCCTGCGCTGCACGACCTTCATCGGCGTCTGTGTCGAGTTCGTCGCCGCCGTCGCGTGGCTCGCCGAACTCTTCCCCGATCCGAAGCGACGCGAGCAGGTCCTCGGCTACACGCAGGCCTTCTCGTCGGTCGGCGGGCTGATGGTCGCCGTCGCCAACGGCTTGGCGGTCGACCTGGGGAAGCATCTTCCCGAGATCGCGATTCCCGGCTTCCTGACTGGTCTGTTCGGGCAGATCGGCGAAGCGTATGCCCATGCACCGTGGCGCTACACGCTGATGAGCGGTCTGATTCCGGCGATCCCGCTGATCGTGATTCGACCGTTCCTTCCCGAATCGCCGGTGTGGGCGGCGAAGCGAGCCGCGGGGACGTTGCGCCGACCGTCGATCGCCGCGATCTTCTCGCCTCAACTGCGTCGCACGACGCTGGTCACCACCGTCGGTTTCGCCTGTTCGCTCGGAGCCGCGTTCGGCGCGATCCAGCAGATGCCGCAGATCGTTCCGGGGCTGAAGGACGTTCAGGCCAAGGCGGATGCGGTCGCCAAGAAGACGATCGACGAGCTGACGGCCGAAGGAAAGCTGGACGAGAAGGCGATCCAGGGTCGAGCCCGAGCGGCTCGCGGTGCCGTCGCGACCAAGGCGGCAGCCGAATACACCAAGGTGCAGGAGCTCGGCGGCCTGCTCGGCCGCTTCCTGATGGCGATCGTCATCGTCCGCCTGGCGAGTTGGGGTTGGTCGCTGCGGATCTTCCAGCTCGGAGGGATCGTCGTCCTGCCGCTTCTCTTCTGGTTCTTCGTCCGCGCCGAGAACACGGTCTTTCTCGAGATCGATCTGACCGCGATCAAGCTCGGCCACCTGCCGATCACCACGATGTCGCTCGGAATGTTCTTCGCCGGTCTGTTCACCGTCGCTCAGCTGAGCTTCTGGGGGAACTTCCTGCCGCACGTCTATCCGATGCATCTGCGCGGAACGGGCGAGAGCTTCGCGGCGAACATCGGCGGCCGAATGATCGGCACCTCGGCCGCGGCCGTCACGCTCTTCCTGGCCGACTTCATGCCGTACGAAGGGCAGGGTCCGCTGGAAGCGGCGCTCCGTTTCTCGAGCGCCTCGGCGATCGTCGGCGGAATCTGCTACGCGATCGGCCTGGGGATCAGCTTCCTGCTCCCGCAGCCGCTCGCCGAATCGGACGACTGACCCGCACCGGTTCCCCCTCGGTGTTCTCGGTGAACTCGGTGGTTGAAAAGTCAATTTCCTCACCACGAAGTTCACGAAGGACACGAAGNNTGAAAAGGCATTTTCATCACCACGAAGCCCACGAAGGACACGAAGTCGGGTCCGAGCGAGTCGGAGCGTTATCATGAAGGGGACTCGTCAGGAGGTCGCTCATGATTCGCGTTCCCCTTCCGCTCGGGCTCGGGTCGTTCGTCGCGCTGGTGCTGCTGGCCGACTCGCTGGCGGCTCAGCCGCGGCAGCAACCCGCTCGGCCCGCGTCTCCGGCTCCGGTCCGTCTCGAGATCGCCATGGAACCGGGACTCGATCTGGGTGATGCCCACGAGTGGGCTCGGGCCTACGGCGATCGCGGGATCGATGTCCGATTGCGGGCGATGAAGGCGACCGACGATGCCCGGATCGAGAATGCCGGCAACGAGCAGCGGCCGAGTTGGGTCGTGATCGGCATCCTGACGCGACGCAATCGTCTGCAGGTCCCGGGGCGGACCTTCACGATCGCTCAGGGAGCCGACGCCAAGGAGTGGCTCGATCAACTCGCCGCCAACGGCCCCGATGCGATCGTCGGCGAGCGGCTGGCGTTCGGTCTGACTCCGGCTCAGCTGATCGCGCTGCACGACGACCTGGCGACGCCGGTCGAGTTCCCGACGATCGGCATCGCGTCGCGAACGCTCGTCGAGCGTCTGAGCGAAACGATCGCGACCCCGTTGGCCTTCGATCCCGCGGCCGCCTCCGCGCTCGACGATGCGGTGATCTGCGAAGACGAACTCCAGGGACTGACCGTCGGCACGGCGCTCGCAGCCGCCGTCCGCCCCGGCGGGCTCGTCCTGACGGTCCGTCGCGACGAAGCCGGCTCGGTCAGTCTGGCGATCGTCGAGAGTCGCCGGGCCGAGGAGTTCTGGCCGATCGGCTGGCCGATCGAGAAGCCTCCCGGCGCCGTCGCTCCGGTGCTGAGCGACAAGATCAAGGTCGACATCAAGGCGTTCCGCCTGGGGCAGGCGATCGAAGCGATCCGAGCGAAGTGCGGTCTGGCGATGCTGATCGATCGCAACGGCCTGGCGGAACAGGGGATCGAGCTGGACGAGGTGCGCGTCTCGTACACGCACCCCGACGCCCCCTACGGCGCGATCCTCTCGAAGCTCCTCGGCCAGACCGAACCGCCGCTGAAGTACGAGATCCGGATGGACGAGCGCGAGACGCCGTTCCTGTGGATCGCTCCGCGCTGACCGAGCGTCCGAAGCTCGACGATCCGCACCGAGCTCAGCGTCCCGCTTCCGCTTCGGCCAGCGCCCGGCGGAAGCGTTCCAGCTGCTGACGGTAATGGACGTTGGCCGGCGTCATCGCGACGCAGCGCTGAGCTTCGGCGACCGCCTGAGCGAACTCCCCTCGCCGGAATCGCACCTCGGCCAACGTGTCGACATAGTTGTCTTCGGTCGGTCGAGCGGCGACGGCGGCGGTCGCCATCTCGAGCGCCTCGTCCAGCTCGAGCCCCGAGCGGGCGCTCATCCAGGCCAGGTTGTTGCGGTGCATCGCACTCCGCGGAAACGCCTCGATCTGTTCCCGATAGGTCGCTCGACAGGTCGCATGCAGTTCGGCGATCGTCGCACCGCCGCCGGCCGCTTCGAGCGGTTCGACGAAATCGAGCAGGTTGTCGACGTTGCCGGGGCGGATCGCGAGAGCTCGGCGCAGGTAGGCGGTCGCTCCGTCGAGGTCGCCGGTCGCCAGGCGTTCGCGAGCCGCCGCCTGTTCGGCCATCTCGACGAACTGCATCAGGAAGACGACCTGCGGCGCATCGCGGAGCGACGGCTCCAGGAACATCGGTCGGTCGAGCGCCAGCATGCTGGCCGACAGACTCGCGATATCGCGCGGGTCGGACGAGCCGACGCTGTCGTTCATGATCAGCGCCAGCGCCAGACAGGACTGATAGGTCATGCCGGCGAAGCGAGTCGGCTGGCCGAGCGGCGCGAAGCGGATCCGCCGCAGCGCGTCGCGAGCCGCATCGTCCAGCTCCACGTCGTCGAGCGCCCGGCCGGCGCTCAGCTGTGACGCGTACGAGATCTGCTGCAGTCGGCCGAGTTCCTCTCGCGCTTCGGCGTCGCGCCCCAGTTCGAAGAGCGCCCGGATCCGTTCGCAGGCGAGCCCCTGGCCGTCGAGATTGCGGAAACCGCGCATCGCCGGCGCGAGATCCTGGCGATACCCTTCGATCGCCGCGAGCACCTCGTCCCATCGCTCGCGCTGCCGCAGATGCTCGACCAGCATCGTCCGCGCTTCGAGATCCGAGTTCCGTTCGATCGCCTCGCGCAGCAACTGCTCCCCGCGCGCCTCGAGATCGTTCGCGAAACAGGCCTCGGCCAGATGCAGATCGATGCCGGGACTGGCCTGCTGATCGAGCGTTCGGCCGCCGAACTCGGCGATCGCCTTTTCGATCCGGGCGTGACGCCGCTCGACCTGTTCGGGGTTCTGCCGCGGCAGCGAGAGCAGATCGCGGATCGCCCTGAGTCGCTCCGCCGGTTCCAGCCGCTCCGATTCGAGCATCGCCCACCAGCCGACGAACGCCCCGCCCATCCCTCGGTTCCGATCCACTTCGGCGAGCGCCTGCTGGAACTGGGCGAGCGAGTAGAGCTCGATGCCGTGGCGGACGAACGCGTCGTCGAGTTCGTTGCGGAACTCGAGATCGAGAATCCGCCCCTGATGCATCCGGCGACTCGCCAGTCGCATCGGCAGCGTCTGCCAGATCCGCGTCAGCAGCTCGCTCCCTTCCTCGATCTCGCCGAGCGCGACGAGCCACCCCGCCGCTTCGACCGCCAGCTTCAGTCGCGCTTCGTCGAACGCCGTCTGTCCCCCTTCGGGCGTCTCGTCTCCCGCCTGCTTCAGTTCGTTCAGCAGCGATTCGTACCAGGCGGCCCGCTCGTCGCGCGTCGCTCCGATCCCCGACTGGGCATACGCTTCGACGAAGCGATCCTGAGCCACGAGAATCGAGAAGTGGAGTAGCGGATCGAGACGCCGCGTCCGCTCGAGCGCCGCATCGACGTCGCCCAACAGCAGCTCGATCTGGACGCGCGGAAGGAGCTGCGAATCGTCCGAGAACTGCGTCTCGATCGCCTCGTCCAGCCGACGACTCCACGCCTCGTCCTGCGCCATGTGGGCTCCCCAACGAGCCAGCAGCAGTTCGTTGCCGGCCAGGGAACCGGGGAGCGCTCCGTCCGGCGGCTCGGCCGATCCGGTCAGATGTTCCAGATAGTCGCGCCAGCGGCCGTCGATCACCAGGAGCGACGAGCGCCAGCCGCGCGCTTCCTGAGGGTCGGGGAGCTGAGCGGCGGTCGCGAGTGCGGCGTCGAGGTCGCCGAGCATCGCGAGCGACATCAGCTCGATCCGCTTCCCTCGCCCCGGATCGTTGGCCGATGCGAGCGAGGGGGCTCGCTCGATCAGCGCCGCGATCGCTTCGGGCCCCTGCATCGCGGCGACCGAGACCTGAAGGTACTGCGAGATCGGATTGAGGGCGAAGCGATCGAGCAGCCGATCGACGCGCGCCTGATCCTGCTGTTCGAGCAGCGGGAGGACGAGCGGTTCGAGCTGCCCCATCACGAGCGACTCTCCCTGTTGCCGCCGCCCCGCATCGGTTTCGCGGTCGAGCAGCAGCAACAGGTCGTCGACCTCCCCTTCCTGCACGAGCGAGCGGATCAGCAACAGCCGCTGCTGATCGGTCGCCTCGACATAGGAGCGGATCAGGCGGATCTTTTCGGGAGGGGTGTCGGCGAAGATCCCCAGACGGAAGCGTTCGAGGATCCGCGAGGCGCGAAAGGCGATCTCGCGATCGGGATCGCCGAGCGCTCGCCGGAGCGCCGGTTCCGCCGCTCGTCCGGCTCGCCAGAGCTGCTCGGTCGCCTGCTCCCGCTCGTCGAAGTCATCGCTCCCCAATCGAGCCAGCAGCGCATCGAACTCGCTCGTCAGCGGCTCGTCCGGAGCGACGGCTGCCGGCGGATCGTCGATCGGCCGTTCGGTCGCAGCCAGCGGCGACGAGGCGAGGAACNNGGGGAGTCCGAGCGCGAGCGCCGCGAGACGCTCGGCCAGCGGCTGCCGGTGCGGCGACACGGAGCGGCTTCGTGACGCGGGCGCGATCGGTTGCGGCGCGGCAAGGGAACCGCCCTTTCCCCGCGAGCGAGTCGGTTCGGCCGGGCCGATCGCCGGCAGCGTCGCGATTCGTCGGGAGAGAGAGGAGGGGGCTCGCATCGTTCGGATCCGCATCTCGGAAGGAAGACGTCGCACGTCTCCATTATGCCCGGGATGTTCGGGCGGCGCGTAGGCAACTGCGCCGAAGCGCGAGGGGGATCGCGGCAGGGAGCGAAAGCTGCGGGGNNCTGGTCGGTTTCGCGAGGTGGGGCTAAGATCCGCCCGCGGGACAGGAACCGTGCGGCGTTCGGCCATCCGTAATCGGTCTGCCGCTCGGCCGAGCGATCGCTTCGACGGCGGCGCAGAGGCGCCCCCTCGGCTCGTTCCTTTCCTGATCCCACCGCTCGTCACCCTTGGCACCGCGCATGGAGGCTCGTGCGATGATCGATACGGTCCGGCTGACCCAACTGCATGCCGAAACGGTCGAGCGCTGGCATCGGGAACCGGTCGACTGTCGCTACACCGGCCTCTGGGAAGCGATCTGCCGCCAGCACGGCTTCAATTTCCTGCTCTGGCACGAAGAGGACATCGCGCGGAGTCCGGATGTGGGGGACGCGAAGATCGCCGGGTCGAAGCGGGCGATCGATCGCTACAACCAGCAGCGGAACGACGCGATCGAGAAGGTCGACGACTGGATCACGATGGATCTCGAGGCGCGCGGCATCCGGCCTCGCGAGGGAGCCCGTCTGGCGACCGAGACGCCGGGACAGGCGATCGACCGGCTGTCGATCCTGGCGCTCCGCCTGTACCATCTCGAAGAGCAGCTCGGTCGGACCGACGTCAGTCAGGAACATCGTGACGGTGTGCTCCGCAAGATCGCGATCTGCCGTCTGCAGCAGTCCGATCTGACCGGAGCGCTCGGCGAGTTGCTGACCGAGATCGGCGAGGGGACTCGTCGGCATCGGACCTATCGGCAGCTCAAGATGTACAACGATCCGGCTCTCAACCCGTATCTGTACGACCGCAAGCAGGCGGCCTGAACCGGATCGGTCGCCGCCGATCCCGAGAGACGCGATCGACGGTCCGCCTTTCGTCGCGAGAGGTCGTTCCTCGCGGCGATTCGCGAGCCGTCGGGTCGGTTCGTCGCCGCGGTCGTTTCCGATAGTCTTCTTTCCCGAGGCCTTGCTTCGCCGCAATGCCCTTTCGTCAGGAAACCCACGCCATGTCCGCTCTTCCCGCCGGCATTCGAGACGACATCACGCAGTGCATCGGCAACACGCCGCTCGTCCGCCTGCGCCGCATCACCGAGGGGTGCGTCGCGACGGTGGTCGGCAAGATCGAGAACATGAATCCGCTCTGGAGCGTCAAGGACCGGATCGGTCGCGCGATGATCGATGCGGCGGAGCGCGAGGGGAAGATCAAGGCCGATACGGTGATCATCGAGCCGTCGAGCGGCAACACCGGGATCGCGCTCGCGTATGTCTGTGCGGCGCGCGGCTACAAGCTCAAGGTGGTGATGCCCGAGAGCATGACGATCGAGCGGCGGCGGCTGCTCAAGGCGCTCGGCGCCGATCTGATCCTGACTCCGGCGGCCGAAGGGATGCCGGGAGCGGTCCGTCGCGCGACGGAACTCGCCGAACAGAACCCGCATTACTACATGCCGCAGCAGTTCAAGAACCCGGCGAATCCCGAGGTGCATCGCAAGACGACCGCCGAAGAGATCTGGCGCGACACCGACGGCAAGATCGACTTTCTGGTGTCGGGAGTCGGCACGGGAGGGACGATCACCGGCGTCTCGGAAGTGATCAAGCAGCGCCGTCCGTCGATGAAGACGATTGCGGTCGAGCCGTTCAACAGTCCGGTGATCTCGCAGCGTCGAGCCGGTCAGGAGCTGAAGCCGGGGAAGCACACGATCCAGGGGATCGGAGCCGGATTCGTGCCGGACGTGCTCAACGTCGGGATCATCGACGAAGTGGTGCAGGTCAAGGACGAAGACGCCGCCGAAACGGCTCGCCGCATGGCGACGACCGAAGGACTCTTCTGCGGCATCAGCTGCGGAGCGGCGGCGTGGGCCGCGCTGCAGATCGCCAAGCGCCCCGAAAACGCCGGCAAGCTGATCGTCGCCGTCCTCCCGGATCTCGGCGAACGCTACCTGTCGACGCAGCTCTATCCCGAGTGATGGTGCTCGAGACGCTGGGGAGCTGAGGCACCGAGGCGCCGAGGAGACACTAAGCCACGGAGCGGAGGTTTTCTCACGGAGTCACCGAGGCGACTGAGGCACGGGCTCGGGCAGCTCGGTAGGCTTCGCGTTCTGACTGGCCCAACC